>NZ_DATCVQ010000589.1:0-30692 GCF_036566765.1 Streptomyces sp.
CGGCGGCCTGCCTGTCCCGGGTCGCGGACTCCGCCCCGGCGCTGTCCGGTGCGCTCACCGGCGCGCTCGGCGGGGCGGCCTCGCTCCCGGTGACCTGGCGGGACGCGTGCCGGACCCTCGCGGGCTGCGCGCTGCCCCGCCTCGCGGGCACCGATCTCGTGGAGCTGTCCCAACTCCTCGCCCACGCCCGGCTCTCCCGGGAGCGCTAGCTAGGGCGTGTTCCCGGGGCCACCAGGGGCCCCGGGATGGACAATTCGGGGCATGACACCCACAGCCCACCGGAGGCAAGTCCCCTCCCCATCGGCCTCCTCCTCCCCCTCCCTCGACGACCGCATCACCGGCAGCCTCGTCGGCGCCGCCGTGGGCGACGCCCTCGGCGGCCCGGTCGAGGGCTACACCCCCGACCAGATCCTGGAGCGCCACGGCGGTCGGGTCACCGGCATCGTCGGCCCCTGGAACGGCGACGCCTGGCGCGTCGCCCGCCCCATCGCCCCGTACCACAAGGGCGACGGGCACGTCACCGACGACACCTTGATGACGCACGCGCTGATCCGCGTGTACGGGAAGGTCCGCGACCACCTGGACGCGTACGCGGTCGCCGACCACCTGGTCCCCGAACTCGTCGGGGAGCCGGTGTGGATCCCGGAGCTGGAGGCGGAGGCGCTGCCGCTGCAGCGGATCTTCCTCGCCGAGAAGTGGATCGTGACGCGGCTGCTCTACGGCCACGTCGACCCGCGCGAGGCGGGCAACGGGAACATCGTCAACTGCGGTGCGGCGATGTACATGGCGCCGGTGGGCCTGGTCAACGCGGCGAACCCGGCGGCGGCGTACGCGGAGGCGCTGGACGTCGCCGGCGCGCACCAGTCCTCGTACGGGCGGGAGGCCGCGGGCGTCTTCGCGGCGGCGGTGGCCGCGGCATGCGTGCCGGGCGCGACGCCGCGCTCGGTCGTGGACGCGGCGCTGGACGTGGCGAGGGACGGCACGGGCGCAGCGATCGAGGCGGTGACGGAGACGGCGGAGCGGTACACGGACTTCGAGTCCGCGCTCGCGCCGCTGCGGGCGGCGGTCGCGCCGTTCGACACGGTGGGCCCGGACTACCGGTCGCCGTCGCTGGGCGCGCGACGGCCGTCCCGGCTGCACGCGATCGAGGAACTGCCGGTCGCGCTGGGCATGTTGCTGGTCGGGGAGGGCGACTACCGGCGTACGGTGCTCGGCGCGGTCAACTACGGCCGGGACTGCGACTCGATCGCGACGATGGCGGGCGCGATCGTCGGGGCGCTGCGGGGCGAGGCGGCGGTGCCGACGGACTGGGCGAAACAGATCGCGGAGGCGAGCCGGCTGGACGTCCACGCCCCGGCGGCGGTCCTGACGGCCGTCGCGCACGAGGTCTTCGCGAAGGACGCGGCCCGCCGCCGGGTGCACGAGTCGGCGTACGCGGCACTGACGGAAGCCGACCGATGAGCCTGCGCGTGACATGGGTCCAACCGGAGGACCTGGTGGGCCACGAACTCCGCCAGGCGACGGAAGACGGCCGCAACGCCGAGGCGGTGGCCACCCGCTGGCAGAAGGCCGGCGGCCACAACGCCCCAAGCACAGCCGGCGCCTCCCAACCCCCCCGCCCCGACCTCCGCCCCCTGGCGACCGCCCTCCTGGACACCCTGGCAACCCTTCCCACCCCGACGACCGAAGACGAGCCTTCGACCTTCGAGGCCATCCGCGCGACGCCGCACCCCGAAACACGGGCCAGGACCGTCCGCACCGGGGACCCCTCGCTCACCCGAGAGGCCCTCCGGGCGCGGCTGCATGCTGCGTGGCTCGGGCGGGCCGTCGGGTGTCTGCTCGGGAAGCCCGTGGAGAAGGTGGGGCTCGGGGGGATCCGGGCGCTGGCCCGGGCCGCTGGGAACTGGCCGCTGAACACCTGGTTCACCGCGCGCGGCGTCCCCGCGGAAGTCCTCGACGCGCACCCCTGGAACCGCCGATCCGCCGCCACGTCCCTCGCCGAGAACATCGACGGGATGCCCGAGGACGACGACCTCAACTACCCCCTCCTCAACCTGCTCCTCCTCCAGCGGTACGGCCGCGACTTCACCACCGCCGACGTCGCCCGTCTCTGGCTCGACGAGCTCCCCGCCGGCCGCACCTTCACCGCCGAGCGCGTCGCCTACCGCAACCTCCTAGACGGCGTCGAGCCCCCGCTCACCGCGACCCACCGCAACCCCTTCCGCGAGTGGATCGGCGCGCTGATCCGCGCCGACGTGCACGGCTGGACGCACCCCGGCGACCCGCTCGCCGCCGCCGAGCAGGCGTACCGCGACGCCTCCCTCACCCACACCGCCAACGGCCTGTACGGGGCGATGTTCGTCGCCGCCGCCCTCGCTGCCGCCGCGACCGGCGCCGCCGACGTCCACCAGTCCCTCGCCGCCGGACTCCGCGTGATCCCGCCCCGCTCCCGGCTCGCCCGCGCCGTCCGCCTCGGCATCGAAACCGCCCGCGCCACCCCCGACTTCGACGCCGTCGTGGACCGCCTCCACGCGACGCTCGGCGGGTATCACTGGGTCCATGCCGTCCCCAACGCCGCCCTCCTCTCCGCCGCGCTCACCCACGCCGACGGCGACTTCACCCGCTCCATCTGCGCGGCGGTCTCCGGCGGCTGGGACACCGACTCCAACGGCGCCACCGCCGGCTCGCTCGCCGGGCTGCTCGCCGGCCACCCCGAGCGGCTGCCCGAGCGCTGGACCTCCCCCCTCAAGAACCGGCTCGCCACCTCGATCCCGTCCTTCGACGGCATCGGCTTCGACGCCCTCGCCGACCTGACCGCCGCCCTCGCCCTCCAGGAGGCAGTACGCCCATGACCAGCATCGTCGTGCTCGGCAGCACGAACATGGACCTCGTCGCCTATGTCCCCCGCGCCCCCGCCCGCGGCGAGACCGTCACCGGCCGGGAGTTCCGCACCGTCCCCGGCGGCAAGGGCGCCAACCAGGCCGTCGCCGCCGCCCGCGCCGGCGCCGACGTCGCGATGATCGGCGCGGTCGGCTCGGACGACTTCGGCGCCCGCCTCCGCGACGCGCTGGAGCACTCCGGCGTCGACACCGACCTGCTCCGCACCTCCGAGGGCCCCTCCGGCACCGCTCACATCGTCGTCGACGACGAGGGCGGCAACGCGATCGTCGTCGTCCCCGGCGCGAACGCTGCCCTCACCTCCCTCACCCACGGCGACGAAGCGCTGATCGCCAACGCCGACACCCTGCTCCTCCAGCTCGAACTCCCTCTCTCCGTCGTCACCGCCGGCGCGGTCACCGCCCGCGGACTCGGCGTCCGCACCGTCCTCACCCCCGCCCCCGCACAGCCCCTCCCCGACGAACTCCTCGCCGTCACCGACCTGTTGGCGCCCAACGAGCACGAGGCCGCCGCGCTCACCGGCCTCGCCGACCCGCACGCCGCCGCCGAGGCGCTGCTGCGCAAGGTGCCCGAGGTCGTCGTCACCCTCGGCGCGGCGGGCAGCCTGTACGCGGCCCGCGGCGCCCGGCCCGTCGTCGTCCCCGCGCCCCGGGTCCGGGCCGTGGACACCACCGCCGCCGGGGACACCTTCGTCGGCGCCCTCGCCGTCGCCCTGGGCGAGGGCCGCCCGGTCCCCCAGGCCCTCGCCTGGGCCTCGGCCGCCGCCGCGCTCTGCGTCCAGCGCCCCGGGGCCTCGTCCTCGATGCCGTACCGCAGCGAGATCGACACCGCCTTCGACCCGGCGAACGACGACCGCCCGAACGACGACCACGACCACCGCATGGAGGCCGACGCCCTATGACACCCCCCGCCTCGACTCCTCCCGCCACCCCTCCCCTCCAGGGTCTGCGCGTCCTCGATCTCGCCACCCTCTTCGCCGGGCCGCTCGCCGCGATGATGCTCGGCGACTTCGGCGCGGACGTCGTCAAGGTCGAGCACCCCCGCAAGCCCGATCCCTCCCGCGGCCACGGCCCGGCCAAGGACGGCGTCGGCCTCTGGTGGAAGGTGCTCGGCCGGAACAAGCGGACGATCACCCTCGACCTGTCCTCCCCCGGCGGCCGCGACACCCTCCTCCGCCTCGTCGCCGACGCCGACGTCGTCGTCGAGAACTTCCGCCCCGGCACCCTGGAGCGCTGGGGCCTCGGCTGGGAGGAGCTGTCCACCGTCAACCCCGGCCTGGTCCTCGCCCGCGTCACCGGCTTCGGCCAGTTCGGCCCGTACTCCCACCGCCCCGGCTTCGGCACCCTCGCCGAGGCGATGAGCGGCTTCGCCGCCATCACCGGCGAGCCGGACGGCCCGCCCACGCTCCCCCCTTTCGGTCTGGCCGACTCCATCGCCGCGCTCGCGACGGCGTACGCGGTGATGACCGCGCTCACCGCCCGCACCGCCACCGGCCGCGGCCAGGTCGTCGACATGGCGATCATCGAACCGATGCTCGCGGTCATCGGCCCGCACGCCCTCTGGTACGACCAGCTCGGCTACGTCCAGCCGCGCACCGGCAACCGCTCCCGCAACAACGCCCCGCGCAACACGTACCGCACCGCCGACGGCTCCTGGGTCGCCGTCTCCACCTCCGCGCAGTCCATCGCCGAGCGCGTGCTCCGCCTGGTCGGCCGCCCCGAGCTGATCGACGAGCCCTGGTTCGCCGACGGCGCCGGCCGCGCCGCCCACGCGGACGTCCTCGACGAGGCCGTCGGCTCCTGGATCTCCCGGCACACCCGCGACGAGGCGCTGGCCGCGTTCGACAAGGCGGAGGCCGCGATCGCCCCGGTCTACGACGTCCGGGACGTCATGGCCGACCCCCAGTACCGCGCCCTGGACACCGTCACCGAGGTCCCGGACCCCGAGCTGGGCCCGATCCGCATGCAGAACGTGCTCTTCCGGCTCTCCGAGACCCCCGGCGCGATCCGCTGGACCGGCCGCCCGCACGGCGCGGACACCGCCGACGTCCTCGCCGAACTCGGGCTCTCCCCCGACGAGATCACCGCCTTGCGGAGCCAAGGAGCGGTATGAGCTTCCCCCTCACCTGGCTGTACGCCCCCGGCGACCGTCCCGACGTCGTCCGGAAGGCGCTCGCCTCCGGCGCCGACGTCGTGATCGTCGACCTGGAGGACGCGGTGGCCCCGGACCGCAAGGCGTACGCCCTCGACGCCACCGTCGATCTGCTCTCCGACCCGCACCCGGTCCCGGTGCACGTCCGCATCCACACCCCGCGCGACATCACCCCGCTGGCCTCCCTCCCCGGCCTCGGCGGTTTCCGTGTTCCCAAGGTGGCACACGCCACTGACATCCGCCGGATCGCCGATGTCGTCCCGGACATCCCGCTGTACCCGCTCCTGGAGACCGCGCTCGCCGTGGAGCACGCCTATGGCATCGCCGGCGCTCACCCCTCCGTGCACGGGATCGCCCTGGGCGAGGCGGACCTCCGCGCCGACCTGGGCGTACGGGAGGACATCGGGCTCGACTGGTCGCGCGGCCGCATCGTGGTCGCCGCCCGCGCCGCGGCCCTGCCGCCTCCCGCCCAGTCGGTCCACCCGGACGTCCGCGACATGGAGTCGCTGGCCGCGAGCTGCGCGCGCGGCCGCTCGCTCGGTTTCCTCGGCCGGGCGGCCATCCACCCGCGCCAGCTCCCGATCATCGAGCAGGCCTATCTGCCCACCCCGGACGAGGTCGCCGGCGCGGAGGAGATCGTCAAGGCCGCCGAGGCCGAGGGCGGCGCACTCGCGCTCCCGGACGGCCGCTTCGTCGACGCGGCCGTGGTCGAAGGCGCCCGCCGCGTCCTGACCCTGGCCGCCCGCGAGGGCTGAGAAGGCCGAGAGAGCCGACAGAGCCAGAGAGCCGACAGAGCCGAGAAAGGGGCTGGAACGGGCGACGGGCCGCCGGGACCCATCGGTCCCGGCGGCCCGTCGCCGCATCGTTCCGTCGCCGGCTCAGCTCTTGCCGGCCGCGCCCGCGCCGTTGTCCGCGCCGTCCTTCGACAGGTCCACGGAGTCGTCGGAGCCCTCCGAGGCATCGGAGACGTCGTCCGCCGGGGCGTCGCCCGGAGCCGCGTCCTCGGCCGCATCGATCTCCACGCCGGACTCCGCCTCGAACTCCACGCCGGACTCCGCGTCCGACGTCGCGTCCTTCTTCGCTTCCTCCGCCGCCGCCGGCTCCACGACCTCTTCCCGGCCCGGCCGGACCTTCGACGAGATCACCATGTAGACGACCGCGAGCACGAAGACGACGATCGCCGTCCAGACGTTCAGCCGCAGGCCGAGGATGTGGTGCGCGTCGTCGATGCGCAGGTACTCGGTCCACACCCGGCCGGCGCAGTACGCGGCGACGTACAGCGCGAACGCACGCCCGTGGCCCAGCTTGAAGCGGCGGTCGGCCCAGATGACGAGCAGCGCCACGCCGACGCACCACAGCGACTCGTACAGGAAGGTCGGGTGGTAGATCCCGGCCTCGCGGTTCGCGCTCGCCGTGATCTTCAGGCCCCACGGCAGGTCGGTGGGCTTGCCGTACAGCTCCTGGTTGAACCAGTTGCCCCAGCGGCCGATCGCCTGGGCGAAGGCGATGCCGGGCGCGATGGCGTCCGCGTACGCCGGCAGCGGGATGCCGCGTCGCCGGCAGCCGATCCAGGCGCCCACCGCGCCGAGCGCGATGGCGCCCCAGATGCCGAGGCCGCCCTCCCAGATCTTGAAGGCGTCGACCCAGTCCTCACCCTCGCTGAAGTACAGCTGGTAGTCGGTGATGACGTGGTAGAGCCGGCCGCCGACGAGGCCGAAGGGCACCGCCCAGACGGCGATGTCGGCCACGGTGCCGGCTTTGCCGCCGCGGGCGAGCCAGCGCTTGTTGCCGTACCAGACGGCGACGAAGACACCGATGATGATGCAGAAGGCATAGCCGCGCAGCGGAACCGGTCCGAGGTGGAGCACACCGGTCGAGGGGCTGGGAATGTAGGCAAGGTCCATGGCAGGACCGACGCTACCCTGCCGGATGGGTGGGGCGGCAGCCCACCCGGCAACGTCTGAGTAACTAACCCCGCCGCCCCCACTGATCCCATGGGCCCCAAAGCCCCCACCGATCGCCCCCACCGATCGCCTCAGCCGGCCGCCTCAGCTGGTCGTCGGCGAGGCGCTGGCCTTCTTCTTGCCCTTGTTCGCCTCGGCGACCCACTTCTTCAGGTTCGCCGGGGAGATCTGCTCGTTCCCCTTGCTCGGGAAGATCGATTCTCCGTTGAGCAGCACGGACGGCGTGCCCGTGAAGTTGCCGCTGCGGAAGGCCTCGTTCGACTTCTTCACCCAGGTGTCGTGCGTGCCGCCCTCGACGCAGCTGCGGAAGGCGGGCGTGTCCAGCCCCTCGACCTTCGCCGAGAGCTCGATCAGCTTCCCGTTCTTCGCGTACGCGTCGTCCGTCTCCTCCGGCTGGTTCATGTAGAGGACGTCGTGGTACGGGGTGAACTTCCCGGCGGCCTGGGCGCAGGCCGCCGCGTTCGCGGCGCGCAGCGAGCCGCTGCCGCCCATGTTGCCGTCGATGAGCGTGGCGAGGTGGTACTCGGACTTGATCGCGCCCGCCGCCTCCAGCTCGTGGATCGTGTCCCGGAACGCGTTCTCGAACTGGGCGCACGCCGGGCAGCGGAAGTCCTCCCAGATCGTGAGCGTGGACGGGGCGTCCGCCGCGCCGGTGGGGATGGCCGGCTTGTCGTCGCCGGTCGCGCCGCTCGGTACGACGACGGGGCCGGCCTTGTCGGACCCGCTGTCGTCGTCGCCGCCGCTGGCCGCGATCACGCCGATCACGGCCGCCAGGCCGAGGACGCCGACGATCGCGGCGGACACGATCAACACCCGCCGCTGCTTCTCGCGCGCCTTCTCGCGCTCTCGCTGCTGCTGGAGTCGCGCCCGGGCGCTCCCTTTACCGTCACGGTTCTTCTCGCTCACGCCCTCAGCAACGAACCGGGGAGGCACGCGCGTGCCTCCCCGGTCGCAGATCCACCCGTACGGGCTACGAGGTGCGGCGCACGCCCTCTGCCAGTTCGGCCGCCAGTTCCCTTACGGCGGCCAGCGCGGTGGCCCGGTCGCCGTCGGCGTCGAGCATCCGCTTCACGAAGGCCGAGCCGACGATGACGCCGTCCGCGAAGCCGGCGACCTCGCGCGCCTGTGCCGCGTTGGAGACGCCGAGACCGACGCACACCGGCAGGTCGGAGTTCGCGCGGGTGCGGCGGACGAGGTCGGCAGCCTCGGCGCCGACGGACTCGCGGGTGCCGGTGACGCCCATGAGCGACGCGGCGTAGACGAAACCGGAGCCGGCCGCCGTGATGGTGGCGAGCCGCTCGTCCTTGCTGCTGGGCGCGACGACGAAGACGGTCGCGAGACCGTGCTTGTCGGCGTGCTCGCGCCAGAGCGCGGACTCCTGGACCGGCAGGTCGGGCAGGATGCAGCCCGCGCCGCCGGCCGCGGCCAGCTCCTCGGTGAACCGCTCGACGCCGTAGCGGTCGATGGGGTTCCAGTACGTCATGACCAGGACCGGCTTGCCGGTGGCCGCGTGGGCCTCCTTCACCGTGCGCATGACGTCGGCGATCCTGACGCCGCCGCGCAGGGCGATGTCGTCGGCGGTCTGGATGACCGGGCCGTCGAGGACCGGGTCGCTGTGCGGCAGACCGACCTCGACGACGTCGGCGCCGCCGTCGAAGGCGGCCTTGACCGCCTCGATGCCGTCGTCGACGGTCGGGAAGCCGGCGGGGAGGTAGGCGATGAGCGCGGCGCGGTTCTCCGCCTTGGCCTTGGCCAGCGTGTCGCTCAGCAGCTGAATGTTCCCGCTCACTTCTGGTCCCCCTCGGCCCCGTTGTCGTACAGCCCGAAGTAGCGGGCTGCGGTGTCCATGTCCTTGTCGCCGCGGCCGGACAGGTTGACCACCAGCAGCCCGTCCTTGCCGAGCTCCTTGCCGACCTCCAGCGCGCCGGCGAGGGCGTGCGCCGACTCGATGGCCGGGATGATGCCCTCCGTGCGGGAGAGCAGGCGGAGCGCCTGCATGGCGGCGTCGTCGGTGACGGCGCGGTACTCGGCGCGGCCGGTGTCCTTGAGGTACGAGTGCTCCGGGCCGATGCCGGGGTAGTCCAGGCCGGCCGAGATGGAGTACGGCTCGGTGATCTGGCCCTCGTCGTCCTGGAGGACGTACGACCGCGAGCCGTGCAGGATGCCGGGCTCGCCGGCGGTCAGGGTGGCGGCGTGCTCGCCGGTCTCCACGCCGTGGCCGGCCGGCTCGCAGCCGATGAGGCGGACGTCGGCGTCCGGGATGAAGGCGTGGAAGAGGCCGATGGCGTTGGAGCCGCCGCCGACGCAGGCGACGGCGGCGTCGGGCAGCCGGCCGGCCCGCTCCAGGATCTGGCGGCGGGCCTCGACGCCGATGACGCGGTGGAAGTCGCGGACCATGGCCGGGAAGGGGTGCGGTCCGGCGACGGTGCCGAAGAGGTAGTGGGTGCGGTCGACGTTGGCGACCCAGTCGCGGAACGCCTCGTTGATGGCGTCCTTGAGGGTGCGGCTGCCGGACTTCACCGGGATGACCTCGGCACCGAGCATGCGCATCCGGGCGACGTTCAGCGCCTGGCGCTGGGTGTCGATCTCGCCCATGTAGATGGTGCAGTCGAGCCCGAAGAGGGCGCAGGCGGTGGCGGTGGCGACGCCGTGCTGGCCGGCGCCGGTCTCGGCGATGACCCGGGTCTTGCCCATGCGCTTGGTGAGCAGGGCCTGGCCGAGCACGTTGTTGATCTTGTGCGAGCCGGTGTGGTTGAGGTCCTCCCGCTTGAGGAAGATCCGGGCGCCGCCGGCGTGCTCGGCGAACCGGGGGATCTCGGTGAGGGCGCTCGGGCGGCCGGTGTAGTTGACCATGAGGTCGTTGAGCTCGCGGGCGAACTCGGGGTCGGCCTTGGCCTTGTCGTACTCGACGGCGACCTCGTCGACGGCGGCGACCAGGGCCTCCGGGATGAACTTGCCGCCGAACGCGCCGAAGTAGCCCTCGGCGGTGGGGACCTGACCCTCTGGGTCGGGAAGGAAGAACTCGCTGGACATGCGACTGCTCCTCGCGGGGCGGACGCCCCGGATGACGTGCTGACGGTGGTCACGTTATGCGCGTGCCCGCCGCGCCCACGGCAACGCCGCCGTGCCCCGAAGGGGGACGGCCGGCTCTTGCGGCTGCGGTCAGTGGGTGCGCGCGAGGCGCGGGCGCCATCGCATGCCGTTGACCTGGCCGGGCTCGTCGCCGATCACGTATCGCACCCGGCGGCCGTGCACCCGCCGGGCCGGCGCACGGCAGCCGCGCGGGCGGCAGCCGCGGGCCAAAGGCGCGTGCGGGAGGAGTGCCGCCGCGGACACGCCGAGCATCCCGGGGACGGGGCCCCGGGGAGTCGGCGTGGTGCGGCGGGCGGTCATGTGGGGTCAGCTCCGGCCGTGGCGCAGGGCCGGGTGGGCGCCGGCGGCGACGAGGTCGGCCACGGCGGCCTTCGGGTCGCGGCCGGTGACCAGGGACTCGCCGACCAGGACGGCGTCGGCGCCGGCGTTGGCGTACGCGATGAGGTCGTGCGGGCCGCGGATGCCGGACTCGGCGACCTTGACGATGCCGGCCGGGACCTCCGGGGCGACCCGCTCGAAGGTGGAGCGGTCGACCTTGAGGGTCTTGAGGTTCCGGGCGTTGACGCCGATGATCCGGGCGCCGGCGTCGACCGCGCGCTCGACCTCCTCCTCGTCGTGCACCTCGACCAGCGGCGTCAGGCCGATGGACTCGGCGCGCTCGATGAGGGAGACCAGCGCCTCCTGCTCGAGGGCGGCGACGATCAGCAGCGCGAGGTCGGCGCCGTACGCGCGGGCCTCCCACAGCTGGTACGCGGTGACGATGAAGTCCTTGCGCAGCACCGGGATGTCGACCCGGGCGCGGACGGCCTCCAGGTCGGCCAGCGAGCCGCCGAAGCGGCGCTGCTCGGTGAGGACGGAGATGACGGCCGCGCCGCCGGCCTCGTAGTCCGCGGCGAGTCCGGCCGGGTCGGCGATCGCGGCGAGCGCGCCCTTGGACGGGCTGGAGCGCTTGACCTCGCAGATGACCTTGACGCCCTCCCCGCGGAGTGCGGCGACGCCGTCCTTGGCCTGCGGGGCCTTCGCGGCGCGCTCCTTGAGCTCGTCGAGGGAGACCCGCGCCTGCCGCTCTGCGAGGTCGGCGCGCACGCCTTCGATGATCTCGTCGAGCACACTCACGCGAGAGGCCCCCTTCCGGGACGGTGACGGTGTTGATGCCGTGGTTGATGCCGGTGACGATGCCGGCGGTGAACCAACATCAGCCAAGTCGATGGTATCCGCAGGACGGCGTAGCGCCCGCATCCGGTTGACGTGCGTCCCACTGTCTGGGATCCCGTCCGGTCGGTTCAGGGCGCGAGCGCGGCCCCGAACGGCAGGTTCCGCACCACCGTGAAGAGGACGAGGACCGCGCCGATCCCCCACCACCAGGCGTTGGGCACGGAGGTCCGCACAGGCAGTCCGCGGACGGCCCGAACCAGCCACAGGACGATCAGGACCGCGAACACTCCGTAGCCGATCACCGCGAGGGCGTTGGACCCGAAGGCCGCGCCGAGGTCGCCGTGGGCGAACGCGTGCGCGCTGCGCAGCCCGCCGCAGCCCGGGCAGTACACGCCGGTGTACCGCAGCAGCGGGCAGACCGGGTAGTGGCCGGGCTCGTTCGGGTCGACGGTCCCGACGTACGCGAACGCGGCGGCGACGCCCGCCAGGGTCCCCAGCGGGGCGAGGAGGCGGCGCGCGAGCGGGCGGGACCCGGCCGGGGGCGGCGGGGGCGGCACGTACCGGCCGCCCTGTGCCCAGGCGGCGTCGGGGCCGCCCGGGGCGGCGGTCACGGAAGGTGTCGGGTTGACGTCCACCCGGTGATTCTCCCCGCAACGGCGCGAAGGCGCAGCCCGGTGTTCCCGGGCCGCGCCTTCGCGTGGTCGATCAGAAGGTCGATCGGAGGTCTCAGGACCGTCAGGACCGGGCCGTGGCGGCGGCCGCGCGCTCGCGGGCCGCGATCGAGGCCTCGGACTCCTTCGGCATGCCGAGGCCCATCATCTTCATGACGCCACCGACGACACCGCCGATGAGGACGACGGCGATGCCGGCCCAGAATCCGGGCACATTGGCGGCGACCATGAAGACACCGGCGATGCAGAAGCCGATGAAGGAAATGGTGACACCGGTCCAGGCGGCAAGGGTGTGTCCGTGGGCGCTGCCCGCCATGAGTTGCTCCTCGGTAGCTGTAGCTCTGGGTGAGTTCCGCATGCGCGGGCACTCGTCGACCATTGTCCCGCACGCAGGGTCACGGGGTGAACCGGGGGTCACGCTTCGCGCGTCGGGTCCTCGCCGCGGTCGAGCGCCTTCCACAGGTCCTCGGGACGGTCCGGGTCGACCGCGGCGGCGGCCGGGCGGCGTGCGGCCGTACGGGGGCCGGCGGCCCGCTCGTACCGACCGCCCATCGCGGGCCAGCCGCTGCCGAAGCGGAGCGCGAGGAGCCCGGCGAGGAGGATGAGCACGGAGCCCGCGGAGGTCACGTACGGCCAGGCGGTGTGCGTGAGGCCCTGGACGGCGGCCGAGGCGTCGCCGCTGATCCTGGCGGCCTCCGCGTTCAGGGCCGAGCTGTCGGACGCGCCGAGGAAGGCGGCCACGGCCGCGCCGGCGCCGCTCAGCGCGAGCAGCCCGGAGACCAGGGCGCGGCCGGTGCGGCGGACGGCGAAGACGGCGACGAGGGCCGCGAGGCCGACCACGGCCAGGGCCGTCGGGACGCCGGTGACGGAGCCGCCCTCGGCCTCGACGGGGACGGTGCCGCCGCCGACGGCGGCCACGCCCTCGGCCCAGATCTGGCCCGAGGACAGCAGCACGACGGTGGCTCCGAGGGCGCCCAGGAGGAGGGCCGCGGCCAGGCTGCGGCGGCCTGTGGAGGCGGCGGTCGGTGCGCCGGCGCGGGCGGCGCGGGGCTGGGGTACGGGTACAGCGCTCACATACCCCACTATCCCCTACGCCGTCAGCCGGCGTTCAGCCGGTTGGCGGTGTGGACGGCGCGGAGCACCGCGGCGGCCTTGTTGCGGCACTCGGTGTCCTCGGCGACCGGGTCGGAGTCGGCGACGACACCGGCTCCGGCCTGCACGTACGCGGTGCCGTCGCGAAGCAGGGCGGTGCGGATGGCGATGGCGGTGTCGGAGTCGCCGGCGAAGTCGAGGTAGCCGACGCAGCCGCCGTACAGACCGCGCTTGGACGGCTCCAGCTCCTCGATGATCTGCATCGCGCGGGGCTTGGGCGCGCCCGACAGCGTTCCGGCCGGGAAGCACGCGGTGAGGACGTCGAAGGCGGTACGGCCCTCGGCGACGCGGCCGGTCACCGTGGACACGATGTGCATGACGTGCGAGTACTTCTCGATCGACATGAAGTCGACGACCTCGACGGAGCCGGGCTCGCAGACCCGTCCCAGGTCGTTGCGGCCGAGGTCGACGAGCATGAGGTGCTCGGCGCGCTCCTTGGGGTCGGCGAGCAGTTCCTCGGCGAGCTCGTGGTCCTCCTGCGGGGTGGCGCCGCGCGGCCGGGTGCCGGCGATGGGGTGGACCATCGCGTGGCCGTCCTCGACCTTGACCAGGGCCTCGGGCGAGGAGCCGACGACGTCGAAGCCGTTCTCGAAGCGGAAGAGGTACATGTACGGGGACGGGTTGGTGGCCCGCAGGACCCGGTACACGTCGAGCGCGGAGGCGGCGCAGGGGGTCTCGAAGCGCTGCGAGGGCACGACCTGGAAGGCCTCGCCGGCCCGGATGCGCTCCTTGATGTCCTCGACGGCGTCCTGGTACGACTCCCCGCCCCACAGGGCGGAGAACTCGGGGAGCTCGGACGGCGGCAGGGCGACCGGCACGGTCTCGACGGGGCGTGCCAGGTCGGCCGCCATCGCGTCGAGGCGGGCGACGGCGTCGGCGTAGGCCTCGTCGACGCCGGTGTCGAGGTCGTTGTGGTTGATCGCGTTGGCGATCAGCAGGACGCTGCCGTCCCAGTGGTCGAGGACGGCGAGGTCGCTGGTGAGCAGCATGGTGAGCTCGGGGAGCTCCAGGTCGTCCCGGGTCCGGTCGCCGATCCGCTCCAGGCGGCGGACGATGTCGTAGCCGAGGTAGCCGACCATGCCGCCGGTGAACGGCGGCATGCCGGACGCCAGGTCGCGCGGGGTGTGCAGGGCCTGGACGGTCGCGCGCAGGGCCGCCAGGGGGTCCCCGGACGTGGGGACGCCGACGGGCGGGGCGCCGAGCCAGTGGGCCTGGCCGTCACGGACGGTGAGCGTGGCGGCGGACCGGACGCCGACGAAGGAGTAGCGGGACCAGGACCGGCCGTTCTCCGCAGATTCCAGCAGGAAGGTGCCGGGGCGTTCGGCGGCGAGCTTGCGGTAGAGCCCGACCGGGGTGTCGCCGTCCGCGAGGAGGCGGCGGCTGACGGGGATGACGCGGCGGTCGGCCGCCAGCTTGCGGAACGTCTCGAGATCCATGGCGTCCGACCCTACTTGCCGAGGGGGAGCACGTCGGCGTCGAAACAGGTCCGCGCGCCGGTGTGGCAGGCGGCCCCGACCTGGTCGACCTTGACGAGCACGGTGTCGGCGTCGCAGTCGAGGGCGACGGACTTGACGTGCTGGACGTGGCCGGAGGTGTCGCCCTTGACCCAGTACTCCCGGCGGCTGCGCGACCAGTAGGTGCAGCGGCCGGTGGTGAGGGTGCGGTGCAGGGCCTCGTCGTCCATCCAGCCGAGCATGAGCACCTCGCCGGTGTCGTACTGCTGGGCGATGGCCGGGAGGAGCCCGTCCGGGCTGCGCTTGAGGCGGGCGGCGATGGCCGGGTCGAGATTGCTGGTCATGCGGCCATTGTGCCGCGACCGGCGGGGCTGTCCGGCGGGCCGTCCACTGGGCGGACGGCCCGGGCGCGCCGTACGCTGGCGGGCATGTCGACCCATGCGAAGCGTGAACGGCTCCTCCTCGCCGACCTGTTGGAGGCGGCGGGCCCCGATGCGCCGACGCTGTGCACCGGCTGGCGGACGCGGGATCTCGCGGCCCATGTGGTGGTGCGCGAGCGCCGCCCGGACGCGGCGGCGGGCACGGTGGTCCCGGTGCTCAAGGCGCGGCTCGATCGGGTGCAGGCGGAGTTCGCGGAGAAGCCGTACGAGGAGCTGGTCCAGCTGATCCGGACGGGTCCGCCGCAGTTGTCGCCGTTCACCCTCAAGCAGGTCGACGAGGCCGCGAACACGGTCGAGTTCTATGTCCACGCGGAGGACGTGCGGCGCGCGCAGCCGGACTGGTCGCCGCGCCCGCTCGACCCGGTGTTCTCGGACGCGCTCTGGTCGCGCCTCGAGAAGGGCGCCCGGCTGCTGGGCCGCAAGGCCCCGGTGGGCCTGGTGCTGCGCCGTCCGAACGGGCAGACGACGGTGGCGCACAAGGGCACGCCGGTGGTGACGGTCACCGGCGAGCCGGGCGAGCTGACGATGTTCCTCTTCGGCCGGCAGGACGCGGCGAAGGTGGACCTGGACGGCGACCAGGAGGCGGTGACCCGCCTCCACGAGGCCAAGCAGTTGGGGATCTAGGCGGCCTGGGGCAGTTCGGCGCGGCGCAGGCCCTTGGCGGTGAGGCCGTAGACGCCGCTGAGGGCGCAGATCGAGGCGCTGACGACGAAGACCGGGCCGAGGCCCCAGGCCCCGATGGCCGCGCCGGCGACCGGGAGGCCCAGCGGGGCGATGCCGAGGCTGCCGAGGCTGGAGACGGCGGTCACCCGGCCCAGGTAGGCGGGGTCGCACTCGGTCTGGACGAGGGCTCCGCACAGGGCCCCGGAGAGCCCGGCGAGCAGGCCGATCGAGAGGGCGACGGCGACCGCGACGGGCAGCAGCGGGACGTACGCGAGCGCGCCGATCGACACGGCTCCGACGACCATGGCCGCGTTGAGGACGGCGCCGGCGCGGGGTATCCGGCCCTTGACGGTGAGCAGCAGGGAGACGCCGCCCGCTCCCGTACCGAAGCCGGCGAGAACCCAGCCGATGCCGGAGGCGCCCCAGCCGCGCTGCTCGCACAGCAGCGCGAGGCCGACGTTCAGCGGCCCGACGAAGCCGAGGTCGCCGAGGAGGACGACGATCATCAGCGGGCCGAGGACCTTGTGCCGGCGCAGGTAGCGCATGCCTTCGGCCAGGTCGCTCAGGGCCGTGCCGTCGCGGGGCTCGTCGTCGCCGGGCAGCGGGCGGATCTTCAGCGCGCACAGCAGGGGCACGGAGACGGCGAAGAGCAGTCCGGCGACACCGAAGGCGGTCGCGGGGCCGCCGAGGGCGACGGCGAGTCCGCCGAGCGGGGCGCCGACCACAGAGCCGAGCCGGTAGCCGATGCCGCGCATGCCCTGGACGCGGGCGAGCTGCTCGCGCTCGGCGATCCGGGGCGGCAGGGCGCCGACGGCGGGCAGGAAGACCGCGTCGACGGTGCCGAAGACGAGGGCGACGAGGGTGAGGACCCACAGGCCGGGTGAGACGAGGAAGAGGACCGCGGCGAGGCCGAAGGTGACGAGGCAGCGGACGGCGTCGGAGCCGATGACCACGCGGCGCGGCCCGAGGCGGTCGGCGATCACTCCGCCGAAGAGCATGAGCAGGGCGCGCGGGACGGCGGAGACGGCCATCACGAGTCCGGCCTGGGCGGGGGTGCCGCTGCTGACGGCGGTCCAGGACAGGGCCAGGAAGTAGATGCTGTCGCCGAGCGTGGAGGCGGTGAACGCGCCGAGCCAGCGCAGGACGTTGGGGTCGCGGTGGGCGGGGCGGGAGGCGGCGGGCGCGGCGGCGGGCGCGGCCGGGGTCGTGTTCGTCGTCATCGTCATCGCCGTTCAGCCCCGGTAGGGGAAGCCGTTGAGGTGGACGGCGACCTTCTCGCGGCCCTCGGTGTCGCCTGCGTCCACGGCGGCGCGGGCCTTCTGGTCGTACTTCCGCAGGAGCGCGTCGAGCTCCTCGCCGAGGGCGTTGAGTTCGGCGGCGGTCAGCCGGGGCAGCCATTCGGAGCTGATCGCGGCGGAGCGCCACTCGTCGGACCAGGTGAGCCGCTCGTCCATGAAGCGGCGCTGGAGTTCGGTGCGCTGCTCGTTGATGGTGCGGCCGACGGCGTCGCTCGCGGCGGCCATCTCGGGGTTCCCCCGGACGTCCTCGTCGCGGATCGACAGCCCGTACGAGCTGGGCTGCCACCAGCGTTCGCGGCCGTCGGCGGACTGCGCCTCGGCCTCCTCGATGAGTCCGTGCTCGGCGAGCTTGCGCAGGTGGTAGCTGACGAGGGAGACGGCCTCGTCGAGCTGCTCGGCGAGCTGGGAGGCGGTGGCGGTGCGGGCGACGAAGAGGGCCCGGTAGAGGCGCATGCGCAGCGGGTGTGCGATGGCCTTCAGCGTGCCGAGGTCGGTGATCCGGCGGTTCTCCTGCGAGGTCATGTCCACGACCATAGATACGAAAGGAATCTTGCGCAACAGAATTTGCACAAATAATCCTGCGCATCTGGGAAAGAAGAAGGGCCCCCGTGGGGGCCCTTCGGGAAACCGGAACCCGGCTCAGCGGACCGGGTGGCCCGCCTCCCGCAGCGTCTCCTTGACCTGCGAGATCCGCAGGTCGCCGAAGTGGAAGACGGAGGCGGCGAGCACCGCGTCCGCGCCGGCCTCGATCGCCGGCGGGAAGTCGGCCAGCCGGCCCGCTCCGCCGCTCGCGATCACCGGTACGGTCACGTGCTTGCGCACCGCCGCGATCATCTCGGTGTCGTAGCCGTCCTTCGTGCCGTCCGCGTCCATCGAGTTGAGCAGGATCTCGCCCGCGCCCAGCTCGGCGGCCCGGTGCGCCCACTCGACGGCGTCGATGCCGGTGCCCCGGCGGCCGCCGTGCGTGGTGACCTCGAAGGAGCCCGCCTCGGTACGCCGCGCGTCCACCGACAGCACGAGCACCTGGCGGCCGAACCGCTCGGCGATCTCGCGGATCAGCTCGGGCCGCGCGATGGCCGCGGTGTTGACACCGACCTTGTCCGCGCCGGCCCGCAGCAGCTTGTCGACGTCCTCCGCCGCGCGCACGCCGCCGCCCACGGTCAGCGGGATGAAGACCTGCTCGGCGGTGCGGCGCACCACGTCGTAGGTGGTCTCCCGGTTACCGGAGGAGGCGGTGATGTCGAGGAAGGTCAGCTCGTCGGCGCCCTCGGCGTCGTACAGCTTGGCCATCTCGACGGGGTCGCCCGCGTCGCGCAGGTTCTGGAAGTTGACGCCCTTGACGACCCGGCCGTTGTCCACGTCCAGGCAGGGGATCACCCGTACCGCGAGACTCATGCCGCATCACCCCGATACGCCTCGACCTCGACCTCGACGACAAGGCGCGGGTCGACGAAGCCGGAGACGATGATCATCGACGCGGCCGGGCGGACGGCGTCGAACAGTTCCTTGTGGGCGCGGCCGACCTCGTCCACGTCCCGGGCGTGCGTGATGTACATCCGGGTGCGGACGACGTGCTCCGGGCCGAGTCCCAGCTGCTTCAGCGCCCCGAAGGCCACGTCGAAGGAGTTGACCGCCTGGTCGTACGGGCCGCCGTCGGCGATCTGCCCGTTCACCACCGAGGTACAGCCGGAGACCAGGACCAGGCCGTTCGGCAGCTCCACCGCGCGGGAGTAGCCGAACTGCTCCTCCCAGGGCGCGCCGGTGACGACCTTGCGCACGGACTCGGTCATGCGGAGGCCACCGCCTTCAGGGCCTCTTCGAGGGTGAACGCCTTGGCGTACAGCGCCTTACCGACGATCGCGCCCTCGACGCCCTCGGACACCAGGCCGGACAGCGCGCGCAGGTCGTCCAGGGACGACACGCCGCCGGAGGCGACGACCGGCTTGTCGGTGGCGGCGCAGACGTTGCGCAGCAGCTCCAGGTTGGGGCCCTGCAGCGTGCCGTCCTTGGCGATGTCGGTGACGACGTAGCGGGCGCAGCCCTCGGAGTCGAGGCGGGCCAGCGTCTCGTACAGGTCGCCGCCGTCGCGGGTCCAGCCGCGGCCGCGCAGCGTGGTGCCGCGGACGTCCAGGCCGACCGCGATCTTGTCGCCGTGCTCGGCGATGACCTTGGCGACCCACTCGGGGGTCTCCAGGGCGGCGGTGCCGAGGTTGACCCGGGTGCAGCCGGTGGCGAGGGCCGCGGCGAGCGTGGCGTCGTCGCGGATGCCGCCGGACAGCTCGACCTTGATGTCCATGGCGGCGGTCACCTCGGCGACCAGCGCGCGGTTGTCGCCGGTGCCGAACGCCGCGTCCAGGTCGACCAGGTGGAGCCACTCGGCGCCCGCGCTCTGCCAGGCCAGCGCGGCCTGGAGCGGAGAGCCGTACGAGGTCTCCGTGCCGGACTCGCCGTGCACGAGCCGGACGGCCTGGCCGTCGCGGACGTCTACGGCGGGAAGCAGTTCAAGCGTGCGGGACATCAGAGCGTTCCGATCCAGTTGGTGAGGAGCTGGGCGCCGGCGTCGCCGGACTTCTCGGGGTGGAACTGGGTCGCCCACAGGGCGCCGTTCTCGACCGCGGCGACGAAGGGCTCGCCGTGCTCGGACCAGGTGACCTTGGGGGCGCGCATGTTGGGGTTGCCGACCTCCAAGGTCCACTCGCGCACCGCGTAGGAGTGCACGAAGTAGAACCGGGCGTCGGCGTCGAGGCCGGCGAACAGCTCGCTGTCCGCGGGCGCGTCGACGGTGTTCCAGCCCATGTGGGGGACGACCGGGGCGCGCAGCGGCTCGACCGTGCCGGGCCACTCGTCGAGGCCCTCGGTCTCCACGCCGTGCTCGATGCCGCGCTCGAAGAGGATCTGCATGCCGACGCAGATGCCCAGGACGGGACGGCCGCCGGACAGCCGGCGGTCGACGATCCATTCGCCGCGGGCTTCCTTGAGCCCCTTCATACAGGCCGCGAAGGCGCCGACGCCGGGGACGAGGAGTCCGTCGGCGTTCATGGCGCGCTCGTAGTCGCGGGTGATCTCGACGTCCGCGCCGACCCGGGCGAGGGCCCGCTCGGCGGACCGGACGTTGCCGAAGCCGTAGTCGAAGACGACGACCTTCTTCGGGGACGCCACGCTCATGACCACAGGTCCAGTCGCAGGACGCCGGCGGCGAGGCTGAGCGCGGAGGCGAGGGCGAGCACCGTGACGATGCTGCGGGACTGCTTCTGCTTGACGAAGGAGTACACGCCGCCGAGGAGGAAGAGCCCGACGATGATCAGGACGGTCGACAGGCCGTTCACAGGGCGCCCTTCGTGGAGGGGAGGATTCCGGCAGCGCGGGGGTCGCGCTCGGAGGCGTAGCGCAGGGCGCGGGCGAGCGCCTTGAACTGGCACTCGACGATGTGGTGGGCGTTGCGCCCGTACGGCACGTGGACGTGCAGCGCTATCTGCGCCTGGGCGACGAAGGACTCCAGGATGTGCCGGGTCATCGTCGTGTCGTAGGAGCCGATCATCGGCGCCATGTTCTCGGGCTCGGTGTGCACCAGGTAGGGGCGGCCGGAGAGGTCGACGGTGACCTGGGCGAGCGACTCGTCCAGCGGGACGGTGCAGTTGCCGAAGCGGTAGATGCCCACCTTGTCGCCGAGGGCCTGCTTGAAGGCGGCGCCGAGCGCGAGGGCGGTGTCCTCGATGGTGTGGTGGGTGTCGATGTGCAGGTCGCCGTCGGTCTTCACGGTCAGGTCGAACAGACCGTGCCGGCCGAGCTGGTCGAGCATGTGGTCGAAGAAGCCGACGCCGGTCGACACATCGACCTTTCCGGTGCCGTCGAGGTCGATCTCGACGACGACGGACGTCTCCTTGGTGGTCCGTTCGACCCGTCCTACGCGGCTCATGCCTGCTGCTCCTTCTTGAGTGCGCGAACCGCTTCGAGGAACGCGTCGTTCTCTTCGGGGGTGCCCGCGGTGACCCGCAGCCAGCCCGGTACGCCGTTGTCCCGGACCAGGACGCCCCGGTCGAGGATCTTCTGCCAGGCCTCGTGGGAGCCGGCGGCTCCGTCGAAGCGGCCGAACTGGACGAAGTTCGCGTCGGAGTCGGTGACCTCGTAGCCGATCGCTCGCAGTTCGGTGACGAGCCGGTCCCGTTCGGCCTTCAGCTGCTCGACGTAGCCGAGCAGCGTGTCCGTGTGCTCCAGGGCGGCCAGTGCGGTGGCCTGGGTGACGGCGGAGAGGTGGTACGGCAGCCGGACGAGCTGGACGGCGTCGACCACGGCCGGGTGGGCCGCCAGGTAGCCGAGGCGGAGCCCGGCGGCGCCGAAGGCCTTGGACATGGTGCGGGAGACCACCAGGTTCGGCCGGCCCTCGATGAGGGGCAGGAGCGAGTCGCGGTGGCTGAACTCCACATACGCCTCGTCGACCACGACCAAGGAGGGCTTGGCGGCCTGCGCGGCCTCGTACAGGGCGAGGACCGTCTCCGCCTCGACCGCCGTGCCGGTGGGGTTGTTGGGCGAGGCGATGAACACGACGTCCGGCCGGTTCTCGGCGATGGCCTGCTGGGCCGCGGCCATGTCGATGGTGAAGTCCTCGTTGCGCGGGCCGGAGATCCAGCCGGTGCCGGTGCCGCGCGCGATCAGCGCGTGCATCGAGTACGAGGGTTCGAAGCCGATGGCCGTACGGCCGGGCCCGCCGAAGGTCTGCAGCAGCTGCTGGAGCACCTCGTTGGAGCCGTTGGCCGCCCAGACGTCGCCGACGCCGACGGGGTGCTTCGCGGTCTTGGTGAGGTACGCGGCGAGCGCGGTGCGCAGTTCGATCGCGTCCCGGTCGGGATAGCGGTTGAGGCTGCGGGCGGCCTCGGCGACCCGCTCCGCGATCCGGGCCACCAGCGGCTCGGGCAGCGGGTACGGGTTCTCGTTGGTGTTCAGCTGGACGGGGACGTCGAGCTGGGGCGCGCCGTAAGGGGACTTGCCGCGCAGCTCGTCGCGGATGGGGAGGTCGTCGATGCCGGTCACTGGGTCGGCACCTTCCACCCGAACCGGGCCTTCAGGGCCGCGCCGTGCGCCGGCAGGTCCTCGGCCTCGGCCAGCGTCACCACGTGGTGGGTGACCTCGGCGAGCGCGTCGCGGGTGTAGTCCACGATGTGGACGCCACGCAGGAAGGACTGCACGGACAGGCCCGAGGAGTGGCAGGCGCAGCCGCCGGTGGGCAGCACGTGGTTGGAGCCGGCGCAGTAGTCGCCGAGCGAGACCGGGGCCCAGGGGCCGACGAAGATCGCGCCGGCGTTGCGGACCCGGGCGGCCAGGGCGGCGGCGTCCGCGGTCTGGATCTCCAGGTGCTCTGCGCCGTACGCGTCGACGACCTTGAGGCCGTCCTCCAGGTCGCGGACCAGGACGATCGCGGACTGCGCGCCGGCCAGCGCGGGGACGATCCGGTCGTCGACGTGCTTGGACGCGGCGACCTGGGTCTTCAGCTCCGCCTCGGTCGCGGCGGCCAACTCCTCGGAGTCGGTGACCAGGACGGCCGCGGCCATCGGGTCGTGCTCGGCCTGGCTGATCAGGTCGGCGGCCACGTGCACCGGGTCGGCGGTGGAGTCCGCGAGGATCGCGATCTCGGTGGGGCCGGCCTCGGCGTCGATGCCGATGCGGCCCTTGAGGAGGCGCTTGGCGGAGGCGACGTAGATGTTGCCGGGGCCGGTGACCAGGTTGACGGGGGCGCAGCCGGGCTCGTCCTGCGTGCCCTCGGTGCCGTACGCGAACATCGCGATGGCCTGGGCGCCGCCGGCGGCGTACACCTCGTCGACGCCGAGCAGGGCGCAGGCAGCCAGGATCGTGGGGTGCGGCAGTCCGCCGAACGCCTTCTGCGGGGGCGAGGAGACGGCGACGCCCTCGACGCCGGCCTCCTGCGCCGGGACGACGTTCATCACGACGGAGGACGGGTAGACGGAGCGCCCGCCCGGCACGTACAGGCCGACGCGCTCGACGGGGATCCACTTCTCGGTGACCGTGCCGCCGGGCACGACCTGGGTGGTGTGGGTGGTGCGGCGCTGGGCGCGGTGGACGAGGCGGGCGCGGCGGATGGACTCCTCGAGGGCGGCGCGGACGGCCGGGTCGAGCTCGTCGAGGGCGCGGGCGAGGGCCTCGGCGGGCACGCGCAGGCTCTCGACGCGGACGCCGTCGAATTTCTCCCCGTAGTCGATCACCGCTGCGGCGCCATGATGCCGGACGTCCTCGCAGATGGGCCGCACCTTCTCCAGGGCGGCTTCCACGTCGAACTCGGCACGGGGCAGCAGGTCGCGCAGCGCGCCACCCTCGGGGAGGGTGTCGCCGCGCAGGTCGATACGAGAGATCACGGGTCAATTCTCGCAGACCGGTTTCAGCGCTGGTCGCCCGTATCACTGGCTGATACAAGCCACACGGTGCACGGAGTGTCACAGCTGACCGTTAGCGTTCAGCTCGTCACACAGAGGGAAGAACGGCCGTACGAATCCGGAAGCGAGGGGGCGGCATTGACCGAGCCGCGCGACGACAATGCGCCGGACGATCTCACCGGCACCGAACGGGCGATGTGGCAGGCGTTCAGGATCGGGGCGATCTGCGATCTGAGACAGGGCAGTCCGCTGCTCGACGATCCGTTCTCCGGACGGGAGTGGCCCGCGGCCCGTACGGTCCGCGCGGACGTGGTGGCGCTGCTGCTGCTCGACGGGCCGCCGGCGCGGTCCGGGCGGGTCTCGGCGCTGAAGCTGCGCGGGGCGCGGATCACGGGGACGCTGAATCTGGCCGGCGGGACGATAGCGCCGTACGTGGAGCTGCACGGCTGCCGCTTCGACCACGAGGTGGTGCTGCCGGAGTCGCACTTCAGGACGCTGCGCATGGTGGAGTGCGCGATTCCGCGCATCGAGGCGGCGCGGCTGCACACGCAGGGCGATCTGCATCTGCCGCGCTGCCGGGTGGAGCGCGGGATCCGGCTGACGGACGCGCAGATCGGCACCGATCTGCTGATCAACCAGATCAGGGTGTGGCCGGACCGGCGGGGCCGGGCGATCACCGCGGACGGCCTGTCGGTGGCCCAGGACCTGCAGGCCGAGCTGATCGAGACGCACGGCGAGTTCAGCCTGCGCGGGGCGAAGGTCGGCGTGTCGCTGAGCCTGCGCGGCAGCCGGCTGCGCGGCGCGCGGGAGCGCCGCGCGCTGAACGCGCCGCAGCTGACGGTGGAGCGCTCGCTGTACCTGAACGCGGCCTGGGTCTACGAGGCGTCGGGGAACGCCACATCCACTCCCCCGTTCGGCGTGGGCGGCAATCCGGTGCAGGGGGCGCGCCGGCAGCCGGTCGAGTGCCACGGCGGGGTGCGGCTCGACGACGGGCGGTTCGGGGACTCGGTGGACCTGCACTACGCGCGGTTCGTGCTGTCCGGGGCGCGCCGCGAGGAGGTGTCGCTGCGCCGGATCGTCACGCCCGAGCTGCGGTTCAACGGGGAGCGGCCGGAGGAGGGCCGAGTCGTGCTGAACGGGGCGAAGGTGGTGACGCTGATCGACCTGTCGACCGCCTGGCCGGGCCCGGGCGGCCTGGCGATCAACGGGTTCGCGTACGAGAACCTGGTGCCGTACGGGCACTTCCCGCTGGCCCGGCGGCTCGAATGGGTGGCCTCGGCGACGCCGGAGTACGCCCCGGAGCCGTACGAGCGCCTGGCGACGGTGCTGCGCAACAGCGGCGAGGACGCCGAGGCGCGGGAGGTGCTGCTGGCCAAGCAGCGGCGGCGGCGCGAGACGCTGCCGGTGGCGGGCAAGTTCTGGGGCTACCTGCAGGACTGGACGGTCGCGTACGGCTACCGGCCGGGCCGGGCGGCGCTGTGGATGGCGGTGCTGTGGCTGGCCGGGGCGCTGGCGTTCTCGCGCTACGACCCGGTGCCGCTGAAGGCGGGCGAGGCCCCGGTCTGGAACGCCCCGCTGTACGCGCTCGACCTGCTGCTCCCGGTGATCAACCTGGGGCAGGACGGGTACTGGCGGCTGGCGGGCCTGTGGCAGTGGGCGGCGGCCGCGCTGATCCTGATGGGCTGGATCCTGGCGACCACGGTGGCGGCGGGCGCGTCGCGGATGCTGAGACGGGGCTGAGCCCGGGCGTGTCGGGCGGCTGCGGGATCGGCGTGTCGCGCCGCTGCGGTACGGGCGTGTCGTGTGGGCGCGGGTTGTGCGGACGGGGCGTGCGGGGTGCTCACAGGGGCGCGTGGGGTGGTCGTATTCGCCCCCTGGCGTCCGCTTTCTTTGCATGTTCTTGACGTTCCCGAATACAACCATTCCGCCGCTACCAAAGCTTCACAGCAGCCCACTGGCGCTGCCCCGACCTGCGGTTTTCAATGGTCCGCACCATGCCATCGCTCCGCGTCCTGTTCCCCGCCTCCCGCAGGGTCCGGCCCGCCCCGCACACGGCCCAGGGGCTGCCGCCGGACGGCGACGTGCTGCTCGACGCGCCGGACGACCGGCTCGGCCCGGCGCTGGTCGCGGCCGCCCTCGGGGACCACGAGCCGGCCGCCAAGCTGCTCGCCACCACGCGGGGCGGCGCGGAGTGGGAGAACCGGGACCGCTACACCGCCCGGCTCGCGACCTTCGCGCACAGCCGGGGCGAATGGCTGGCGCACTGGCTCGCGGCCTCCCCCGACGATCCCGACGCGCGGCTGGTCGAGGCGGAGCTGGCGGTGCGCCGCGCCTGGCAGTCGCCGGCCCGGGCGGAGCGGCTGCGCGAGCTCGGCCCGCTGGTCGACGCCGTGGTCGCGGCCGACCCGGCCGACCCGGTGCCCTGTCGCCTCGCCCTGGACCACGCGCGCGGCGCGCACGCCGGCGACGCGGCCTTCGAGACCCGCTGGGAGCAGGCGGTGCGCCGCTCCTCGCACCACTACGGCTGCCATGTCGCCGCGCTGAAGTACCTGTCCGCGCCCTGGCACGGCTCGCACCGCGCCTGCGTCGACTTCGCCGAGCAGGCCGCCGACGACGCTCCGGCCGGCGCGCTCGTGCAGGCGCTGCCGGTCCGTGCGGCCGCCGCCCAGTTGCTGAGCGGCGACGCGGCCGGAGCGGTGCCGCAGGCCCGGATCGACGCGGCGGCCGAGCGGGCGATCGCGCTGTCCGCCGCGTACCCGGTCGGCGACCCGTGGCCCGCAGAGGTGCGGAACCTGCTGGTGTACGTCCTGGTGGAGCGCGGGCGCGGGGTGGAGGCGGCGGAGCAGTTCCGGCGGATCGGCCCGTACGCGACGTCGTTCCCGTGGGCGTCCGTCAGCGACGATCCACTGGCCCGGTTCCTCGAGGCCAGGGACGGCGTGCGGCACCTGGAAGCGGCCGTGCGGCCACGGTTCGGACGGGCCGGACACAGCCGCGCCCACGGCCATTACGCTTGACCGCTGTGACCACCGCTCGTCTGCCTCTCTTCCCCCTCAACGGGGTCCTGTTCCCGGGCCTCGTGCTGCCCCTGAACGTCTTCGAGGAGCGTTATCGCGCCATGATGCGCGAGCTGTCGAAGACGGACGAGGACGAGCCCCGCCGCTTCGCCGTCGTCGCGATCCGCGACGGCCGCGAGGTCGCGCCGACCCTGCCGGGCTTGCCCGACCAGACGGCCCTGCCCGAGAAGGGGCCGGCCGCCGGGTTCGGCCCGGACCCGATCCAGGCGTTCCACCGGGTCGGCTGCGTCGCCGACGCGGCGTCGATCCGCGAGCGCGCGGACGGCAGCTTCGAGGTGATGGCCACCGGCACGACCCGGGTCAAGCTGCTGTCCGTCGACGCCACGGGCCCGTACCTCGTGGCCGAGGTGGAGGAGCTGCCGGAGGACCGGGGCGACGGTGCGGGCGCGCTCGCGGAGGGCGTGCTGCGGGCGTTCCGCGCGTACCAGAAGCGGCTGGCCGGGGCGCGGGAGCGCTCGCTGACCACCTCCGACCTGCCCGACGACCCGTCGGTGGTGTCCTACCTGGTGGCCGCCGCGGCGGTGCTCGACACCCCGGCGAAGCAGCGGCTGCTGCAGGCCCCGGACACGGCGACCCGGCTGCGCGAGGAACTGGACCTGCTGCGCAAGGAGACGGCGGTGCTGCGGCACCTGCCCTCGCTGCCCGCCGTGGACCTCACCCACGCGCCGACCAGCCCGAACTGAGCCCGGGTCCCCGAACCGAGCCCGAGTCGAAGGACTTCCCTTGGCGAAGAAGCAGAAGAAGCAGGCCGGGGGCACCCCGGCGACCGTCGCCCTGACGGCGGCCGGCACGTCCTTCACGCTGCACGCGTACGACCACGACCCCGCGTCGCCCTCGTACGGCGAGGAGGCGGCGGAGGCCCTCGGCGTGTCGCCGGACCGGGTCTTCAAGACGCTGGTCGCGGACGTGGACGGCGAGCTGACGGTCGCGGTGGTGCCGGTGGCCGGCCAGCTCGACCTGAAGGCGCTGGCCTCGGCGGTCGGCGGCAAGCGCGCGGCGATGGCGGACCCGGCGGCCGCCGAGCGGACCACGGGCTACGTGCGGGGCGGCATCTCGCCGCTGGGCCAGCGCAAGCGCCTGCGTACGGTCCTGGACGCGTCGGCGTCCTCGCACGACACGATCTGCATCTCGGCGGGCCGCCGCGGCCTGGAGGTCGAGCTCGCCCCCGCCGACCTGGCGGCCCTGACCTCGGCGGTCCTGGCCCCCATCGGCCGCGGCTGAGAAGCCGCTACGGCTCGACGCGCCGCTGCGGGACCTGCTCCCAGGGGCCCCACTCCGGCTCCGGGTCGCGCGGGCCGAACAGCGTGGTCAGGGCCAGGTGAAGGATCATCGCGGCTATCGGCCAGGCCAGCAGCGCGCCCAGCGTGTTCAGCTCCAGCGGCGCGTCGAAGGGCACGCCCTTGCCGACGGCCCGGGCGTGCGCGACCACGTCGTCCGTCGGGCCGAGGGAGGTCCCGGTCCCCCAGGCGATCGCCGAGCCGAGCACCCCGCCCACGGCCAGGGCGAGGACCAGCGCGATCCCGCCGTGCCGCCGCCACAGGAAGACCAGGAGCGCGGCGAGCGCCCCGAAGCCGAGGCCGAGGACGGCGAACGTGCCGTCCGCGCCGATCGCCGCCTCGCCCTCGCTGTTCTTCAGGAAGACCGCCTTGCCGTCCGAGATCAGCGGGGTCCGCGGGGCCAGCCACAGCCACAGCAGCCCGAACACCACGCCCGCGAGCAGCGAGAGCCCCAACACCGCGAACGCGCTCCGCACCTCGTGCTCCGCGCCCGGGGCGTCCGGGGCGGGCGAGGGGAACGGCGAGGGCCACGGCTCGCCGTGGGGCTGCGAGGGCGGCTGGTGAGGCGGCGTCAGAGGTGCGGTCACCCCGCCATCGTGCCAGGCGGGGCGGCGCGCCGCCTCACCGGACCGGATCTCCCGCACTCAGCGGACGGCGGCCCGCCGGTACGCCCAGGTCGCCAGGGCCAGCGTGGCGACGCCGACGGCCCCGCACACGGCGAGGTCGAGCGCCACGGCGGCCCAGTCCGGGCTCGGGTCGAAGGTCCGGGCCAGGGCCTCGACGCCGTACGTGGAGGGCAGCAGGTCGCGGGCGTACGCGATCGGGCCGGGCAGCCGCTCGGCCGGCAGCACCCCGAGCAGCAGCGCCGCCGACATGCCGAGCTGGCCGAGCAGGGTGGCCAGTTCCTGGCGCGGCGCGAGGAGGCCGAGGGCCGCGCCGAGCCCGGCGAGCGCTGCCCCGGCCAGCGGCACGACGGCCGCGAGGATCCACAGATGCGTCAGCGGCAGCCCGTACAGCAGCGAGCCGGCGACGGCGGTGACGACCGTGCCGGGCACGGTGAAGGAGGCATACGCGCCGGCCGCGCCGAGCACCACCGAGGCGGGCGGCACCGGCAGCGTGGCGTAGTGGTCGAGGCCGCCGCCGGCCCGGAGCTGCCCGAAGTACTGGGCGAGCAGGTTGAGGGCGACGAACGCGACGACGAGGACGGCGGAGCCGGCGACGACCGCGCGGGCCTCGGGTCCGCCGTCGACGACCCCGCGCATCAGGACCATGATCCCGACGGACTGGAAGGTCGCCACGAACAGCAGCGGGATCCGGGCCACCCGGGCCCGGGACAGCTGGGCGCGGTAGACCGCGGCGAGCGCGGGCAGCAGCCGGGCCCGCGGCGCGAGCGGGGCGGCCTGCTCCGCGTCGTCCCCGGCGGGTCCGCGGACCGCGTCGGAGAGGGCCTCCGCGGGCACGATGCTCACCTGACGCTGCTCCTGTCCGATTCCACTGCGCGTACCGCGCTTACCGCCGAGCGCGCCGGTTCCGCCGCGCGTGCCGGTGGGATTCACGCCTTCACCAGCCCTTTGGTCGCCCCGCCCAGAGCGAGGTAGACGTCCTCCAGGCTGGGCGTGGCGAGGGTGAAGTCGTCGAGGGCGGCGAAGGCCGCCCCGCCGGTGACCGCGGCGACGGCCGCGCGGGCCTCGTCGGGGGCCAGCCGGAGCACCCAGCGGCGGCCGGACTCGACGGCCGACGGGCGCAGCGCGGCGACCTCGGGGACGTCCAGCGGGGGCCGCTCGCGCCAGACCAGCTCGACGCGGACCTCGCCGGCCACGCGTTCCTTGAGCCCGGCGGGCGTGTCGCAGGCGATCACCCGGCCGCGTTCCAGGACGGCGACCCGGTCGAGGACGGTCTCCGCCTCGATGACGTTGTGGGTGACGAGCAGGACGGTGACGCCCTGCTCGGCGCGCCGCCGGTCGACGGCGGCCCAGACGGCCCGGCGGGCCACCGGGTCCATGCCGGTGGTGGGCTCGTCGAGGACGAGGACGGGGCGCTCGCCGACCAGGGCGGCGGCGAAGCAGGCGAGCCGGCGCTGACCGCCGGAGAGCTTCTTCAGGGGGCGCCCGGCGAGCTCGGTCAGGCCGAGCTCGTCGAGGACGGCGTCCCGCTCGGCGCGGGCGGCGGCGGCGGTCAGGCCGCGCAGCCGTCCGGTGGTCTCGGCGGCGAGCGCGACGGTCAGCTCGTCGAGGGCGGTGGACTCCTGGCCGAGGTAGCCGATCAGCCGGGCCGCCCGCTCCGGGTGGCGTACGAGGTCGTGGCCGAGCATCCGGACGCTGCCCGCGTCGGGTCGCATCAGGCCGGTCAGCTGGCGGACCAGGGTGGACTTTCCGGCGCCGTTGGGGCCGAGCAGGCCGAAGATCTCACCGCCGCGCACGTCGAGGCTGATGCCGTCGGTGGCGCGCACCTCGGGCGTCGCGGGGGCTCCGCGTCTGCCGCGCGTGGCGGGGTACGTCTTGACCAGATCCCGCACCACGCACACCGTACTCACGAGGGAGGAGCCTACGCCGGTCCTCGGGCCTGCTCCGGCGCGGGGGCGTGTTCGGCGGCGGCGCGGACGTCGATCTCCCGCCAGAAGCCGGCCCGGATCGCGTACCGGTCGTGCTCGTCGATCTGGTCGTCCTTGTGCGCGAGCAGGCCGAATCGGGCCGCGTACCTCAGCAGTTCGCCGTCGATGCGGTGCGGGATGCGCGGGTACATGCCGGCGAGGCGCTGTACGTGACTCTGTTCGGGAAGTCGTTCCATCCAGCGGCGGGCGAAGACCTGGCCGACCTCGAAGGGGTCGCCGCCGACGGTCGTGATGTCCTCCTCGCGGTCGGCCCAGCGCTGCTCGGCGCTGGTGAGCTGGGCGAGGGTGGGCAGCGAGGCGGTCTCGGCGGGCTCCCCGAGCGGCCCGCCCGGGCGGTCGACCCAGCCCCGGTCGGAGGACCAGCGCAGCGTCGCGCCGCCGGCGGGCGCGGCGGGCGGGTGGCTGCCG
>NZ_DATCVQ010000590.1:0-5542 GCF_036566765.1 Streptomyces sp.
CTCAGCGAGAGCACCGATCGCCTGCCGCACATGGAGGTGCCGGCCTTCTGGTCCTCCCAGTTCGGCGTCAATATCAAGTCGGTCGGAGTGCCGTCGATGGGGACGGAGATCCTGATTGCGCAGGGCTCGCTGGAGAGCCGAAGGTTCGTGGGCGTCTACGGGTACCAGGGGCGCGTCATCGGCGCCGTCTCCTTCGACCACGGCCGGTGGCTGCCGTTCTACCAGGAGCTGATCGAGACCACCGCGCCGTTCCCGCCGTCGTTCCCCACGGTCGACCGGCACCCGGACGGACAGCGGCCGATGGACGCGGACTTCCCTGACCCGTCCGTACCCTCCCACGGTCCGACCGTGAGCCTCAGCGGGTACTCACCGGCCGACCGCCGGATCACGTTCACCCCCGCGCACTGACCCCGCACGCGCCGCACGGCCACGAGGACGACCTGCCATGACGCAATCCCTGCTGCACCAGATCCTGGACTACGCCAACCGGGCCGATCCGTACCCGATCTACGAAGAGCTGCGGAAGACGCCCGTCCACCACGAGGACGGCGGTCCGTACGTCATCAGCACGTACTACGAGATCCGCAGCCTCCTTCACGATCCCCGGATCAGCTCCGACGCCCGCAATCTGGCCTCGAACACTGCTGACCCGCTGGCCGAGGAGACCCCGCAGGAGAGCGCGCTGCCGCCGGGCTTCCTGCGGCTCGACCCGCCGGAACACGACCGGATGCGGCGCATGACCAACCGGCACTTCGGCCCGCCGCACTCTCCCCGCCGCGTCGACGACATGCGCCCGGAGCTCGACGACATCGTCGCAGGCCTCTTCGACGGCATCGGCGACGCGAGCAGGTTCGACCTGGTGGAACAGTTCTCGTACCCGTTCCCGGTGACGGTGATCTGCAGGCTGCTCGGAGTGCCGCGCGAGGACGAGTCGCGCTTCCACACCTGGGCGGACACCCTCGCCGCCAGTCTGGACCCCGACCCGGACGCCGATCCCGCCGAGCGGGGCAAGGGCGTGAACGAGGCCCGGATGGAGCTGGGCATGTACCTGGCCGGGCTGATCGAGGAGCGTCGCAAGAACCCCGGGGAGGACATGCTGTCCCAACTGGCCACGGCCCAGGGCGAGGACGGTCAGATGACCACGATGGAACTGCTCAGCACCGCGGCGCTGCTGCTGATCGCGGGGCACGAGACCACGGTCAACCTCATCACCAACGGAATGCTGACGCTGCTGCGCAATCCCGACGTCCTGCAGCGGCTGCGTTCCGAACCGAGACTGGCCGTGCCCATGGTCGAGGAACTGCTGCGCTTCGAGCCGCCGGTGCAGCTGCTGCCGCAGCGCACGACGCTCGCCGACATCGAGGTCCGCGGCGTCACCATCCCGAAGGGCTCCTCCCTCTGGCTGGTTCTGGCGTCCGGCAACCGAGACCCCCTGCGCTTCGAGGACCCGGACCGTTTCGACCCGGACCGCCCGGACATCCAGCACCTCGGCCTGGGCAGCGGCATCCACAGCTGCTTCGGCGCACCGCTCGCCCGGCTGGAGGCCCAGCTCGCCCTGTCGGAGCTGGCCCGGAGGCTGGAGAACCCGCGCCTGGTGGACGACCCGCCCCCGTACCGACAGAACGCCGTGCTGCGCGGACCGCGGCATCTGCACATCGCCTGCGACGGGATCCGCCCCTAGGGCCTGTCCGGGCCCCAGGGCCGGCCTCGGCTGAAGCCCGCCTACCGCTCCGGACATCCGCGAGCTTGCCCTCGCGGATGTCCGGAGCGGTCGACGTAGTAGTTGGGTCGGGTCACGACGTGCGCGGCTGCGCGAAGCGGAGCATGTTGCCGGACGGGTCGCGGAAGGCGCAGTCGCGGACGCCGTAGGGCTGGTCGACGGGTTCCTGGAGGACCTCGCCGCCTGCCGCGCGGATGCGCTCGAAGACAGCGTCGACGTCGTCCGTGTTGAAGATGACGCCGCGGAGCAGGCCCTTGGCCAGCAGCGCCGCCACGGCCTCGCGGTCGGCGGGCGAGGCGCTCGGGTCGGCGAGCGGCGTTTCGAGGACGATGTCCACGTCGGGCTGGGCCGGCGAGCCGACCGTGACCCACCGCATGCCCTCGAAGCCGACGTCGTTGCGGACCTCGAGGCCGAGGACGTCGCGGTAGAACGGGATCGCCTTGTCGTGGTCGTCGGTGGCGATGAAGCACTGGGAGAGGTTGATGTCCATGTGCACCACGCTAGGAGCGCGGAGCGGACTTCGCTTCTCCGTTCCTGACCGGTCGGGTGTACACCTTGGCGACGCAGGCCGGGATGTCCGCGCCGTCGGCGTGATCGCGGGCGCGGTAGGCGCTCGGGCTCTCGCCGACCAGCTCGGTGAAACGCGAGCTGAACGACCCCAGTGACGTACAGCCGACCTCGAAGCAGACGTCCGTCACCGACAGGTCGCCCCGGCGCAGCAGCGCCTTGGCCCGTTCGATGCGGCGGGTCATGAGGTAGCTGTACGGGGTCTCCCCGTACGCGGCGCGGAAGCTGCGGGAGAAGTGGCCCGGCGACATGAGCGCGGTACGGGCGAGCGCGGTCACGTCGAGCGGCTGCGCGTAGTCGCGGTCCATCTGGTCACGGGCGCGGCGCAGCCGGGCGAGGTCCTCCAGGTTGGTCACCCCTCCACGATCGCACAGACGGCCGGGCGGTTGCGGGGGTATCGCCGCGGTCGGACGCTGGAAGGAGAGGAGGTCTTCCCTATGGCTGCGAGGACTGAGAAGACCGTCACGCTGAAGCCCGGGGAGGGGCGGTCGTACTGGACGCAGGGTGGTCTGTACACGGTGAAAGCCGGCGTCGACGACACCGGCGGTGCGCTGACCGTCATGGAGATGACGCTCCCCGTGGGCGGGGGCCCGCCACCGCACACCCACGAGAGCGACGAGACCGTCTACGTCGTGGAGGGACGGCTGCGCTACCACGTCGGCGACGAGGTGGTCGAGGCCGGGCCGGGTTCCTTCCTCCACATCCCGGCGGGCGGGTGGGAGCGGCCGGAGCCACTGGAGACGACCAAGATCATCTGCGTGTATCAGCCGGGCGGCTTCGAGGAGTTCTTCGCCGAGATGGGCGAGCCCGCCGCGACGAACGAGCTGCCCCCGACGCCCGCGTCCCCGCCGGACTTCGAGCGGATGGCGGAGGTAGGGGCGCGGTACGGGCTCCAGGTACGGCCGATGCCGGAGGACTGACGGCGCGGCGTCTCGATGGACCGGAGGGCTTACTCCGTCTCGATGGACCGGAGGTGCCTACTCCTCCGGTCGGAGCAGGCTCGCGGCGGACTCCTCGGCGAGGTCCTCGGCGTGCGGCGGCAGCGGCCGGCCGGCGCGCAGATGGCGGCGGACGACGGCGAGCGGCAGGTCGATGAAGGCGAGGGTGAGCAGGTCCGCGCCCTGGGGCCCCACCACGCCGAGGGCTTGGCCGAGTTCGCCGATGCGGCCGAAGACGCGCAGGTTCCCCCGGTCCGCGCGCTCCCGGTGCTCGTCGGACCAGTCGGCGCGGCCGAACTCCTCGGCGCCGTGCAGCAGCAGCGCGGCCTCCTGCGGGTGGGCCCGGGTCCAGGCGACGACGTGCCGGGCGGCGGCGCGGGCCGTTCGGCGGGGGTCGGGGTCGCTGTCGAGCACGTCGAGGTAGCCGGCCTGGAAGCCCTCGACAGTACGCAGCCACACCTCGGCGAGCAGGGCCGGCCGCCCGGGGAAGCGGTGGTAGACCGAGCCGCTGGGCGCGCCGACCGCCTGGGCGACGGCGGACATGGTCACGGCGGCCGGGCCGCCGGAGGCGGCGAGCCGGACGGCGGCGTCGAGGAGCTGGCCGGCGTCGAAGCGGGGTGGTCTCGGCATGAATCAGAGAGTACTCTCCATATCAATTAGAGACTCTTCTCCAATTGAAGGAGCGGCGATGCCCGTCCACAACGTGCACGAACGCCTGCTGCCCATGGGGGCGGCCGAGGTCGGGGGCCTGATCGACACCCTGTCCGGCGGCGACTCGGACCTGCTCTGGCCGCATGGGGACTGGCCGGCCATGGAGTTCGACCGCCCGCTGTCGACGGGCGCGGTCGGCGGCCACGGTCCGGTCCGCTACACGGTCGCCGCGTACGTGCCGGGCACTTGGGTCCGCTTCGCCTTCAGCGGCCCGCGAGGCTTCCACGGCTTCCACGAGTACGCCGTGCTGCCGGTCGACGAGAAGCGCACGATCCTGCGGCACACCCTCTCGATGCGCGTCACCGGAACCGCCCGCCTGACCTGGCCCCTGGCCTACCGCTGGCTCCACGACGCCTGCCTGGAAGACAGCCTGGACCGCGCCGCCCCCGGCACCGCCCGCTCCCGCTGGTCCCCGTATGTCCGCTTCCTGCACGCCTTGGCCCGCTGACGGCGGCGTCAACCGGCGTCGCCGTCGACTCGGACTGCATCTGACCTTCCGTCAGATTGGAACGTGTTCTAGTCTGCGCTGTCATGGGCATCGCCATCACGCACGAACAGCGGGAGCTCGCCAGTGCCGTTCGCGGGCTGCTCGGGCGGGTCGCGCCGGGGGAGGAGGTGCGCAAGCACCTCGACGTGCCCGGGACCGCGACCGTTCGGCCCGGGTACTGGGAGGTGTTCGCCGAGCAGGGGCTGCTCGGGGTGCATCTGCCGGAGGTGTACGGGGGCGGGGGCGGCGGGCTCGTCGACCTCGCCGTCGTGCTCGAGGAGGCCGGGCGGGCCGTGCTGCCGGGGCCGTACCTGCCGAGCGTGCTCGCGGCCGAGGTGCTGCGGCGGGGCGGGCTCGGGGGGCTCGTCGAGGAGTTGGGCTCCGGGCGGCGGATCGGGGCCGTCGCCCTCGGGGCCGGTGCGCTCACCGCCGTACCCGACGGGAACGGCGGCCTGCTGCTCACCGGCGCCGCTCCGCCCGTGCTCGGCGGTGCGCAGGCGGACCTGCTGGTACTTGCCGCCGAGACCGCCGACGGGACCGTCTTCGCCGCCGTGGACGCCGAGGACCTCGCCGTACGGGTCCACGACGGCGCCGATCCGACCCGGCCCACCGCCGAGGTCGTCGCCGCCTCCGTCGCCGTGCCCGAGGACCGCGTGCTGCGCGTCGACGACGGTCTCGTACGCGATCTCGCCGCCCTGCTGTTCGCCGCCGACGCCTGCGGGACCGCCGGGCGGGCGCTGGAGACGGCCGCCGGGTACGCCAAGGTGCGCGAACAGTTCGGGCGGCCCATCGGTCAGTTCCAGGGCGTCAAACATCTCTGCGCCGACATGCTCGTCCGGCTCGAACAGGCCCGCGCCCTGACCTGGGACGCCGCCCTCGCGGCCGGCGATGCGACCGCCGACGTACGGTCCCTCACCGCCGCGCTCGCCGCGTCGGCCGCCCTGGACGCCGCGTACAGCTGCGCCAAGGACTGCATCCAGATCCTCGGCGGCATCGGCTTCACCTGGGAGCACGACGCCCACCTCTTCCTGCGCCGCGCCGTCGTCGCCCGCCAGCTCCTCGGCGCGGGCGACGCCCACCGCGCGCGGGCGGTCCGGCTCGCCGCCGCCGGGACCCGGC
>NZ_DATCVQ010000591.1:0-52026 GCF_036566765.1 Streptomyces sp.
GAGGCCGTTCTCGGGGAGGCGGCCGTGCTTCTCCTCGTACGCCTCCTCCAGGTGGTCGGCGCGGTAGCGCTTGTGGCAGGAGGTGCACTCGGTCAGCGGGTCCGTGAAGGTCGCGACGTGGCCGGAGGCCTCCCAGACCTCGGTGGCCAGGATCACGGACGAGTCGATGCCGACGACGTCCTCGCGCGCGGTGACCATGTAACGCCACCACTGGCGCTTGATGTTCTCCTTGAGCTCGACACCCAGCGGTCCGTAGTCCCAGGCGGCACGCTGGCCACCGTAGATCTCGCTGCACGGGTAGACGAAGCCACGGCGCTTGCTCAGGCTGACGATGGTGTCGATCTTGTCGGCGGCCACGGTGCTCTCTTCATTACGACGACGGGCGAGGCGAATGCCTCAGATTACCGGCGCGCGCACCCCTCGGATCAAATCGGTAGGTGGCCCAGGCCACTGAGATGCTTTGTTGACAATCGTTTCCAGTTTTGTTGAAAATGACTGTCATGAACGTACGCCGCCTCATACCCGCCACCGCCCTCACCGGAGCCGTCGCGCTCGGTCTCGTCACCCTCTCCGCCTGTGGCGGCTCCTCCGACGCCGCCGACAAGGGCTCGGACGGCAAGCTGGACGTGGTGGCGTCGTTCTATCCCATGCAGTTCCTGGCCGAGCGGATAGGCGGCGACCGCGTCGCCGTCCAGTCGCTCACCAAGCCGGGCGTCGAGCCGCACGACCTGGAGCTCAAGCCGCGGCAGATCGGCGAGCTCGGCGACGCCGACGTCATCCTCTACCTCAAGGGCGTGCAGCCCGCCGTCGACGAGGCGATACAGCAGGCCGGCGTGAAGAACACCGTCGACGCCGCCACGCTCACCAAGCTCGAGGACCACGGCGCCGCCGAGGACCACGACCACGGCGGCGAGTCCGCCGAGGAGCACGCCGGCCACGCGGACGAGCACGGCGAGCACAAGGACGAGCACGGCCACGAGTCCGAGGCCGGCGCCGACCCGCACATCTGGCTCGACCCGGTGAAGTACGCCGAGGTCGCCAAGGGCGTCGGCGCGGCCCTCAAGAAGGCCGACCCGGCCCACGCCGCCGACTACCAGAAGAACACCGACGCCCTGGTGAAGCAGCTCGGCGACCTGGACACCGCCTTCGCGCAGGGTCTGAAGAACACCTCCACCAAGACCTTCATCACCACCCACTCCGCCTTCGGCTACCTCGCCGAGCGGTACGGCCTGGACCAGGAGGGCATCCAGGGCCTCGACCCCGAGTCCGAGCCCAGCCCCGCCCGGATGAAGGAACTCCAGGACAAGGCGCGGCAGGAGAAGGTCACCACCGTCTTCTTCGAGACCCTCGCCAGCGACAAGACCGCGAAGACCCTCGCGAAGGACACCGGCCTGAAGACCGACGTCCTGGACCCGCTGGAGGGAATCACGGACAAGTCCAAGGGCGATGACTACATCGAGGTCATGCAGGCCAACCTCACCGCGCTGAAGAAGGCCCTCGGCGCGAAGTGAGCCCCGTACAGCCGAGCCACGCACAGCAGCAGGAGGCAGCCGTGAGCGCGCCCGTCATATCCGTCAGCGGAGCCACAGCGGCGCTGGGCTCGCGCCCCGTCCTGCGCGGTGTCGACCTGACCGTCGGGCGCGGCGAGGTCGTCGCCCTGCTGGGCGCCAACGGCTCCGGCAAGTCGACCGCCGTCCGGTCCGTGATCGGCCAGGTCCCGCTCACCGGCGGCACGGTCGAACTGTTCGGCACCGAGCTGAAGCGGTTCCGCGACTGGGCCCGGGTCGGTTACGTGCCCCAGCGCACCACCGCCGCCAGCGGCGTCCCGGCGACCATCCGCGAAGTCGTCGCCTCCGGACGGCTGTCCCGCCGCCGGTTCGGCCTGTTCACCAAGGCCGACCGGGCCGCCGTCGACCGGGCGATCGAGCTGGTCGGCCTCGCCGACCGCGCCAAGGACTCCGTCTCCGCCCTCTCCGGCGGCCAGCACCAGCGCGTGCTGATCGCCCGCGCGCTCGCCTCCGAGCCCGAGCTGCTGATCATGGACGAGCCGATGGCCGGCGTCGACCTGGCCAGCCAGGAGATCCTCGCCGGCACTCTGCGCGAGCAGGTCGCCGGCGGCGCGTCCGTCCTCCTCGTGCTGCACGAGCTCGGCCCGCTGGAGCCCCTGATCGACCGCGCCGTCGTGCTCCGCGACGGCTGCGTCGTCCACGACGGACCGCCCCCGAAGGCCGTCGGCCAGCACGCGCTGCCCGGCCACGACCACGTACATCCGCACGCGGCCGACGAGCCGCTCCGCACGGGACTGCTGAGCTGATCATGGAATTCCTGCAGGCCGACTTCATGCAGCGGGCGCTCCTCGCGGCCGTGCTCGTCGGCATCACCGCGCCCGCCGTCGGGATCTTCCTCGTCCAGCGCCGCCAGGCGCTGATGGGGGACGGCATCGGCCATGTCGCCATGACCGGCGTCGGCCTCGGCTTCCTGCTGTCGACCAACCCCGTCTGGGTGGCCACGCTGGTCTCCGTCGCGGGCGCCGTCGTCATGGAGCTGATCCGGGCGTACGGCCGCACCCGCGGCGACATCGCGCTCGCCCTGCTGTTCTACGGCGGCATGGCGGGCGGCGTCGTGCTGATCGACCTCGCCGGCGGCTCCAACGCCAACCTGCTCTCGTACCTCTTCGGCTCGCTGTCGACGGTCTCGCAGGAGGACGTCACCGCGATCGCGGTGCTCGCCGCCTTCGTGATCCTGGTCACCGTGGGCCTGCGCCGCCAGCTCTTCGCGGTCAGCCAGGACGAGGAGTTCGCCCGCGTCACCGGCCTGCCGGTGCGCTTCCTGAACCTGCTGATCGCGATCACCGCCGCGGTCACCGTCACCGTCGCGATGCGGGTCGTCGGCCTGCTGCTGGTCAGCGCCCTCATGGTGGTCCCGGTCGCCGCGGCCCAGCAGCTGTCCCGCTCGTTCCGCGCGACCTTCGTGATCTCCGTGCTGATCGGCACCGGCGTCACCCTCGCCGGCACGATCACGACGTACTACCAGGACGTGTCCCCCGGCGCGACGATCGTGCTGTACGCGATCGGCGCCTTCGTCGCCCTGACCGCCCTCGCGGCCCCGCTCGCCCGCCGCCGCGCCCGGGCCGCCGAGGCCGCCGCAGCCGCGTGCGACGCGGCCGTTCCGGCCACGCGAAAGGCCACGGACGACGTCACGGTCTAGCCGCCTGGCAGAATGGCAGCGGCATTCGACTTGTGAGGAGGCACCTGTGGCGACGGCAGGACCCCCCGTACGCGGCCGGTCTACCCGGCAGCGGGCCGCCGTTTCGGCGGCGCTGAACGAGGTGGACGAGTTCCGCAGCGCGCAGGAGCTGCACGACATGCTCAAGCACCGCGGCGACTCGGTCGGCCTGACCACGGTCTACCGCACGCTGCAGTCGCTGGCGGAGGCCGGCGAGGTCGACGTCCTGCGCACCAGCGACGGCGAGGCGGTCTACCGCCGCTGCTCCAGCGACGAGCACCACCACCACCTGGTCTGCCGCGTCTGCGGCAAGGCCGTCGAGGTGGAGGGCCCGGCGGTGGAGCAATGGGCGGAGACGATCGCGGCCCAGCACGGGTACGTGAGCGTGGCGCACACGGTCGAGATCTTCGGCACGTGCGCGGAGTGTGCGGCGGCAGCGGCCAAGAGCTGACCGGGCGGAGCACCGGGACCCGAAGACGTACAGACGTACAGACGTACCCCGCCGCGCCGGAGTCACCGGCACGGCGGGGTACGTCTCGTTCGCGGGCAATTTCGCGGGCGATGCGGTCGGCTTCGCCCCCGCGGGCGAAAGCGATGCGGTCGGCTTCGCCCCTGCGGGCGAGCCCGTCCTCGTCGCTACCGCTTCTCGCGGGTCACCGCCTCCTTGACCCGCTCCGCCTCCGCGCTGATGTCCCGCAGCACGGCGGGGCTGTGTGTCCTCTCGCGGAACGTCTCGACCATCTGGTCCATCGTCCGCCGGGCCCGCTCGGGGTCGCCGGCCCTGGCCTCCATGAGGGCGCGGCGTTTCATCGCCCAGCCCAGCGTGAGGTTGTCGACGCCCCGGTCCGCCAGCGTGGCGCCGACGACCCGGTCCAGTTGCCGGATGCTCTCGCTGGGGTCGGCGGACCTCGTGGTCAGCTTCTTGTCCGCGCTGAGGTACTTGAAGTCCCGGGAGGCGTTGGCGCCCTTGACCAGCTGCGGGTAGACGGCGAGCGGGTGGTCGGCGTACCGGTCGAGCACCTCCTCGAGAGCCTGGTTCCCGGAGGCGAGCATCTCGCTGTCGGAGCCGAGGAGCTGGAAGAGCATGCCCTGCTCGTCGCCCATCATCAGCTCGGCGACGCTCTCGTCCTCTTCCGTGCGGGGAGAGCGGACCGTCACCTGGTGGACCTGGGAGAGCACCCGGGAGCCGTCCGACGCGATGTACTGGGCGCGCAGCTGGTAGCGGCCGGGCTGCTGGAAGTACAGGCCGTCCTTGCCGTAGCCGATGTAGAAGCTCTCGTAGATCGCGGGCCGCTCGGCGTCCAGCCGGACCTCGGTCTCCGTCTCCACGCAGCGCGTCATCGGCGGCCGGTAGACCCTCGTCTCGCCGGACGGGCCGCAGATGGCGATGCTGGTGAGGCCGTCCTTGGGGTCCAGCCGCCCGTGGGTGGTACGTCCGCGCTGGTCGGTGGTGGACAGCCTGAGTTCGACCACGACCGGCTGTCCGAACCGGAAGGCGTTCTCGGAGCGCAGCTCCAGGGCGAGGCCCGAGTTGTCGGCCATGGGATCGCCGAAGAGGTCCGCGTCGACCTCGCCGGCGCCGATTCCGAACGGCTGCCCTCCCATGACCACGTTGCGGTGGAAGCCGTGCCGCAGGTGAATGAGCTCGTTCTCGGTGAACTGGAACGGGAACGCGGCCCAGTAGGCGGCGGGACCGCCGGGCGCCGGCGGCGGGGGCCGGAAGCGGTCCACGTAGTTCATCCACGACAGGTCGCCCAGACCGCCATTGGGCCCCAGGGGCTGCGGCGGGACGGCAAGGTCCTTCTGGAACGAGTGCAGCAGGTTGAACGCGTGGCCCAGCTCGTGGACGTAGGTCCGCAGCTGTGCCCGTTGGCTGGCCGGGTCGGAACCCTTGATCTTGTTGTGGAAGACCGCGCTGCCCTGCCTCTGGAAGGCGCCGAACCCGTCGAACATGACCCCTCGGACGGTGGGGTCCACATAGGAGGTGGCCACCAGCATCCACAGATGCCACAGGGGGGCGTCCCGCCAGAGGCTGAAGTGGTTGACCATCGCGTTGTGCAGCTCGGCGTCGTCCCACGTGGCGTCCGCTCCGGCGCCGGAGGTGTCGATGACGCTGGGAATCCCGGCCGTCTGCACCTCGATGCCCGCCTCGTCGTACGCCTTCGTCACGCTCAGGACGCGCGCCGGGCTCGTAGCGGGCTGCGGCAGCGAGCCGGTGTCGTACGAGACGAAGGGAACGGTCCCGGCGACGGAGTCCTGCTCCAGCTGGATGCTGCGGAAGTGCGGTGACATGAACGAGCACTGGAACGTCGCGGTCGGTGCGGCCGCGCCGCCCGCCGAGAACCGGACGACCGCCATGCCCGGCTGGGGCGGTCCCCCCGCCCCGCGCGGAATGGTCACGCGCACGTGCTTGGACGCGACGGGGAAGCTGAACCTCCCCTGCCCTTCGATCTTGACCACCCCGGGTTCGGAGGTGATCGTCGGCGCCTCGACGATGAAAGACCCGACGTAGCTGGTGGTGGCGCCGGTGGTCTGGAAGAAGTCGCCGCTCACCCGCATGGTCGGCCTGAAGCCGTCCACGTCGACGCGCAGCTCCAGCTGCTGCTGCGCACCGGCGCTGCGGTAGCGTCCGCGCACCAGTCGCGGTGCGAGTTCGGTCGCGTCCTTGAGCGCGATGTGCGCTTCCAGCTGCGCGATCTTCGCCTGAAGCTGGGCCGTCTGTTCCGGCCCTTCGGGCGGTGTGGACGCCGCCTCCGTCAGCTGCTGCACTTCGGACGGTCTGATCAGGTCCTCGATCTCGTAGACCTGGGCCTCCTGGACATGCCCGTCGAGTGACGTGGGGTCCGTTGTGACTGCCATGGGGGTTCGTGCTCCTCTACTCGGGCACCGAGGCCCGTCGCGTCGCCTGGCAGTCACAGCCGAGCACGACGGCAGGGAACCGTCACGCCGAGCGACCCTGTTCGGGTGGCGTGACGGTTCCCCGCCGTGAGAGGTTTCGCGTCTGTGTCAGCGCTTCTCGAGGACGGCCATGTCCGCCGGGTCGACGCCGCCGAAGCGGCGGTCGCGCGAGGCGTACTCCACGCAGGCCCGCCACAGGTCGCGCCGGTCGAAGTCCGGCCACAGCACGTCCTGGAAGACCATCTCGGCGTAGCTGCTCTGCCAGATCAGGTAGTTCGAGGTGCGCTGCTCGCCGCTGGGCCGCAGGAACAGGTCGACATCCGGCATGTCCGGGTAGTACAGGTACTTCTGGACGGTCTTCTCGTTGACCTTCGCCGGGTCGAGCTTGCCGGCGGCCACGTCCCGGGCGATCGCCTGCGCCGCGTCCGCGACCTCCGCCCGGCCGCCGTAGTTGACGCAGAAGTACAGCGTCATGGCGTCGTTGTTCTTCGTCTGCTCCTGAGCGACCTGGAGCTCCTGGACGACCGACTTCCACATCTTCGGCATCCGGCCGACCCAGCGGATCCGGATGCCCAGCTCGTCCATCTCGTCGCGGCGGCGGCGGATGACGTCCCGGTTGAAGTTCATCAGGAAGCGCACCTCCTCCGGCGAGCGCTTCCAGTTCTCGGTGGAGAAGGCGTAGAGGGAGAGGTTCTTGACGCCCATCTCCAGGCAGCCCTTGAGCACGTCGAGCACGACGCCCTCGCCGACCTTGTGCCCCTCGGTGCGCGGCAGGCCGCGCTCCTTGGCCCAGCGGCCGTTGCCGTCCATGACGCAGGCCACGTGGTTCGGAACCAGCTCGCCGGGGAGCTTCGGCGGGCGCGCGCCGGACGGGTGCGGCTCGGGCGCCTTGTACTCCCGGCGCTGTCGTCCGAGGATTCCGCGTCGTGCGATGGCCATGGCGATGGATCTCCTAGCTCTTCTCTACGTAACGCAGGGAGCGCAGGCCGCGCTCCAGGTGCCAGTGCAGATAGGCGGACACGAGTCCGCTGCCCTCCCTGACGTGACGCGGCTCGCACGCGTCCGCCGTCGCCCAGTCGCCGGTGAGCAGCGCGCTGAGCAGGCCGATGGCCTCCGGAGAGGGTACGACGCTGCCCGGCACCCGGCAGTCACCGCATACGACCCCGCCCGCCGCGACCGAGAAGAACCGGTTCGGCCCGTGGATGCCGCACTTCGCGCAGTCGCCGAAGCTGGGCGCATAGCCGTTGACGGCGAGGGAGCGTAGAAGGAAGGCGTCGAGGACGAGATGCGGCGCGTGCTCGCCGTTGGCGAGCGTCCGCAGCCCGCCGACCAGCAGGAGGTACTGCTGCACCGCCGGCTCGCCCTCGTTCTCGGTGAACCGCTCGGCGGTCTCCAGCATCGCCGTGCCCGCGGTGTATCGCGCGTAGTCCGTGACGATCCCGCCACCGTACGCGGCGATCGTCTCACTCTGCGTGCACAGCGGCAGCCCGCGCCCGACAAGATCGCTGCCGCGCGCGAAGAACTGGACGTCGACATGGGAGAACGGTTCGAGGCGTGCGCCGAACTTCGACTTCGTACGGCGCACCCCGCGCGCGACGGCGCGTACGCGGCCGTGACCGCGCGTGAGGATCGTGATGATGCGGTCCGCTTCACCCAGCTTCTGGGTGCGCAGCACGATGCCGTCGTCGCGGAACAGACTCATGGCCCCATTGTCCCGTACGGCCGGGCCCGCCCGGACCGATACGACGGCACGAGCGGGCCCGGTATAAGCGGGTTCAGGGCACTTCGCCCCGACTGCGGGCGTTGGCATGCGCGGTGGCCGCGCGCAGCCGCTCGGCGGCGGTCGCGATCCGCACCCCGTCCGGCTCGCAGTCCCACTCCCGGCCGCCTCCGAGCGGCCGCAGCTGGAGGTACGGCCCCACATGCCCCATGATCGTCCCGACCCGTCCGGTACGGATCTCGACGACGTACGCCCCGATGGGCAGGCCCTTCATCACCGACCCCCTTCCTCCGGCAGCACGGCGGCCAGCTTTCGGGCCGTGTCCACCGTGATGCGCCCCAATTCGATGAGCGACCGAGGGGAAGCGGCGGCGAGGAACAGGGCGTCCAGCCCGAGGGAGGGCAGCACGATTCCGTTGCGCTCCAGCGCCGTCCGCAATTCCTCGATCACCTCCTTCGTCTCGTTGACGGACTCCGACGGTCGCTTCTTGCTCTGTTCCTGCACCGGGTGTTCCTTCCCGAATCCATTTCCCGCTTACCGCACCCAGAGTGGGTCCGGTTCCGTAGAATCGGGAGACTCACGGGCGCTACAAGTAACGCGTAGGGCAGGGGAGTTAATCCATGGCCAGAGCCTCGCGGCAGGACGCGTGGGAGTTCTTCGGGGCGGAGTTGAAACGGCGACGGGAACTCGCCGGAATGACGCAGGGGGAACTGGGGAGACGGGTGTTCGTCTCGGGCGGATACATCGGCCAGTTCGAACAGGCGATTAGGAAGCCGCAGCTGGATGTGGCGCAGCGGATCGACGAGGCGCTACAAACCGATGGCTTTTTCGAGCGGCTGTGCAGGAAGCTGATCGACAAGTCCCGGTACGCAGACTATTTCGCCGCCGCCGCAGAGCTGGAGGGGCTGGCGACAGAGATCTGCGAGTTCGCGCCCACGATGGTGCCGGGGCTACTCCAGACACCGGAGTATGCGAGGGCCGTGACCCTGGCGATGAATCCCTTCGCCTCAGACGAGTACATCGAGGAGAAGGTCATAGCGCGGATGGAGCGGGCGCACATCCTGCAGAACCCGGTGAAGCCCCTGTACTGGGTCATCCTCCACGAGAACGCCCTGCGGGTGCCGGTGGGCGGCCATGGCGTCGCGGCGGCGCAGCTGGACAGTGTCGCCACGCTGGTACGGAGGCGCAGAGTACTGCTCCAGGTGCTGCCGTACGCGGCCGGCGCATACGCCCTCCCCACGGGAACGCTCAAGCTGATGAACTTCGACGACGCGCCCCCAACCGCCTATACAGAAGCCGTGTATTCGGGGAATCTGCTGGACGATCCAGCGGTAGTGAAGCGCGCACAGTCGGCCTACGATCGGCTCAGGGCCGCCGCGCTGTCGCCGGAGGCGTCCCTGGCCATGCTCGAGTCGGCGGCGGAGGACTTCAGACGATGCGCGAGTACGACCTGAGCAACGCCCGTTGGTTCAAGAGCTCCTTCAGCGATGGCAACGGCGGCGACTGCATCGAAGTCTCCTACGACTTCACCGGACTCGTCCCCGTCCGGGACTCCAAGAACCCCGCCGGCCCCGTCCTCCTCCTCCCCGCCGCCTCCTGGGCCGTCTTCGTCGACTCCGTCAAGAGGTAGCGACCGCCGGGAACCGGAACCCCCAATGTCGATCATGGTCATCTATGATCGGACTTGACCAACAACCGTGTCTTACAAGGACATTGGTGCATTCATTGGGGGGAACATGTTCGCAAGGATCAAGTCGAGCAAGACGGCCAGACGCACGATGGCGCTGGCCACCGCGAGCCTCGCGATGGTCGGCAGCAGCCTCGTGATGGCGCAGCCGGCCTCCGCGGCCCCGTTCAGCGGGCAGCTCATCAGCGTCGCGAACGATCTCTGCATGGACGGCAGCGGCAGCGCCGGGCCCGGTGCCGCCGTGATCCAGTGGGGGTGCAACGGGGGTTCGAACCAGCGGTGGTACTCGAGCACCGACTCCCGGGGACGCCAGACGATCCGCAACGCCGCGAGCGGCCTGTGCCTGGACCGGCACGACGACACCCGCTTGGGCGCCACGCTGATCCTCTGGCACTGCAACGACAAGTGGAACCAGGTCTTCAGCTTCGACAACTCGTGGGGACCTGACTACATCAAGAACGACATCTCCGGCCACGTGGTCGACGTCCCGGGAGGCACCGGGGCCTGGGGTACCCAGCTCATCATGTGGGACCGCAACGCCGGGGCGAACCAGCTTTGGCGGAACGCGCAGTAGCTCAGCAGCAGAAGTACGCATCGTCCCCCTCCGCTTTCGAGCGGAGGGGGACGATGGCGCGTCAGGGGCTGACGATCAGCCCCACCGTCGCGAGCACGCCCGCCGCGAAGGACACGAGCGCGGTCCGCTTCGCGCCCCGCACAGAGCTCCGGCGGAACCGGACTTCCCTGCGGACCGTCGCCATCGTCCCCATGTGCACGCTCTTCGCGTTCTCGGGGTCGTGGACGAGTGGGTACGGGTCGCCGACCACGAGCGCGGGGCCGAACGTCTCGCCCTTGTTGTGGCGGGCCGTGCCGCCGTCCGGCGTCGGGAACTCGTACGTGGCGGACGCGTAACGACGGTTGCCGAACGGCACCAGGCTCACCAGCTTCGCCTCGACCTCGATGCCGGATTCGGCCAGCTTCGTCACCCTCTTCAGCTCGCTCCCCTCGCCCGACATCAGCATCAGGCCGAAGATGCAGACGGCTGCGGAAGCGACGACGAAAAGCACGAGCACTGCAATCACCAGAGTCACAGGCGGACCGTACGACACCTCAGGTCCCGCCCGAAACCCCCACATCCCCTTCACTCACAGGGACTTCGCGCCTTACGATCTCGCGCATGTCGATCACTTCGCCCATACCCGTCCTCCAAGGCGACAGGGGCACCGAACTCCGTGCCGACGGCGAGGACCTGGTGCTGCGTCGCCCGGACGACGAGCTACGCATCCCGCTCGCGGCGATCGCGCGCGTGCGCACCGAAAGGCGAGACGTCGCGGTCGAGTTGACGGCCCCGACGGGGGCCGAGCCGGTCGTGTACCGGATCGAGGGCGTGAGCGCGGCCGGCGCCGCCGTCTTCGCCGACGTGGTCAACACCGCACTGCCCGAACGCGTCGAGGGTGAGGCCACGATCGACGGCTCGACGCTCGTCGTCACCCGCAGCCTGAGGTCCGCCGACGAGTGGGGCGACGAGGAGGACGAGGACGACGCGCGGAGCGGTCTGGTGGGCCGCGACAAGGGGGTGTTCTACACCCTCGCCGTCGTGGTGACGGTCCTCGCGGTCGCCGTCGGTGTGGTCGACGAGAGCTGGAGCCGCGGAATCGCGACGCTGCTGCTCGGGCAGGCCGCCGCAGGAGCCACATACCTCTTCTGGGTGGGAGTCGCGGTGATGTGGGAGGACTGGTACCTGCCCCGCTACGGCATCACCGTGGATGCGAAGCAGGTCTACCGGCACGGCACGACCACCCTGGCGTACACGGACACCGACGGCCTGACCCATCACGTCCGCGGGGTCAAGCAGAACGGCACCGTCCGGGTCGCCTACCACCCGCGAAAGCCGAAGAACGCGGTGCCCTGCAAGACGTTGCGCGACCGGTCGGGCGACCTGGCCGTGTTCCTGACCATGGCCGTCATCGCCGCGCTCCTCGCCTACGTGACGTACCTACTCGCCCTCCCCGCGTTCGGCGGGTAGTCCGCACCGGCGCGACCCTCGGTCCTCCGAGGTACTCCCGCCCCCTCTCCGCCGCGAAGGTGGTCGATGCCAGAAGGTTTCGACAGAGGGGACGAATCAATGGTCACGACCAAGACACTCGCCGCGTCCGGGGCCGCGCTCGCGCTCGCGGGCACGCTGCTCGCCGGCACGAGCGGGTCCGCCGGCGCCGCGCCGCGCGGCGAGGTCACCGCGGCGGTCGCCTGCGGCGACCTCGCGTACCTGAGCGACCCGGCGGCCGCCACCGGCCAGACCACCGTCAAGGAGGCCAGCGGCTCGACCGGCACCGCGCAGATCCGGACCGGCCGGTACAACGGCAAGCAGTACGGCTGGGCCAAGGCCTCCCGCGCCGCGTACAGCGACCTGAACATCGTGTTCGAGGTCGACGTGAACGGCGACCGCAAGGCCGACTGCACCTACTCGCGCGCGGTGAGCAGCCGGATCTACACGGCGGCCAAGGCGACCCACTCGTCCAGCGCCGTCGCCTTCCGGGCCTGCCTGCTCTTCACCGTCAGCCACGGGTGCAACGCCGCCGCCACCAAGACCGGCTGGTGGTAGCAGCCCTTGGCCCCTGGGTGCGGCGGGCGCGTCGCACCCAGAGGCCAAGGCGTACCTATGGAAGGCATAAGCCTGCCTTATGACCCCATAGACCGGGGGCGGGTACCGCTCCGCGCGAGCGGTTAATTAGGGTGACCTAAGTGTCGGTGATCTCGTCGGCACGTCGCTTGCGAAGGGAACCCAGACATGCCCCGCCCCCTCCGGGTCGCGATCGTCGGCGCCGGCCCCGCCGGAATCTACGCCGCCGATGCGCTGCTGAAGTCCGAGGCCGCCACCGAGCCGGGTGTGTCGATCGACATCTTCGAGCGGATGCCGGCCCCCTTCGGTCTGATCCGGTACGGCGTCGCCCCCGACCACCCGCGCATCAAGGGCATCATCACCGCCCTGCACCAGGTGCTCGACAAGCCGCAGGTGCGGCTCTTCGGCAACGTCGACTACGGCAAGGACATCAACCTGGACGACCTGCGCGCCTTCTACGACGCCGTGGTCTTCTCCACCGGCGCCATGGCCGACCGTGAGCTGAAGATCCCCGGCGTCGAGCTGGACGGCTCGTTCGGCGCCGCCGACTTCGCGTCCTGGTACGACGGCCACCCGGACGTCCCGCGCACCTGGGAGCTGGAGGCCGAGAAGGTCGCCGTCCTCGGCGTGGGCAACGTGGCCCTCGACATCGCCCGCATCCTCGCGAAGACCGCGGACGAGCTGCTGCCGACCGAGATCCCGGCGAACGTCTACGACGGCCTGAAGGCCAACAAGGCCGTGGAGATCCACGTGTTCGGCCGCCGCGGCCCGGCACAGGCGAAGTTCAGCCCGATGGAGCTGCGCGAGCTGGACCACTCCCCCAACATCGAGGTCATCGTCAACCCCGAGGACATCGACTACGACGAGGGCTCGATCGCCGAGCGGCGCAAGAACAAGCAGACCGACATGGTCGCCAAGACCCTGGAGAACTGGGCGATCCGCGACGTCGGCGACCGCCCGCACAAGCTCTTCCTGCACTTCTTCGAGTCCCCGGTCGAGATCCTCGGCGAGGACGGCAAGGTCGTCGGCCTGCGCACCGAGCGCACCGAGCTCGACGGCACCGGCAACGTGAAGGGGACGGGCCAGACCACCGACTGGGACGTCCAGTCCGTGTACCGCGCCGTCGGCTACCTCTCCGACGAGCTGCCCAAGCTCCCCTGGGACACCGTCACCGGCACCGTCCCGGACCAGGGCGGCCGCGTGATGGAGGGCGACGCGCCCATGGCCTCCACGTACGTCACCGGCTGGATCCGGCGCGGCCCGGTCGGCCTGATCGGACACACCAAGGGCGACGCCAACGAGACCGTGGCCAACCTGCTCGACGACCACGCCAACGGCCGGCTGCTCACGCCCGCCTCCCCGGAGGAGGACGCGGTCGTCGCGTTCCTGACGGAGAAGGGCCTCACGTACACCACGTGGGAGGGCTGGTACGCCCTGGACGCCGCCGAGAAGGCACTGGGCGAGCCGCAGGGCCGCGAGCGCGTGAAGATCGTCGAGCGCGAGGACATGCTGCGCGCGAGCAACGCCGTACAGAACTAGGGCCCTGACAGGCCCTAGCAGGCGGGCCGGACCAGGCCCGACTCGTACGCCACGACGACGAGTTGGGCCCGGTCGCGCGCCCTCAGCTTGCCCATGATCCGGCTGACATGGGTCTTCGCGGTGAGCGGGCTCAGGCCGAGGCTCTCCGCGATCTCCGTGTTGTTCAGGCCCCGGGCGACGAGCCCGAGGACCTGGCGCTCCCGGTCCGACAGCTGCTCCGGGCCGCCCGCCGTGGGCGGCCCGTCCGGGGCCGCCAGGACCCGGGAGATCAGCCGGGCCGTCGGTCCCGGCGACAGCAGGGACTCCCCCGCCGCCACCGTGCGGATCGCGTCCAGCAGCTCCGCCGGGCGGATGTCCTTCACCACGAAGCCCGACGCGCCCGCGCGCAGCGCCTCCACCACGTGCTCGTCCGTGTCGTACGTGGTCAGGACCAGCACCTTCACCCCGGCCAGGTCGTCGTCGGCGGCGATCAGCCGGGTCGCCTCGATGCCGTCGAGCTCCGGCATCCGGATGTCCATGACGACGAGGTCCGCGCGGGCCGAACGGGCCAGCTCCACGGCCTCCTTGCCGGTGCCCGCCTGGCCCACGACCTCCATGTCGGGCGCGGAGTCGACCAGCATCGCGAACGACGCCCGGACCAGCGTCTGGTCGTCGGCCAGCAGGACGCGGATCACGCCATCACTTCCCTCGTGTCGAGCGGCAGGCTCGCCGTGACCTCGAAGCCCCCACCGGTGCGCGGGCCCGCGCTCAGTGTGCCGCCCACGCTCCGGGCCCGCTCCCGCATCCCGAGGATCCCGTAACCGGACCCGCCTGTACCTCCCCCTACGCCCTGGCGGGCGTGGGGGGACCCCCAGAGCGCCTCGCCGTCGTCGACGACCCGTACCGTCAGCGTCTGCGGCTGCGCCTCTTCGGACAGGCCGACGTCCACCCGTACCGCCGTCTGCGGCCCCGCGTGCCGTACCGCGTTGGTCAGCGACTCCTGCACGATCCGGTACGCGGCCGCGCCGACCGCCGCCGGGACCTTCGCGTCCCCGGTCCGCACGGTCAGGTCGGCCTTCGCGGAGCGCACCAGGTCGGGCAGCCCGGCCAGGTCGGGCAGCGGCCCCTCCTGGAGGGCGGGCCCGTCGGCGCGCAGCACGTCCAGCGTCGTACGGACCTCGGAGCGGGCCTCCCGGCAGGTGTCCGCGATGCCGTCGAGGGCCTTCGCCAGCGCCTCCCGGTCAAGCCGGTCGGGGTCGGCGACCAGGACGTGCGCGGCGACGGAGGTCTGCACGCCGATCAGGGTGATGGTGTGCGCGAGCAGGTCGTGCAGGTCGCGGGCGATCCGCAAGCGCTCCTCGGCGACCCTCCGTTCTGCCTCCCGCTCGGCCTTCTCCACCACGCTCGCCACCAGTTGGCGGTAGAGCCGGATGCTCGCGCCGAACACGAGCATCGCGATCACCCAGCCGGAGACCCGCAGCACCTCGACGACCTCGTGCGGGTTGGTGAACACCTGGATGGAGAGCGTGACGCAGGTGACGAGGCCGCCCACGGCGAGCGTGCGCAGTGGCCGGCCGGTCGCGGCGACCGTGTACAGCGCGGTCATGGAGGCCGGGATCGGGGCCAGGTGCATGTAGTCGAGCGCGTGGTACGGCGCGACGAGCGCGATCACGACCAGCATCACGGCCAGGGGCCGCTTGCGCCGCCAGGCCAGCGGGACGTGCAGGGCGAGCAGGAGCGCCCAGCCGAGCGCGTCCAGCTGCCGACCGTCGTCGACGGCCAGGGCGAGCGCGGCCGCGACGACGGCGAAGCAGGCGGCGAGCGTGGCGTCGCAGCGCACCGGGTACGGCGCGGCCTGCGGGTCACGGGTGAAGGCGGCGGCGATGTCGGCGGGGTACATGGGGCCATCCTCCTTGTGGGAGGGGGCTGTTGACAGCCCCCTCCCTTGTGCCTGTCGCTCAGACCCCGGCGGGGGTCCGGTCGGGTTCCGGCCGGGCGGCCGCGGGGCGGCGGGCCAGCGGGCCGGGCCACCACACCTTCCGGTTCAGCAGCACGCTCGCGCCGGTCACGAGGTAGGTGCGGACGAGGAAGGTGTCGAGCAGGACGCCGATCGCGATCACGAGGCCCAGCTCGGCCAGTTGCACCATCGGCATGTTGACGAGGACGGCGAAGGTGGCGGCGAGGACGAGGCCGGCCGAGGCGATCACCCCGCCGGTGGTGCGCAGCGCGGTGAGCGCCGCGATCCGCGGCTCGGTGCCGTCCAGGCACTCCTCGCGCATCCGGTGCATCAGGAAGATGCCGTAGTCGACGCCGAGGGCGACGAGGAAGACGAAGGAGAGCAGCGGCAGGCCGGGGTCGGTGCCCTCGAAGCCGAGGAGCGGTTCGAAGACCAGGCCGCCGATGCCGAGGGCCGCGCCCCAGACGGCGACGACCGCGGCGACCAGGATCAGCGGGGCGACCAGGCTGCGCAGGAGCAGCATCAGGACGATCAGGACCGCGCCGAGGACGAGCGGCACGACGACGTTCCGGTCGCGGGCGCTGGTCTCGTCCAGGTCGAGTTGCTCGGCGCTCGGGCCGCCGACGAACGCGACCGCGCCGAGGTCCGCCCGCAGGTCCTTGATGGTGGCCGTCTCACCGGCCGTCTGCGGCGCGGACCCGGCGATGACGGAGATCTCCGTCCAGCCGCCGCCGCTGCGGCCGCGCTCGGCGGTCAGCACCCCGTCGGCGGCGCGGGCCGTCCGCAGGGCCTTGTCCGCGACCGGGGTCCGGGCGATGACGGTGATCGGCTGGCTGCCCCGCTCCGGGTACGCGGCGGCCAGCGTCTCCATCGCGGAGATCGACTCCGGGGTGGTGGTGAAGGAATCCTGTTGCTTCAGCGCACCGGGCAGGTTGAACGTGCCGAGCGCGAGCGCCGCCAGCGCGGCGGCTCCGGCGACCAGGACCGCGACGGGGCGGCGGCCCGCGGAGCCGCCCATGGCGACGAACAGCGAGCGGCGCGGGGCCTTCGGCTCGCTGCCGTACGCCGGGACCAGCGGCCAGAACACCCGGCGGCCGAGGACCACGAGGAGCGCGGGCAGCAGCGTCATCATGGCGGCCAGCGCGCACAGCACGCCGACGGCGGCCGTCGGGCCCATGCCCCGCATGCTGTTCATGTCGGCGGCGAGCAGGCAGAACATGCCGACGGTGACCGTGCCGGCGGAGGCGAGGACGGCCGGGCCGCAGCCGCGCACGGCGGTGACCATGGCGTCGTACGGGCGGGGGGTGCGGCGCAGTTCCTCGCGGTAGCGGGCGACGAGCAGCAGCGCGTAGTCCGTGCCGGCGCCGAAGACCAGGATCGTCATGACGCCCGTGCTCTGGCCCGAGACGGAGATGTCGAAGCCCTGGTGGAGGGCGTAGGTGACGGCCCTCGAGAGGAAGTTCGCGACGCCGGCGACGATCAGCGGCACCAGCCACAGGAAGGGGCTGCGGTAGATCAGCACGAGCAGGATCGCGACGACCGCGACGGTCGTGTACAGCAGCGGCCCGTCGAGGGAGCCGTAGACCTCGCCCGCGTCCGTGGCGAGCGCCCCGGGGCCGCCGACCTCGGCGGTGACGGTCTCCCGGACGTCCTTCACGAGCGCGTCGCGGGCCTCCTCGTCGGTGCCGGGCTCGGTGCTGGACAGCGCGTACATCAGCGTCGTGCCGTCCTTGGACGGCACCGGCCGCGGGGCGGCGGTCAGCGGGTGCGCGGCGGCGACCTCGGCCACCTCGCGGGCGGCGTCCGCCCGGTCCGCGGCGGTGAGTCCGCCGTCGCGGCGGTAGACGAGCACGAGGTCGGTCGACTCGCCGCCGGGCAGCTGCTCGGCGATCACAGCGACCTGGGTGGAGTCGGCGCTGCTCGGCAGGTAGTCGACGGGGCGGTTCTTCTCGACGTCGCCGAGCTTGCCGGCGAACGGCGCGGCGAGCGCGATCACGATCACCCACAGGGCCAGCAGCCCCCAGGGGACCGCGCGCCGCCCCCTGCGTTCCTCGATCGTCCTGTTCGGGGCCCCCATGACGGCCCTCCCTCCGTATCGCCCGATGCGTCGATCCCAGAGTCCCGGCGGGGGCGGCCGGAAACGTCGGACCAGTGACGGAGATGGGCGGTACCACCGGGGGCGTGGGAGGGCAGCGACTACTCCCCGGGGAGTAGGGCGGGGTGGACGGGGCCGCGGGGAGCTACAGCGGCGTCCGTGCCTCCGCCATCAGCCGGGCCGTGTCGTCCGCGCCGAGCGACAGCGCATTGCCGACGGTGGTCAGCACGTCCCGCTCGGACACCGTGTACGCGCCGTCCGCGAGCGCGATCCGCGCGCCCTGGAGCAGGATCGACTCCCGCCCGGCCGGGGCGAGGTGCGGGGAGAGCGGCTCCAGCGCCTCGTGCAGCTCGATGGCGAGCGCCGCCCCGCACGGCCCGGCGTCCGGGATGAACCGGCCGGTGTCGGCGGCGAGGGCCTCGACGAGATCGGTCAGCTGGACGGCCGTACAGCCGTCGAACCCGGCGGCGCGGACCGCGACGACCGCCGTGTCCACGGCCGTGCGCGAGGAGGTGCCGCCGGCCGCGAGGACGGCGAGCGCGACGGTGTGCACCGCGTCCCGCAGCATCGCGGCGAACCGGGAGGTCGTGGGGTGGTCGAGGGCGTCGGTGCCGAAGTGGTTCTGGCAGGCCGCGCATTCGATGACCGGCCCGGCGAAGCCTCGCGGCAGCAACGGGACGCCGAGGACCGCGAAGCGCCGACGGCCCGTACGGCGACGGTAGTTGCGGTCACCGCCGCAGTCGGGGCAGAAGAACTCGCCGTCCCCCACCGTGTTCCACGAGGTGCGAATGCCGCAGACGCGCACTTTTCGCCCCTCGCCACCTCGAAGTGAGCGCACGCCGCACCTCCGTCGTGTTGCAGCAACGTTGCTGGGTGAGCGTGATGTTAGCCACATCCGTGATGTGGCGTCAGCACCCCGTCATCAGTTCGCCACCGAGATGGCCGAGACACGCCATGGGCCGTGCACGGAAAAGGGAGTGCCCCGCGTCCCTCGTACGAAGGACGCGGGGCACTCCCGGGGCGTCAGCGCGCGGAGCGGTTGACCGCCGAGATGACCGCCTTCAGCGAGGCACGCGTGGTGTTGGCGTCGATGCCGATGCCCCACAGGACCTTGCCGTCGATGGCGCACTCGATGTACGAAGCGGCCTGCGCGGACGCGCCCTCGCTCATCGTGTGCTCCTGGTAGTCCAGCAGTCGGGCGTCCACGCCGATCGACTGCAGCGCGGCGAAGAAGGCCGAGATCGGACCGTTGCCGGAGCCGCTCAGCACGGTGTCCGCGCCGTCCACGACCGCCTCGACGGTCAGGGTGTCGGTGCCGTCCGTGTCGGAGGTGGTCTGACCGGAGCGCAGCTGGATGCGGCCCCATCGAGCCGCAGCGTTGCCGGGGTTCGGCAGGTACTCGTCCTGGAAGACCGACCAGATCTCCTTCGGCGTGACCTCGCCGCCCTCGGCGTCCGTCTTCGCCTGGATGATCCGCGAGAACTCGATCTGCATCCGGCGCGGCAGGTCCAGCTTGTGGTCGTTCTTCAGGACGTACGCGATTCCGCCCTTGCCGGACTGCGAGTTGACCCGGATGACGGCCTCGTAGGAGCGGCCCACGTCCTTCGGGTCGATCGGCAGGTACGGGACCGCCCACTCGATGTCGTCCACAGTCTTGCCCTGGGCGGCCGCGTCGGCCTCCATGGCGTCGAAGCCCTTCTTGATGGCGTCCTGGTGGGAGCCGGAGAAGGCGGTGTAGACCAGGTCGCCCGCGTAGGGGTGGCGCGGGTGGACTTCCATCTGGTTGCAGTACTCGCTGGTCCGGCGGATCTCGTCGATCTGCGAGAAGTCGATCTGCGGGTCGACGCCCTGCGAGAACAGGTTCATGCCCAGCGTCACCAGGTCGACGTTGCCGGTCCGCTCGCCCTGCCCGAACAGGCAGCCCTCGATGCGGTCCGCGCCGGCCATGATCGCCAGCTCGGCCGCCGCGACCGCGGTGCCGCGGTCGTTGTGCGGGTGCACGGACAGGCAGACGTGCTCGCGGCGGGTCAGATTGCGGGACATCCACTCGAAGCGGTCCGCGTGCGTGGACGGCGTCGAACGCTCCACCGTGGCGGGCAGGTTCAGGATGATCTCGCGGCCCGGGCCGGGCTGCCAGACGTCGCAGACCGCCTCGCAGACCTCCAGGGCGAAGTCCAGCTCGGTGTCCGTGAAGATCTCCGGGCTGTACTGGTAGCCGAAGGTCGTCTCCGGGCCCAGCAGCTTCTCGGCGTACTCCATCACCAGCCGGGTGCCGTCCACCGCGATCTGCTTGATGTCGTCCTTCGAGCCGCGGAAGACGACCCGGCGGAAGGTGGGCGCGGTGGCGTTGTACAGGTGCACGGTGGCGCGCTTGGCGCCGACCAGGGACTCCACGGTCCGCTCGATCAGGTCCTCACGGGCCTGCGTCAGCACGGAGATGGTGACGTCGTCCGGGATCGCACCCTCTTCGATGATGGAGCGGACGAAGGCGAAGTCGGTGTCGCCGGAGGACGGGAAGCCGACCTCGATCTCCTTGTAGCCCATGCGTACCAGCAGGTCGAACATCTCGCGCTTGCGAGCCGGGCTCATCGGGTCGATCAGGGCCTGGTTGCCGTCGCGCAGATCCGTGGACAGCCAGCGCGGCGCCTTGGTGATGCGCTGATCGGGCCAGGTGCGGTCGGGGATCTCGACGGCCTCGTACTGCCCGTACTTGTGAATGGGCATTCCGGACGGCTTCTGCAGCTGCGTCGCGGTGGTGACAGGCGTCGGACGGCTGACGAACGGAGACTGGGACATTTGCGTTGGGCTCCTCGGGTCCTACGGGAGGGACGGCCGACTGTCGAACGCAACACCAGGTCCCGCGGGGAGGGGGTCGGCCTACGACTACAGGCCCTCGCCGCGGCAGCTAAGGAGAAGCAGCCCGAAACGCATGATGTGGAGAACCATAGCCGAGGCCCGCTGGAGGCGGACGTCTCGTTTCAGTATGCGGGACGGCGTCGGAGTCAAGGCCGAAATGTGGCTCATCACTCCATTTCGCCAATCACGCTCGCAGGTAGTGACACTTCAGTGACGTAGTGCCACGCTCCGGAGCATGGATTCCCTTCACCGAGTGCACCCCGTCTTCTGCACGATCGTGCCGCCGCACCTGCTCGACCGGCTCGCCCGGGCCGAGAACGCGGCGGTCTCCGCGGCCGCGCGCCGCACCCTCATCGCCGACTCCGCGCTCCGCCAGCAGCGTGGCCTGACCACCGTCCTGGGCGCTCGGTCCATGGCCGCCGGAGCGGAGGCCGGCGTCCCGAACCGCAGCATCCACGACGCCGAGCACGGCACGAAGCTGCCGGGCACGCTGGTCCGCGGCGAGGGCGACGACGCCACTCAGGACGCCACCGTCAACCGCGCGTACGGCGGGCTCGGCGCGACCTTCGAGCTGTTCAAGGCCGCCTACGGGCGCGACTCGATCGACGGCGCCGGGCTGCCGCTGGTCGCGACCGTCCACTACGACGAGAACTACGGCAACGCCTTCTGGGACGGCGAGCAGATGGTGTTCGGCGACGGGGACGGGGAGATCTTCCTCGACTTCACCCTGCCGGTCGACGTCATCGGCCACGAGCTCGCCCACGGCTTCACCCAGTACACCGCCAACCTGACCTACTACGGCCAGCCGGGCGCGCTCAACGAGTCCGTCTCGGACGTGTTCGGCTCCCTGGTCAAGCAGTACGCCCTCGGCCAGAACGCCGAGCAGGCCGACTGGCTGATCGGGGCGGGCCTGCTGCACGAGAACGTCCAGGGCGTCGCGCTGCGCTCCATGAAGGCCCCGGGCACCGCGTACGACGACGACGTCCTCGGCAAGGACCCCCAGCCGGCGACGATGGACGACTACGTGACCACCGGCCGGGACAACGGCGGGGTGCACATCAACTCCGGCATCCCGAACCACGCCTTCTACCTGCTGGCCACCGCGCTCGGCGGCAACGCCTGGGAGCGGGCCGGGCAGATCTGGTTCGACGTGCTGACCGGCGGCGTCCTGGAGTCCGACGCGAAGTTCAAGGACTTCGCCAAGGCGACGGTCGCGGCCGCCGCCGACCGGTACGGCCAGGGCGCGGAGCACGAGGCCGTGGTGAAGGCGTGGTCGCAGGTGGGAGTGGGTACCGAGTAACCCATGCGCATCCAGGTACGTCGCACGGGCGGGTTCGCGGGCATCGAGCGATACGCCGAGGTGGACACCTCGGGACGGCCCGACGCCACGCAGTGGGAGGCCCTGGCCAACCGCGCCCTCGTCCCGCACCGCGAAGGGACCACGGAGTCCGTGGTCCCGGACGGCTTCAGCTACGAGATCACGGTCGACGGGCGGTCGGTGAGCTGCCGGGACCCGCACGTGACGCACGAGCAGCGGGAGCTGATCCGGATGGTGCTGAAGGAGGGCGCGTAGGGTTTTCCGCCCTGGCCTTCTGCCCTGGCCTTCTGCCCTGGCTTTCTGCCCTAGAAGCCCAGCTTGCGGAGCTGCTTGGGGTCCCGCTGCCAGTCCTTCGCGACCTTCACGTGCAGGTCGAGGAAGACCGGGGTCCCGAGCAGCGCCTCGATGTGCTTGCGGGACTTCGTCCCGACCTCCTTGAGGCGGCTGCCCTTGGGGCCGATGATGATCCCCTTCTGACTGGGGCGCTCGATGTAGACGTTCGCGTGGATGTCGAGCAGCGGCCGGTCCGCGGGGCGGTTCTCGCGCGGCAGCATCTCCTCGACGACGACCGCGATCGAGTGCGGCAGCTCGTCCCGTACGCCTTCGAGCGCCGCCTCGCGGATCAGCTCGGCGACCATGACCATCTCCGGCTCGTCGGTGAGGTCGCCCTCCGGGTAGAGCGGCGGGGACTCCGGGAGGAGCGGGATCAGCAGGTCGGCGACGAGCTGGACCTGCTTGTCGCCGACGGCCGAGACCGGCACGATCTGCTGCCACTCGAAGCCCAGCTCCTTGCCGAGCTGGTCGATGGCGATGAGCTGCTCGGCGAGGGTCTTGGAGTCGACCAGGTCGGTCTTGGTGATGATCGCGACCTTGGGGGTCTTCTTGATCTCGGCGAGCTCCTTGGCGATGAAGCGGTCGCCGGGGCCGAGCTTCTCGTTGGCCGGCAGGCAGAAGCCGATCACGTCGACCTCGGCCCACGTCGTGCGCACGATGTCGTTGAGGCGCTCGCCGAGCAGGGTGCGCGGCTTGTGGAGGCCCGGCGTGTCCACCAGGATCAGCTGGGCGTCCGGGCGGTGCACGATGCCGCGGACGGTGTGCCGGGTGGTCTGCGGCCGGTTGGAGGTGATCGCCACCTTCTGGCCGACCAGAGCGTTCGTGAGGGTGGACTTGCCCGCGTTGGGGCGGCCGACGAAGCAGGCGAAGCCGGCCCGGTGGTCGGCTTCGGTTTCTGGGGTGCGAGCGCTCATGAGGGCCATTGTCCCCGATGCGGGACCCCACCACGTACCGCGTACGCGCTCAGCGCCCGGACGGCATGCCGCGGCGGCGCAGCAGCCACCATCCGCCGGCCCCGGTCCCGGTCGTGAGCAGGACGACGCCGACCAGCCACGGCAGGGCCAGGAACGAGGCGTGCGCGGACTCGCGGACGTCCTTGGCGGTGGCCGTGAGAGTCACCTGCCCCCAGTCGAACTGGGGGGCGTCGGCCCAGCGCTCGGTGAGCCGGATCTTCTGCCGGGGCAGCAGCTCGGAGGGGATCTTCGCGAGGTTCCGGTCGAGCAGGGTCCGCCCGAAGACGCCCTCGGCGCGCAGCGCGACCCGCGGGTTGAGGGTCACGTTGCCGCGATTGTGCAGCGTGTACGAGACGAGGGCGCTGCTCTCGCGGGCGCCGGGGACGAGCGGCCGGTCCTGGTCGAGGGTGACGTCCTCGACGGAGAGCGCGGGGACAGTGGGCCCGTTGACCCGCAGATAGACGCGGGCCCCTACGGCGCGCTGCACGCCGACCGCGACGGAGCCGCTGCCGCCGGGCGCGATCCGCTCGTCGAGGGCGACGACGGCCCCGGGGTGGTCGCCGGGCTCGGCGTCGGCGGGGACGGTCAGCGTGAAGGGGACGGTCACGTGGCCGCGGGCGGGCACGGTCACCCGCTCGCTGCCGAGCCTGATCCAGGCCCCGGCGCCGGTCTGCTTCTCGCCGCGGGTACGGACGGCGAAGCCGCCGTCGCGCTCGGTGTTGTACGCGTCGGCGCCGTAGAGGCGGAAGGTCAGCGGGGCGGCGGTCTTGTTGCTGACGGTGACCCTGTCGGCGATCGTGCCGCCGGTGTCGGCGGAGAGGTAGAAGTACGGGCGGCCGCCCAGCTCGGAGGCGGCGGGGAACACGGCCCACTCGCCGTTCTCGGCGGCGCGGGCGGTGGTCCCGGGCGCGGCGAGCAGCAGCGCGGCGAGGAGGGCGACGAGCAGCGCGGACGTTTTGCGCACGGTGTGGAACTCCCGGGGTCGGAGGCGGGCCGACCGGGTGCGCGCCCGGCCCGCTGTATTTTTCGTCGTGCCCCTCCGGGGCGCTTCAGCGTCCCTTCGGTTCACTCCTGTCGGTCACGTGAGGGTCAGGGTGAGCAGACCGGAGTACGCGCCGGGGGCCGTGAACGCCGGGACGTCCAGGGAGACCTTGGCGTCCACGGTGAACTCACCGCCGGTGACCGTGCCGTTCGGTGTGGAGGCGAGGGTCGCCCCGCCGCCGCCCACCGGTCCGGCCGAGCCCGGGACACAGGTGCTGGGGCTGCCGGCCTTGGTGGTGCAGGCCGGGGTCCAGCTCAGCCGGCCCGCGCCGATGGCGCCGCCCGGTCCGGTGAAGTCGGTGACCTTGCCGGTCAGGGACCAGCCCGCGGGGCCGCCGCGGAAGTCCTTGACGGTGACCGTCTTCAGGTCGCCGGCCGCCGCGCCGCCCTGGCCGAAGTCGACGGACGACAGCTGGACGGTGTCACCGGCCTGGGTCATCGACAGCTGGCCCGCGGTGACCGCCGTGTTCAGCTTCTGGCTGTTCGGCGGCGGCGGGGTGTCGTCGATCACGGTGTACGTCACCGGCCCGGCCCCCTTCTCGGGGTCCCAGGCCGCGCCCTCGTACGCCACGATCCCGCTGGTCGCCTTGTCGTTGACCGTCAGGCGTGCGACGAAGCCGCCCGCGCTGTCCGTCGTGACCGTCATCTTGTCGGCGGTCTCGGCGGCCCCGGCCCTGCCGACGAGGGTGACCTCGGCGAGCGGGGTGAACTTGGCGCCGGTGACGGTGACCCGTTCGCCCGGCGCGCCGGAGGCGGTGCCGAGCTGGAGCGAGCGCTCGTTGGCGCCCGGCTGCGCCGTCGCGACGACCGTCTCGGAGACCGGTGCGGGCGGGTTGGTGACGGTGCAGGGAGTGTCCAGCTCCATGATGTAGCTGGTGTGGATGTTGTAGTCGCCGGGCGACAGGGTGATCGAGCCGGGCTGGGTGACCGTGAAGGTGCCGGTCATCGAGAACGGCGGGAAGGCGCCCTTGCCGGGGACCGGGTCGTTCTTCTTCGGGCCGGCCACGGTGACGGCGCCGGACTGGGCGCCGCCGAGGGTGACCTTGCCGGTCGGGGTCATGATGTCGGCCGGCAGGGCCAGGTCGACCGGGTTGGACGCGGCGGGCTTGGTCACCTTGTAGGTGACGGTGACCGTGTCGCCGACCTTGGGCGTCGGGTTGTCGACGGTGATCTGGGCGGTGGTGGTGCCGTCGATGGGCGGGATGCCGGCGATCGGCGGCGGCACGCAGTGCGTCGCGAAGTCGACCGGGGCCGACGCGAGCGCCGCCGCGCCGGCCGGGGCGGCGAGGGTGCCGCCGGCGGCGAGCACGAGAGCGGAGACGCCGAAGGCGGCGGTGAAGCGCCGTCTTCGGGTCCTGGTCCGGAGCAATGCCATGTGTGCCCCCTCCTCAGGGATGAGAGGGCGCCATTGACGGCTCCGCCGCAAGAGAAGTCAATGGAATCGAAATGCACCGACTGATGACCCATCAGATACTGTCAAGATCGGCCCACAACGGCACAAAAGCGGAGGAGGGACCGGCATTTCGCCGAGCCCTCCTCCGGAGCGGGTCCGCCGCGACGGCACGCGGGTCCGTCCGCGTCAGCCTTCGCGTCCGTCCGCGTCAGCCCGCGGTGACCGCCGCGCGCAGCGTGCCGTCCGGACCGGCCAGCAGCACCGGGGTCTCCGGGCCGCCGAGGTCGCGTACGGCGGCGCGGTCCGCGTCGGACGCGGCCTCCGCGTTCGAGACGACGGCCGCGGCCTCCAGCGACTGCGCGCCGCTGGCGACGGCCATGGCGACCGCGGTCTGGAGCGCGCTGAGCTTGAGCGAATCCAGGGCGACCGTCCCGGCGACGTAGGTCCGGCCGGTCTCGTCGCGTACCGCCGCACCTTCCGGCACCCCGTTGCGGGCGCGAGCGCTGCGCGCCAGCGTGATGATCTTCAGGTCCTCGGCGCCGAGGTCGCCGTGCTCGCTGCTCAGTGTCATGATCCGAGCATAGGTCGGCGGCCCCGCTCAGCCCGCCACCGGGTACATGGCCCCACGGCGGCCCTCCGGCGACACCAGCCACTCCAGCTTCGCGGCCGTGTCCGCCACCGGCAGCGGGTTGTGCAGCACGATCACGAGGTCAGGGCGGGCGGGCACCCTCAGCTGGGTGGACTCCACGACCAGCTCGCCAACCAGCGGATGCTCCAACTCCTTGCGGTTCTGGCCGCCCGGCAGGATGTCCCGCCGCTCCCACAGCTCGGCGAACTCCGCACTGGCCGCCTTCGCCTCCTCGACCACCGCCAGGAACCCTTCGTCGTCCGGGCACTCCGAGCAGGCGGACCGGAACTGCGCGACGACCCTCGGCGCCAGCTCGGCCCAGCCCTTCGCCCGCGCGCGGTACAGCGGGTCGGTGAAGAAGGCGATCAGGCAGTTCTGCGTGATCTCCGGCCGCATACCGAGCACGATCGCCGCCGCGTCGTTGTACACCACGGCGTTCCAGTACTGGTCCATGATGTGCGCGGGGAACGGCATCCACGTGTCGATGAGCCGCCGCAGCCCCTGGCACATGTCCCGGTCCTCCGGGGCCGGCTCCAGGGCCGGCGGGTTGAGCGCCGCCAGCACGTACAGATGCCGCCGCTCCGCCGGGCTCAGCCGCAGCACCCGCGCCACCGAGTCCAGGACCTGCGGCGAGACGGTGATGTCCCGGCCCTGCTCCAGCCACTGGTACCAGGAGGCGCCCACCCCCGCAAGCACGGCGACCTCCTCGCGGCGCAGTCCGGGCGTACGGCGCCGGGCGCCACCGTCCGGAAGGCCGGCCTCGGCAGGGCTCACCCGGGCCCGACGGTTCATCAGGAACTCGCGCAGTTCTGCCAGTCGGTGCGCCTTCGCGGCGGAGCTCTCCAGTGCCGTGGCCACGTGTGCTTCCTCCCCCTGGATGCCTGGTGGTGCGACCAACAGGATAAGTTCCCGCTCCCCACGGTTGTTCCCGCGACCGGAGAGTGGACGGCATGGCAACCCTGACCACTCCCCCGTCCGCCCCCGCCGCCGACACCGGTCTGACGGGACGCACCCGGCTGATCCTCTTCGTGCTGTGCGCGGCCCAGTTCATGGTGGCGCTCGACTTCTCCGTGCTGAACGTGGCGCTGCCGGCGCTCGGCGCCGACCTCGGACTGAGCCCCTCCGCCCTCCAGTGGGCGGTCACCGCGTTCGCCCTGCCGTCCGGCGGCTTCCTGCTGCTGTCCGGCCGGCTCGGCGACCTCTACGGGCGCAAGAGGCTGTTCCTCGCCGGGCTCGCCCTCTTCGGCGCGGCCTCCCTGCTCGCCACCTTCGCCTGGGACCCGGCCTCCTTCCTGACCGGCCGGGCCCTCCAGGGCCTCGGCGCGGCGGCGATCGTGCCGACCGGCATGTCCCTGCTGACCACCACCTTCCCGGAGGGCCCGCTGCGCGACCGGGCGCTCGGCATCTCCGGCACCCTGCTCTCGCTCGGCTTCACGATCGGCATGGTCCTCGGCGGGGTCATGACCGACACGCTCGGCTGGCGCTCGACGATGGGCCTGCTCTCCGTGTTCACCCTGATCGTGCTGCCACTCGCTCCGGGCCTGCTGCCCGAGTCGCGGACGCCGGAGCGGCCTCGGCTCGACGTGCCTGGCGCGGTGACCGTCACCGGCGCGCTGCTGGCGCTGATCTACGCCCTGTCGACGGCCGCGGAGCGCGGCTTCGGCGGCGCGGACGTGCTGGTCACGCTGGTCGCCGGCATCGCGCTGCTCGTGACGTTCGTAGTGGTGGAGTCCCGGCACGACGCCCCGCTGGTCTCGCTGCCGATGCTGAAGCGGCGCACGGTCGCCTTCGGCAACCTCGGCGGACTGATCACCTTCTCGATGATGTCGACCGTCGTCTTCGTCCTGACGCTCTACCTCCAGCAGACGCTGAAGCTCTCGTCCTTCGCCACCGGCTTGGTCTTCGGCGTGCAGGGCGTCGTCTCGGTCTTCGCCGGGACGGTCGCGCCGAAGGTGATCGGCCGGCTCGGCGCCCGTCGCACCCTGGTGCTCTCGCTCGTCGGGCAGGGCCTGTTCGTGGCGGCGATCCTGGGCATCGGCGCCGAGTCGGGCGCGATCGTCGCCGCGGTCGCGGTCTCGCTGGCGTCCATGTGCCACCTCGGCGCGATCATCTCGTACGGCGTGACCGTCACCTCGGGCGTCCCGGACGAGGAGCAGGGGCTGGCCACCGGTCTGGTGACCACGACGCAGCAGGTCGGCATCACGATCGGCATCCCGCTGCTCGGCGTGCTCGCGACCACGGGCCAGGACCTGTACGGGGGTGTCCGCACCGTCCTCGCCCTGGACGCGGCGATCGTGCTGGCGACGGCGGTCGTGGTCGCCCTGGGGCTGCGGAAGCAGTCCTGACGCCGGGGCCGTGGTCGGGCTACGGGCGGTCCAGCTTCAGCCGCTCCGCGCGGGGCAGGCCGGCGACCACGAGGTCGTACGAGTCCTCGATCAGCTCCCGGACCATCCGCTCCGGGAGCTCGCCCACGGTCACGGTGTTCCAGTGCCGCTTGTTCATGTGGTAGCCGGGCGCGATCGCCGAGTGCTCCTCGCGCAGCCGCACCGCCTCGTCCGGATCGCACTTGAGATTGATCCGCAGCGGCTCCGCGTCCAGCGCGGAGAGCGCGAACATCTTGCCCCGCACCTTGAAGACCGAGGTCTCCGGGGTGAAGGGGAACTCCTCCGTCGCGGCGTTGAAGTCCAGACAGAACGCCCTCAGCTGCTCCGCGTTCACGCATCCTCCTCGTTCACGCGCTCTCCTGCGGATCGGGTTCGGTCTCGGGCTCCACGAGCACGGTCACGATCTTGTTCCGGCGGCCGGCCGGCGACTCCGCCGTCAGCCGCAGCGAGCGCCCGTCGGGCAGCTCGACCACGGACGACGCGCCCGCGATCGGGACCCGGCCGAGCGCCTTCGCGAGCAGGCCGCCGACCGTCTCGACGTCCTCGTCGTCGTACTCGTCCGCGCCGAAGCCGTAGAGCTCGCCGAGGTCGCCGATGTCCAGCCGGGCCGTGACCCGGTAGCGGTCGTCGCCCAGCTCCTGGACCGGCGGCAGCTCGCGGTCGTACTCGTCGGTGATCTCGCCGACGATCTCCTCCAGGATGTCCTCGATCGTGACGATGCCGGCCGTGCCGCCGTACTCGTCGATCACCACGGCCACGTGGTTGCGCTCCTGCTGCATCTCGCGCAGCAGATCGCCGGCGTTCTTCGTGTCGGGCACGAACGCGGCCGAGCGCATCGCCGTCGAGACGAGGTCCGCCTCCGCCTCGCGGTTGATGTGCGTCTTGCGGACCAGGTCCTTGAGATAGACGATGCCGACGATGTCGTCCTCGTTCTCCCCGGTGACCGGGATCCGCGAGAAACCGGAGCGCAGCGCGAGCGTCATCGCCTGACGGATCGTCTTGTACCGCTCGATGCAGACCAGGTCGGTGCGCGGCACCATCACCTCGCGTACGAGGGTGTCGCCGAGCTCGAAGACCGAGTGCACCATCCGGCGCTCCTCGTCCTCGATCAGCGACTCCTGCTCGGCCAGGTCGACCATCGCCCGCAGCTCCGCCTCGGAGGCGAAGGGGCCCTTGCGGAAGCCCTTGCCGGGGGTGAGCGCATTGCCGATGAGGATCAGCAGCTGCGGGATCGGGCCCATCACGCGGGCCAGCGGCAGCAGCACGTACGCGGCCGCCGTCGCCGTGTTCAGCGGGTGCTGGCGGCCGATGGTGCGCGGCGAGACGCCGACGGCGACGTACGACACGAGCACCATGACGGCGATCGCGACCAGCAGCGCCTCCCAGGTCTCCGAGAAGGCCTCCAGGCAGGCGTACGTGACGAGAACGCCGGCCGCCATCTCGCAGGCGACCCGGACCAGCAGCGCCACGTTGAGATAGCGGGTGGGGTCGGCGGCGACCTGGGCGAGCTTGTCCGCGCCGCGCCGCCCGGACCGTACGGCCTCGGCGGCGCGGAAGCTGGAGACCCGGGCGAGCCCGGCCTCGGCGCAGGCCGCCAGCCAGGCGACCACGACCAGCGCGACCGCGCCGAGGATCAGTGAAGCGTCCATCGGGGACCCGGAACCGGGCTCAGGAGACGGTCGGAGCCGGGGACGGGCCGGTCAGGCCCTTCTCCGCGCGCCAACCGTCGACGATCGCCGCCTGGAGGCCGAACATCTCGGCCTTCTCCTCGGGCTCCTCGTGGTCGTAGCCGAGCAGGTGCAGCACTCCATGCACGGTGAGCAGCTGCAGCTCCTCGTCCATGGAGTGCCCCGTCGGCGCGTCCTCGCCCTGCTTCTTGGCGACCTCCGGGCAGAGCACGATGTCGCCGAGGAGCCCCTGCGGGGGCTCCGCGTTGTCGTCGTCCTTCGCCGGCGGACGCAGCTCGTCCATCGGGAAGGACATGACGTCGGTCGGGCCCGGCAGGTCCATCCACTGGATGTGGAGCTGCTCCATCGCCTCCGCGTCCACGACGATCACCGAGAGCTCGGAGAGCGGGTGGATGCGCATCCGAGCCAGCGCGTAGCGGGCGATGTCGAGGATCGCCTGCTCGTCGACCTCGGTTCCGGACTCGTTGTTGACGTCGATCGACATGGTGCGCTGTGACTACTTCCCGTTGGAGCCGTTCCGGCTGTCGTACTGCTCGTACGCGTCGACGATACGGCCGACGAGCTTGTGCCGGACGACATCCTGCGACGTGAGCATCGAGAAGTGGACGTCCGGGACGCCGTCCAGGATGTCGCGGACCTGTCGCAGACCGCTCTTCGTACCGCCGGGCAGGTCGACCTGGGTCACGTCACCGGTGATGACGATCTTCGAGTCGAAGCCGAGGCGGGTGAGGAACATCTTCATCTGCTCGGGGTTCGTGTTCTGCGCCTCGTCGAGGATGATGAACGCGTCGTTGAGCGTCCGTCCTCGCATGTACGCCAGCGGCGCGACCTCGATCGTCCCGCTGGCCATCAGCTTCGGGATCGAGTCGGGGTCGAGCATGTCGTGCAGCGCGTCGTAGAGCGGCCGCAGGTACGGGTCGATCTTCTCGTAGAGCGTGCCGGGCAGGAAGCCGAGCCGCTCGCCCGCCTCGACGGCCGGCCGGGTCAGGATGATCCGGGTGACCTGCTTGGACTGCAGGGCCTGGACCGCCTTGGCCATGGCCAGGTACGTCTTGCCGGTGCCGGCGGGGCCGATGCCGAAGACGATGGTGTGCTTGTCGATCGCGTCGACGTAGCGCTTCTGGTTGAGCGTCTTGGGCCGGATCGTGCGGCCGCGGCTGGAGAGGATGTTCTGGGTGAGCACCTCCGCCGGGGTCTCCTGGCCGTCCCCCTGCCCGTTCTCGCTCGCCCTGAGCATGGCGATCGAGCGTTCCACTGCGTCCTCCGTCATCGGCTGACCGGTGCGGAGCACCAGCATCATCTCGTCGAACAGGCGCTGGATCAGAGCGACTTCCGCCGCCTCACCGGTCGCGCTGACTTCGTTGCCCCGGACATGGATGTCGGCGGCCGGGAACGCCTTCTCGATCACGCGGAGCAGGGAGTCGCCGGAACCGAGAACGGTCACCATCGGGTGCTTGGCGGGCACGGTGAACCGGGCTTGGGCCTGCCCCGGCACTTTCTCGTGGGCTGTGGATGTCTGAGTCATGGGCCGGCACTGTGGCCTGCACATACCTCCCGTTGCAGGGTTCTCGCTGCTCGACAACCTCTCGGGTACCAAGCCTACGACTTGTCACTGACAAGGCCGAAGCCTTTTACGCGGGCCCTTCTCGGCGGGCCCTTCAGGCGGGGGCGGCGCGGAAGCCGATGGTCGGGACGGCGCGGCGCAGCGGCCAGGGGCGGGCCTCGGCGGGCAGCAGCCCCTCCAGGAAGGCGTACCGGTCGCGCAGCGCCGCCGGGTCCTGGCCGGCGTGTTCCCGGGCCTTGTGCCACCAGGCCGCGACCTCGCCCCAGCCGGGCGCGGAGAGGGAGCCGCCGAACTCCTGCACGGACAGCGCGGCGATCAGGCCGGCGAAGGCGAGCCGGTCGGCGAGCGGCCAGCCGGCCAGGGTGCCGGTGACGAACCCGGCGACGAAGACGTCCCCGGCGCCGGTCGGGTCGAGCGCGGAGACCTGGATCGCCGGGACCTCGGCGGTCTCGCCGGTGCCGCCGTCGACCGCGTACGCCCCCTCCGCGCCGAGCGTGACGACCGCGTACCGGACCTTGTCCGCGAGGGCCCGGGCGGCGGCCCGCGGGCAGTCGGTCCGGGTGTAGCGCATCGCCTCCTCGGCGTTCGGCAGGAACGCCTCGCAGTGGTCCAGGTCGGCCAGCCCGGCCAGGTCCCAGCGGCCGGTCTCGTCCCAGCCGACGTCGCCGAAGATCCGGGCCCCGGAGCCGGCGGCGCGGGCGATCCACTCCTCGCTGCGGCCGGGCGCGAGGGAGGCGACGGCGGCGCGGGCGTGCGGCGGGTACGCGGGGAGTGCGACGCCGTCCAGCGGCGGGGCGTCGTGGCCGTGCGACACCATGGTGCGCTCGCCCTCGTACGCCATGGAGACGGTGACCGGGGAGTGCCAGCCGGGGATCGTCCGGGACAGCGAGAGGTCGATGCCCTCGCCCTGCTCCAGGGCGTCCCAGCAGTACTCGCCGTAGTGGTCGTCGCCGAAAGCGGCGGCGAGCGAGGTGCGCAGCCCGAGCCGGGCGAGCGCGGTGGCCATGTTGGCGACGCCGCCGGGGCTGGAGCCCATGCCCCGGGCCCAGGACTCGGTGCCGCGCACGGGCGCGCTGTCGAGCCCGGTGAAGATGATGTCCAGGAAGACCATGCCGGTCAGGAAGACGTCGCAGGGCGGGTCGGCGGGGCCGCGCACGAGGCCCAACGGGTCGACTCCGGCGGTGCGTTCTCTGTCAGCTCCCTGGGTGGTCACGGCAGGCTCCCCGGTCGTGGTGCGGATCAGGCCAGTGTGCCTGACGGGGGCGGGGGGAGGCGGGTAGCGCAGCGAGGAAAGGAATCTCGGCTACCCGGGAAACCCGCCCCCAAACCCATGGTGACCCAGATCACGACTCGAAGAGGTCTTCGCGCCTTCTCCGGGCGCGCGGGCGCTTGATAAAACATGACCCGCGATCCCGTGCAACACCGGGCGCTCCACCCCCCCGCCCCTTGTTTCTCTGGAACGCCCATGTCGTCGCGCCCGCGGGCCGTCCGGCCCCTCGTCGCCCTCTTCACGGCCGGCTACGTCGCCCCGTACCTCCTGCCCACCGTCGTCGGCCGCCTGGCCACCGGGCTTGGCCTCGCCCCCACGCACGCCGGCCTGGCCGGTTCGGTCCTGCTGCTGGCCTCGGCCTGCGCGGGCTTCACGCTCGCCTCCCGGGTGGACCGGATCGGCCCGCGCCGAGCGGCCCGCGCGGGGCTGCTGGCGATGACGGTGGGCTACAGCACGGCGGCGGCCGCTTCGGACGTCCCGCTGGTGATCGCCGGCGCGATCCTCGGCGGCTTCGGCTCCGGAACCGCGACGGCGGTGGCTGCGGCCGGCATCGCGGGCCGACGCGACCCGCACCGCGCCTCGACGCTGGGCCTCCTGTCGGTCTCGGCGACGGCGGGAGCGCTGTACCTGACGATGCCGCACGTGGGCGACGGGCATGGGCTGCCGTTCGCGGCGATCGCGATGGTGGCGGTGCTGGTGTGGCCGACGACGGCGGGGTTGCCGGGCGCGCGAGCGAGGGCGGGCGAGGCGCCGGCCGCCGGGACCCCTCTCCCCCACCGGCGATCGGGCGTGGCGCTGGCAGGGGCGATCCTGCTCTGGTCACTGGCACAGAACGCGCTGTGGGGCGTCAGCGGGCGCATAGGAGTGACGCAGGCGGGGCTGGGCGAGGTCACCGTGGGCGCGGTGTTCGCGGCCGCGCTGGGCGCGGGCCTCGTAGGGGTGACTGCGGCGGGGGCGCTGGGCTCCCGGCTGGGCCGGGCGGTGCCGATCGGCGTGGGCACGGCGGTCATCGCCTGCTGCGTCGCGCTGAGTTCGGCGGCGGACGGGCTCGCGGCCTTCGCCACCGGCGAGATCCTGTGGAACGCGGTCTACCCGGTCGTCCTGTCGTACCTGATCGGCCTGGCCGCCTCGCTCGACCCGCGCGGCCGCTGGGCGGTCCTGGTCGGCTCGGCCTCCTCCCTGGGCGTCGCCTGCGGCCCGCTCGCGGGCAGCCTCCTGTCAGAGGCGGCGGGCTACAAGGGGATGGGCCTGGTCCTGGGCGCCCTGCTGCTGGCGGTGACGGCGCCGATGACCGCAGTAGCACTGCACACAGCGGGCCGCCCCCTGGTCCCCGGCTCGATCCGCCGCCGAGGCGGCGCACCGGCCGCGGTACTGGCGGGCACGACGGCGGGCGGCGCCGGCCCCGCCCCACAGATGGGCGCCCCGGAACAACAGATCACGGAGATCCCCCTGCCCCCGGCCCGCAGAGCCGCCCGCGCCTCATTCCGCCTGGCCCGCCCAAGCGCCCGAGGCTGAGGCCAGGTAGCGGGGGCGTCTCCCCCACCCGCCCCCTACGCCCCGTCGAAGTCGTACGCCTCGACCTCCGCCAGATACCGCTCCCGCCGCGCCTCGTCGTCCTCCAGGAAGGACGCCTCGAACGAATTACGGGCCAGCTCCCGCAGCTGCTCACGCGACAGGCCCAGCACGGCGCCCACCGCGTCGAAGTTGTCGCCCACGTAGCCGCCGAAGTACGCCGGGTCGTCCGAGTTCACCGTGACCAGCAGGCCTGCGGCCATCATCGCCGGCAGCGGATGGTCGGCCAGCGTGTCGACCGCGCGCAGCCGGACGTTGGACAGCGGGCACAGCGTGAGCGGCACCCGGTCACGGACCAGACGGGCCACCAGTTCCGGGTCCTCCATCGAGCGCAGGCCGTGGTCGATCCGCTCCACGCCGAGGACGTCCAGCGCCTCCCGGACGTACGCCGCCGGCCCCTCCTCCCCCGCGTGGGCGACCTTGCGCAGACCGAGCGCGTCGGCCGCCGCGTACACCTCACGGAACTTCGCGGGCGGATGCCCGACCTCCGCCGAGTCGAGGCCGACGCCGGTGATCCGGTGCAGATACGGCTTCGCCGCCTCCAGCGTCGCCAGCGCCGACTCCGCGGACTCATCGCGCAGGAAGCACATGATCAGCCGGGTGGAGACGCCGTGTCGCTCCTCGCCGCGGTCCAGCGCCTCCGACAGGCCCTCGACGACCGTGCCCATCGGCACCCCGCGGGCGATGTGAGCCTGCGGGTCGAAGAAGATCTCGGCGTGCCGCACACCCTGCGCCGCGGCCCGCGCGAGGTAGGCGTCGGCGAGCTCGGTGAAGTCCTCGGCGGTGCGCAGCACGGCCATCAGGCCGTAGTACAGGTCGAGGAAGGACTGCAGGTCGCCGAAGCGGTAGGCGGCCCGCAGCTCCTCCGTGTCGCGATAGGGCAGCTCGACGCCGTTGCGGGCGGCGAGCGCGAAGGCCAACTCGGGTTCGAGCGTGCCCTCGATGTGGAGGTGCAGTTCCGCCTTGGGCAGCGGGGGCATGTGGGTCATGGCGGCGGCTATCTCTTCGGTAGGGGGACCCGCGCGAGGTCCTGGGCGATCGTCAGCTCCCCCTCGAACCCGGCCGCGCGCGCCTGCCGTTCGAACTCGGCGGGGTCGCTGTACCGCTGGGAGAAGTGGGTGAGGACGAGATGCCGCACCCCGGCGTCCCGGGCGACCGTCGCCGCCTGACCCGCCGTCAAGTGACCATGGTCGACCGCGAGCCGGACGTCCTCGTCGAGGAACGTCGACTCGATGACCAGCAGATCGCAGCCCTCGGCGAGCGCGCGCACGCCGTCGCACAGCCGGGTGTCCATGACGAACGCGAACCGCTGCCCCCGCCGCACCTCGCTGACCTCGTCGAGCGTGACCCCGTCCAGCACGCCCTCGCGCTGGATCCGGCCCACGTCAGGCCCCTTGATGCCGTGCTCGGCGAGCTTCTCGGGCAGTATCCGCCGCCCGTCGGGCTCGGTGAGCCGGTAGCCGTACGACTCGACGGGGTGGGACAGCCGGTACGTGTCCAGGGTGTACGCGGGCGTCGCCGCGAGCACCCCGTCGGCGGCTATCGGGGCTTCGGTCAGCTTCACGGTCTCGCGGTAGGCGGTCGCGTACCGCAGCCGCTCGAAGAAGTGCTGCCCGCTCGCCGGGTAATGGGCGGTGACCGGATGCGGCACCTGGTCGAGGTTGATCCGCTGGATCACTCCGGCCAGGCCCAGCGAGTGGTCGCCGTGGAAATGCGTGACGCAGATCCGGTTGATGTCGTGCGCGGCGACCCCGGCCCGCAGCATCTGGCGCTGCGTGCCCTCGCCGGGGTCGAAGAGGATGCCCTCGCCGTCCCAGCGGAGCAGGTAGCCGTTGTGGTTGCGGTGCCGGGTCGGGACCTGGCTGGCGGTGCCGAGGACGACGAGTTCACGTACGGACAAGGGGGTCGATCCTTCTCGGGTCGGCTATCCGGGGGGCCAGTTGAGGCCGCGGCCGCCGAGGACGTGCGCATGGGCGTGGAACACGGTCTGCCCCGCGCCGGCACCGGTGTTGAACACGACCCGGTAGCCGGTGTGGTCCACCTTGTCGAGCTCGGCGACCTCGCGGGTCTCGCGCAGTATGTCCGCGGCGATCTGCGGCTCGGCAGCGGCGAGCGTGGCGGCGTCGGGGTAGTGCACCCGCGGGATGACCAGGACGTGGGTGGGCGCCTGCGGGTTGATGTCCCGGAACGCGACGGTGGTCTCGGTCTCCCGCACGATGGTGGCGGGCACCTCCCCGTCCACGATCTTGCAGAACAGGCAGTCGCTCTGCGGCTCTCCGGCCATGGACCCGGCCTCCTCGATCAGTGACGATCAGTACAGCTGCATGCTATCGGCCGGGGCGGACAGCACGGTCGCGCAGGGCACTGCGGCCCGCGGCGGGCTCAGGCGAGTGCGCTTACGGAAGTGGGCTTACGCGCGGCCCGGCGCACGGCGGTTCAACGCGGCGCGGCTGACCCAGTACGTGATCACCACGGCCCAGAACATCGGGCCGCCGAGGCCCGCGACGACCGTGGCGTCCGTCCACCACAGCACCAGCGTGAGCACCGAGTGCAGCCCGAGCAGCGCCACCGCCGTGGCCATCGCCAGGACGGGCTTGCAGCCCCGCGCGACCAGCAGCAACGGCCGCCGCACCCGCGGCGGCACCCGGCGCAGCATCCACAGCGCCCAGCCCGCCCACGCCCCGACCAGCACGGCCCCGCCGATCACCGGCGCCACCACCGCGTCGGCCCCGGTCCCGCCCGTGCGCAGCGGCGCCGAGCCGAGGGCGGCGGCGAAGAAGCCGAGCAGAGCCACCCAGCGCGCCCCGGCGGCCGTCCCCCACGCCATGGTCTCCAGGTTGTAGCGGGCCTCGCGGTCGTTGCGGTCAAGGGCCGCGGACTCGACGAAGCCCTCCGCCGCCTTCGTCCACGCACCGCGCCTGAACCACCGGCCCCGCATGTGGATAAGGGACAGGTTGTTGTGCGCCTCGCTGTTCTCCGGGTTGAGCCGCAGCGCCGTCTCGTACGCCCGCTGAGCGGTGCGGTGGTCGCCGAGCCGCTGCGCGGTGATCCCGACGAGGAAGTGCGTCGCGTCCTCCTCGGGGCCGAGCTCGACGGCCCGGCGCGCCGCCTCGTACGCCTCGGCCTTCCGGCCCGCCGTGCCGGACCAGTCGACCGGCCGCTGGGCGGCCGCGTCCACCGCCCGGTCGAGTGCCGCGCCGAGCGCGTAGTGGCTGCCCCAGGCCTGCGGCGCGATCTCGACGGCCCGCCGGGCGGTCTGCTCGGCCTCGGGGTACGCCCGCAGCGCGAGGAGCACGTCGGTGCGGACCAGCCAGGCCATGAGCGAGTCCGGCTCGGCGCGCAGCGCCTCGTCCACGGTGGCCAGCGCGTCCCGGTCCTGGCCCAGGCGGTGCCGGCAGCGGGCGAGCAGCACCAGCGCGGTCCCGTCGCCCGGGTCGGTCGCCAGGTGCTGGGCGGCCAGGGCGGCGGCCTGCTCGTACCGTCCGGCGTCGAACAGCGCGTCGGCGCGCAGCAGGGCGGTCACAGCTTGCGCTTCTTCTTGAGGTACGCGAGGAGGTCGTCGTACGTGCCGCCGTCGTTGGCGAACATGGCGACGTTGCGGGCGGAGGCGAACCAGGGGTCGGTCGACGGCCGGATCTGCTTGGCCGCGCCCAGCAGGTCCTTGGTGGTGATCATGCGGACCTGTCCGGTACGGGCCGAGTCGAGGAGTGCCGTCTCGGCGGCGGTCTCGCAGAGATGGGCGAGGTCCGCGCCGGAGAAGTCCTCGGTGACCTTGACCAGTTTGGCCAGGTCGACCGACTCGATGGGCCGCTCGCGCAGGTGGTACCGGAGGATCGCCTCGCGGGCGGGGGCGTCCGGCGGCAGCACGAGCAGGGTGCGGTCGAGCCGGCCGGGGCGGCGCAGCGCGATGTCCACGTCCCAGGGGACGTTGGTCGCGGCGAGCACGAACACGCCCTCGTTGTCGGAGCTGTCGATGCCGTCGAGTTCGGTGAGGAGCTGGTTGACGACGTTGCGCAGGCCACTGTGCTGAGTACGGGAGCGCTTGCCGCCGAGGGCGTCCAGCTCGTCGAGGAACACGACGCAGGGGGCCTTGCGGCGGGCCGTCTGAAAGATGTCGTGGACGTTCTTCTCGGAGGTGCCGATCCACATGTCGAGGATGTCCGAGAGCGAGATCGACAGGAAGTTGGCCCCGAGCTCGCCCGCGACGGCGCGGGCGATGAACGTCTTGCCGCAGCCGGGCGGGCCGTACAGGAGCAGGCCGCCGCGCAGCGACTTGCCGTACAGCTTGCGGAGTTCGGGGTTGCGCATGGGCGCGAGGAAGGCGGCCTCCAGGCGCTCCTTGACGTCCTCCATGCCGCCGACGTCGGCGAGGCGCACGCCGCCGGGGGCGTCGACGTCCCAGGCGGACACGTCGCCGGGGTCGTTGCCGGGGCCGTCGGCCGCGAGCGGGTCTTCGAGGCCGCGGTCGCCACCGTCGCCGTCGCCGTCGACGAAGCGCGGACCGACGAGATCGCCGACCTGCTGCTCGGCGGCGGCCCAGTCGAAGGCGGGAGGTTGGGCTGCGGCGGGAGGCTCAGGCGCGGCGGGAGCAGCCGGCGTGGCCGGTGCAGCCGGCGTGGTCGGTGCGGCCGGCGTGGTCGGTGCGGCCGGAGCGGCAGGCGACATCCCCATCGCCCGCGCCATCAAGGCGCGCGCCGCCAGGTCGCCGGGCGCGTGCTGGAGGGCGACGGCCGCCTCCGCGACGGCCTCGTCGTTCCGGCCCTCGGCGAGCAGCAGTTCGGCGAAGTGCAGCCGCAGGGGCGCGTCGGCGGGCGCAGCCGCCACCGCGGCACGCAGGCTCCGGAGCAGAGGGGACTCGGATGACTCGTCGGACATGCCGCCACCCTAAGGAGGAGACGGGGTGTCCCGTCCACCGGGTGGCGTCGACTCCCCAGCCGTACTAGGACAGGCCCTAAGGGCCGGTACTAGGACCAGCGGCCCGTGCGGCCCAGAAGCAGCGCGGTCGCGGCGGTCCCGGCGGTGGAGGTGCGCAGCACGCTGGAGCCGAGCCGGTACGGCTTCGCGCCCGCCTCCTCGAAGGCCGCCAACTCCTCGGGCGAGACGCCCCCTTCGGGCCCGACGACCAGCACGATCTCGCCCTCGACGGGGAGTTCGGCGGTGGCGAGCGCGCCGCTGGGGTGGTCCCGGTCCTCGTGCAGCACGGCCGCGAAGTCCGCGTCGGCGAGGAGCGCGGCGACCTGCTTGGTCGTCATCGCGTCCGCGACCTCGGGGAACCGGGTGCGGCGCGACTGCTTGCCGGCCTCGCGGGCCGTGCCCCGCCACTTGCCGAGGGCCTTGAGCCCACGGTCGCCCTTCCACTGGGTGATGCAGCGGGAGGCGGCCCACGGCACGATCGCGTCCACGCCGGTCTCCGTCATGATCTCGACGGCGAGCTCGCCCCGGTCGCCCTTGGGCAGCGCCTGGACGACGGTGATCCGGGGGGCGGGCGCGGGGTCCTCGTACGTGCCGGAGACCTGGACGGTCAGCTGGTCCTTGCCCTCGGCGGCGAGCACGGTGCAGTCCGCCCAGTTGCCGCGGCCGTCGGTGAGCACGACGTCCTCGCCGCCGCGCAGCCGCTTCACGGAGACCGCGTGCCGGCCCTCGGGCCCGTCGAGGAGGAACGTCCCGGTGCCGGGGACGGCGTCGACGACGAAGACGGGTGCGGTCATGAGGCGCTCCTGTGGGCCAGCGCGGTGAGTGCGGTGTCGAGTTCGGCGGCCAGCACCTCGACGAGCTGTCCGGCGGGCAGCTCGCGGGCCATGCGGTGGCCCTGGCCGGCCCACAGGGCCATGCCCTGGGCGTCGCCGGCGGTGGCCGCGGCCTTGCGCAGCGGCGTGGTGAGGTGGTGGACCTCGGGGTAGGCGGCGGGGGCGTACGGGCCGTGCTCGCGCATGAAGCGGTTGACCAGGCCGCGGGCGGGGCGGCCGGAGAAGGCCCGGGTCAGCTCGGTGCGGACGAACAGCGGGTTGGTCATGGCCTGCTTGTGCAGCAGGTGCGCGCCGGACTCCGGGGAGACCAGGAACGCGGTGCCGAGCTGCGCGGCGTCGGCGCCGGCGGCGAGCACGGCGGCGATCTGGCCGCCGCGCATCAGGCCGCCGGTGGCGATGATCGGCAGCTGGACGCTCTCCCGGACCTGGGTGACCAGCGCGAGCAGCCCGAGGCCCGCACCGTCGGACTCGAGGTCGTCCCGGTGGGTCCCCTGGTGCCCGCCGGCCTCCACGCCCTGCACGCACACGGCGTCCGCCCCGGCCCACTGCGCGGCCCGGGCCTCCTCGGCGGAGGTGACGGTGACGACGGTGAACGTGCCGACACGGGCGAGGGCGTCGAGGGTGTCGCGGGTGGGGCAGCCGAAGGTGAACGAGACGACGGGGACGGGGTCGTCGACGAGGATGGCCAGCTTGGCCTCGTACCCGTCGTCCCGCCCGTTGTCGGCGTCGCCGAGCTCGGTCTCGTACCAGGTGGCCTCGCCGGCGAGCTGGTGCCGGTACACCTCTATGGCGCCGGCGTCGGCGGTCTGCCCGGTCTGCGGCATGAACAGGTTGACCCCGAACGGCTGCCCGGTGAGCCCGCGGACCTGCTTGATCTCCTGGTACATCCCGCCGGCGGTCTTGTACCCCGCCGCCAGGAACCCCAGCCCCCCGGCCTCGCACACGGCCCCGACCAACTGCGGGCACGAGCCGCCGCCCGCCATGGGCGCCTGCACGATGGGGTATCGGCAGAGATCGTTCAACGCGGAGGACATGCGGCCATCGTGTCATGACCCGGCCGCACGCCCGAAACGACGGCGAAGGGGGCGCCGCAAGCGCAGCGCCCCCTCCTGAGTCCGTACCGACCTACAGGCCGATCCGTGCGGGCCTAACGGCCGTTGAACGCATCCTTCAGCCGCGAGAACAGCCCCTGCTGCCCCGGCTGGAACTGCCCCGTCGGGCGCTCCTCGCCGCGCAGCTTGGCCAGTTCGCGCAGGAGGCGCTCCTGCTCCGGGTCCAGCTTCGACGGGGTCTGGACCTCGACGTGGACGATCAGGTCGCCCCGGCCGCCGCCGCGCAGATGCGTGACGCCGCGGCCGTGCAGCGGGATCGACTGGCCGGACTGCGTGCCCGGGCGGATGTCGACCTCCTCGATCCCGTCGAGCGTCTCCAGCGGCACCTTCGTGCCGAGCGCGCCCGCCGTCATCGGGATGGTCACCGTGCAGTGCAGGTCGTCGCCGCGCCGCTGGAAGGTCGAGTGCGGCAGCTCGTGGATCTCCACGTACAGGTCGCCGGCGGGCCCGCCGCCGGGGCCGACCTCGCCCTCGCCCGCGAGCTGGATCCGGGTGCCGTTGTCGACGCCGGCCGGGATCTTGACCGTGAGCGTCCGCCGCGAGCGGACCCGCCCGTCGCCCGCGCACTCCGGGCACGGGGTCGGGACCACGGTGCCGAAGCCCTGGCACTGCGGGCAGGGCCGCGAGGTCATGACCTGGCCAAGGAAGGACCGGGTGACCTGCGAGACCTCACCGCGCCCACGGCACATGTCGCACGTCTGCGCCGAGGTGCCGGGGGCCGCGCCCTCGCCCGAGCAGGTCGTACAGACGACGGCCGTGTCGACCTGGATGTCCTTCGTCGTGCCGAAGGCCGCCTCGTTGAGCTCGACCTCCAGCCGGATCATCGCGTCCTGGCCGCGCCGGGTCCGCGACCGCGGCCCGCGCTGCGAGGCCGTGCCGAAGAAGGCGTCCATGATGTCCGAGAAGTTCCCGAAGCCGCCCGCGCCGAAGCCGCCGGCCCCGCCCGCGCCGCCCGAGGCGGACAGCGGGTCGCCGCCGAGGTCGTAGACCTGCTTCTTCTGCGGGTCCGAGAGAACCTCGTACGCGGCGTTGATCTCCTTGAAGCGCTCCTGCGTCTTCGGGTCCGGATTCACATCCGGGTGAAGCTCGCGGGCGAGGCGCCGGAACGCCTTCTTGATCTCGTCCTGCGATGCGTCGCGGCGCACGCCGAGTACGGCGTAGTAGTCCGTGGCCACTTACGACTCCGCCAGGATCTGTCCGACGTAACGTGCCACTGCGCGTACCGCTCCCATCGTTCCGGGGTAGTCCATGCGGGTCGGTCCGACCACGCCGAGTTTGGCGACGGCCTCGTCGCCCGAACCGTAGCCGACCGCGACGACGGACGTGGAGGTGAGGCCCTCATGGGCGTTCTCGTGCCCGATCCGTACGGTCATGCCTGAATCCTTCGCCTCGCCGAGGAGCTTGAGGAGCACGACCTGCTCCTCGAGAGCCTCCAGCACCGGCCGGATCGTCAAAGGGAAGTCGTGCCCGAAGCGGGTGAGATTGGCGGTGCCGCCGATCATCAGCCGTTCCTCGTGCTCTTCCACCAGGGTTTCGAGCAGGGTCGCGAGCACCGTCGAGACCGTGCCCCGGTCCTCCGTCTCGAAGGACTCCGGCAGGTCCTGCACCAGCTGCGGCACGTCCGCGAAGCGTCGGCCGACGACCCGGCTGTTCAGCCGCGCCCGCAGATCCGCGAGCGAGGTCTCGCCGAACGGCGCGGGGCAGTCGATCATCCGCTGCTCGACCCGGCCGGTGTCCGTGATCAGCACGAGCATCAGCCGGGCGGGGGACAGCGACAGCAGCTCCACGTGCCGCACCGTCGAGCGGGTCAGCGAGGGGTACTGCACCACCGCGACCTGCCGGGTCAGCTGCGCGAGCAGCCGGACCGTACGGCCCACGACGTCGTCGAGGTCGACGGCGCCGTCCAGGAAGTTGTGGATGGCGCGCCGCTCCGGCGTCGACAGCGGCTTGACGCCGGCGAGCCGGTCGACGAAGAGCCGGTAGCCCTTGTCGGTCGGGATGCGGCCGGCGCTGGTGTGCGGCTGGGCGATGAAGCCCTCCTCCTCCAGCACGGCCATGTCGTTGCGCACGGTGGCAGGCGAGACGCCGAGGTTGTGCCGCTCGGTGAGCGCCTTGGAGCCGACCGGCTCCTCCGTCCCGACGTAGTCCTGGACGATGGCGCGCAGCACTTCGAGTCTGCGTTCGCTGAGCATCGCGCACACCTCCAGCTGTCGTCGTTCCGGTTGATCCGTGTTTGGCACTCGCCCTGCCCGAGTGCCAGGAAACCCCCGGCCAGTGTACGGCGGCGGACAACGCTCCTGGCAAGGAGGCGGTGCGCCGACCGATAGCGTCACGGTATGGACGTCGGTTGGGAAGAGTACGGCTGGGAGCGGCTCGCGCAGGGGGTGGGACGGCGGCGGCTGCCGGTCTGGGACGCCACTGTGGGCCTCGTTCTGGGCGAGCGGGCGGTGCTGCTGTACGACACGGGCTCCTCGCTCCGGGAGGGCGCGGAGGTACGGGCCCAGGTGCAGGCGATGACCGGCCGAAAAGTGACGCACATCGCACTGAGCCACCCGCATTTCGACCATGTGCTGGGCACGGCGGCGTTCTCCGGGGTCGAGGTGTACGGCGCGGTCGGGCTGGACACGCTGCTGCACGGCCGGGAGCGGGAGGCGCTGCGCATGGACGCGGTACGGCAGGGGCTCGACGCTGCCGAGGCGGCGGAGGCGGCGGACGTGCTGGTGGCCCCGCACCACGTGGTGTCGGGCGAGTGGACGCTGGACCTGGGCGGCCGCCAGGTCCTGCTGGCCAACGTCGGCCCCGGCCACACGGGCCACGACCTGGCGCTGCTGGTCCCGGGCGAGCCGGAGGTGGTCTTCTGCGGCGACCTCGCGGAGGAGTCGGGCGAGCCGCAGGCGGGCCCCGACGCGATCCCGTCCCGCTGGCCGGCGGCCTTGGACCGCCTCCTGGACCTGGGCGGCGAGTCCGCGCTGTACGTACCGGGCCACGGGGCGACGGTGGACGCGACGTTCGTACGGGCGCAGCGCGAAGAGCTGGCACGGCGCTTCGAGGTGACGTAGCGTCACGCGAATGCGCAGCTACAACCCCGACCTGACGCCCCCCTGACTGTGCTTTCCCGGGGGACGACCCCGAACCCCCGGCAGAACCACCTCCACCGCGCTCCGGACGGAAACGACCCCATGCGTAGCTACAACCCTGACCTGACGCCCCCCTGGAAGCGCTCCGCGCCCGTGCCCGAGATCCCGGCCGACGTGGACCTGGTCGTCGAGGAGGTCTCGACGGGCTTCTGCGGGGCGGTGATCCGCTGCGAGGCGGGCACGGTCACGCTGGAGGACCGCTTCGGCAAGCACCGCGTGTTCCCGATGGAGCCGCGCGGCTTCCTCCTGGAGGGCCGCGTGGTGACGCTGGTGCGCCCGTCGGCGGCTGCTGCGGTACGCCCGACCCGTACGGCCTCCGGCTCCCTCGCGGTGCCGGGCGCGCGGGCGCGGGTGGCGCGGGCGGGCCGGATCTACGTGGAGGGCCGGCACGACGCGGAGCTGGTCGAGAAGGTCTGGGGCGACGACCTGCGGATCGAGGGCGTGGTCGTGGAGTACCTGGAGGGCGTCGACGACCTGCCGGCCATCGTCGCGGACTTCGCCCCCGGCCCCGACGCCCGCCTGGGCGTCCTGGTCGACCACCTGGTCCCCGGCTCGAAGGAGTCCCGCCTGGCGTCCGCGGTGACGGGCGACCACGTCCTGGTGGTGGGCCACCCGTACATCGACGTCTGGGAGGCGGTGAAACCCTCCTCGCTGGGCATCGGCGCCTGGCCCCGGATCCCCCGGGGCCAGGACTGGAAAACGGGCGTCTGCCGTGCGCTCGGCTGGCCGGAGAACACCGGAGCGGCCTGGCAGCACATCCTGTCGAGGGTGACGACCTACAAGGACTTGGAGCCGTCGCTCCTGGGCCGCGTGGAGGAACTGATCGACTTCGTGACGGCGCCGGAGTAGCAGGTGCCGCAAGCGACGCCCCCGTCGTAACGCCGTGCCGGCGGCCCTGGGGCCTGGGGCCTGGGGCCCTAGTCCACCAGGTCCCTGACGACCCCGTCCGCAAGCAACCGCCCCCGCAACGTCAACACCGCCCGCCCCGCGGCATACGGCTCTGCCGCGAGAAGCCCGTCGTCGAGCGCCCTGCGGGCAGCCACAAGCCCCGCCGCCCGCAAGAGCGACAGCTCCACCCCCTCCCGGAGCCGAAGCTCCAGGAGAATCCGCTCCACCCGCCGGTCCTCCGCCGCGAGAACCTCCCGCCCCGCCCCCGGCGACCGCCCCTCCGCCAGCGCCGCCGCATACGCGCCGGGATGCTTGACGTTCCACCACCGCACGCCGCCCACGTGGCTGTGCGCCCCCGGCCCCGCGCCCCACCAGTCCGCGCCGCGCCAGTACAGCTCGTTGTGCAGGCAGCGCCCGGCCTGCGAGGTGGCCCAGTTGGAGACCTCGTACCACTCGAAGCCGGCCTTCGACAGCACGTCCTCGGCCATCAGATACCGGTCCGCGTGCACGTCGTCGTCCGTCATCGGGACCTCGCCGCGCCGTATCCGGCGGGCCAGCTGCGTGCCCTCCTCGACGATCAGCGCGTACGCGCTGACATGGTCGGGGCCCGCCCCGATCGCCGCCTCCAGGGACGCCCGCCAGTCCTCGTCGGACTCCCCGGGCGTGCCGTAGATCAGATCCAGGTTGACGTGCTCGAAGCCCGCCGCCCGCGCCTCCCCGACGCATGCCTCGGGCCGCCCGGGCGTGTGCGTGCGGTCGAGGACCTTCAGGACGTGCTGCCTGGCGCTCTGCATGCCGAAAGAGATCCGGTTGAAGCCACCGGCCCGCAGCTCGGCGAGGTAGGCGGGGTCGACCGACTCCGGGTTCGCCTCCGTCGTCACCTCGGCGTCGTCCGCCAGCCCGAACTCGTCCCGGATCGCCCCCAGCATCCGTACGAGATCGCCGGCGGCGAGCAGCGTCGGCGTGCCGCCGCCGACGAACACCGTCCGCACCGGCCGCGGGTCGTCGCCGAGCACCTTCCGGGCGAGCCGTATCTCCTCGACGACCTGCTCGGCGTAGTTGTCCCGGGAGGCGAGCACGCCCCCGGTGCCACGCAGCTCGCTCGCGGTGTACGTGTTGAAGTCGCAGTAGCCGCACCGCGTGGCGCAGTACGGCACGTGCAGATAGAACCCGAGCGGTCGCTCCCCCGTCCCTCGCAGGGCGTGCGCGGGCAGCGCCCCGTCTTCGGGCATGGGCTCACCATCGGGCAGTACGGAAGGCATGAGCCCATTGTCCCGTACCGCCCGAGGTGACCGTTCAACCTGTGGAGAACGATCTGTGGACAACCCCACAGACCGCGGCCGCTACGCCTCCCGCGCCCCCGCGTACATCTCCTCGATGAGGTGCTTGTACGTGCGCTCCACGACCGGCCGCTTCATCTTCAGGCTCGGCGTGAGCTCGCCGTGCTCGACATCGAGGTCGCGCGGCAGCAGACGGAACTTCTTGATCGTCTGCCAGCGCTGCAGGCCCTCGTTGAGCCGCTCGACGTAGCCCTGGATCAGCGCGTCGGCCTGCGGCGAGCCGACGACCTCCGCGTACGACTTGCCGCCGAGGCCGTTCTCGGCCGCCCAGCCGAGGATGGCGGGCTCGTCGAGCGCGATGAGCGCGCTGCAGTAGTTCCGGTCCGCGCCGAGCACCACGATGTTGGAGACGAACGGGCAGACCGCCTTGAACTGACCCTCGATCTCGGTCGGTGCGACGTACTTGCCGCCCGAGGTCTTGAACAGGTCCTTCTTGCGGTCGGTGATCCGCAGGTAGCCGTCGGCGGACAGCTCGCCGATGTCGCCGGTGTGGAACCAGCCGTCCGACTCCAGGACCTCGGCGGTCTTCTCGGGCAGGCCGTGGTAGCCCTCCATGACGCCGGGGCCGCGCAGCAGGATCTCTCCGTCGTCGGCGATCCGGACCTCGCAGCCGGGCAGCGGCTTGCCGACCGTGCCGGTGCGGTACGCCTCGCCCGGGTTGACGAAGCTCGCCGCGCTGGTCTCGGTCAGGCCGTAGCCCTCCAGGATGTGGATGCCCGCGCCGGAGAAGAAGTAGCCGATGTCGGGCGCGAGGGCGACGGAGCCGGAGACCGCGGCGCGCAGCCGGCCGCCGAAGGCGTCGCGGAGCTTCTTGTAGACCAGCGCGTCGGCGATCTTGTGCTGCGCGGTGAGGGCGAAGGGCGCGGAGGCGGTGCCGGTGCGGCGGAAGTTGTCCTGGGTGACCTTGGCGTACTCGCGGGCCACCTCGGCCGCCCACTGGAAGATCTTGTACTTGGCCCCGCCGGCCTCGCGGGCCTTGGCGGCGACGCCGTTGTACACCTTCTCGAAGATGCGCGGCACGGCGGCCATGTAGGTCGGCTGGACCACCGGAAGGTTCACGATGATCTTGTCGATCCGGCCGTCGACGGCGGTGACGTGACCGACCTCGATCTGGCCGGAGGTCAGCACCTTGCCGAAGACATGGGCGAGCGGCAGCCACAGGTACTGGACGTCGTCCGCGCTGATGAGGCCGGTCCCGGCGATGGCCTTGGCCATGTACGACCAGTTGTCGTGCGGCAGGCGCACGCCCTTGGGGCGGCCGGTGGTGCCGGAGGTGTAGATCAGCGTGGCGAGCTGCTCGGCGGTGATCGCCGCGACGCGCTCCTTGACGGCCTCGGGGTGCTTCTCCAGGTACGCCGCTCCGCGCGCCTCCAGATCGGCGAGGGTGACGACCCAGCCCTCCGGGTCGTCCTCGGCGCCCTCCTCGATCCCCGCCGCGTCCAGGACGACGACATGGTGCAGGTCGGGCAGCTCTGCACGGCGCTCACGGGCCTTGGCGAGCTGGGTCGCGTCCTCCGCGATGAGGACCCTGGACTCGGAGTCGGACAGGATGAACGCCGACTCCTCCGCGTTGGTCTGCGGGTAGATGGTGGTCGTGGCGGCGCCCGCGCACATCACGCCGAGGTCGACGAGGATCCACTCCACCCGAGTGGCGGAGGCGAGCGCGACCCGCTGCTCCGCCTGGACGCCCAGATCGATCAGGCCGGCGGCGATGGCATACACCCGCTCGGCGGCCTGACTCCAACTGAGCGACTTCCAGTCGTCCGGGCCCTGGCCGGAAGCTGCCGGAACCGGGTAGCGATAGGCCTCCGCATTCGGGGTCTGCGCCACGCGCTCAAGGAAGAGGGTCGCCACGGAGGGCGGCCGATTCTCGATCAGGGTCTGTGTGTCGCTCACGACGTCCTCCGGGCGGCGGCGGTGCCTTCTGGCGGTGCGTATTTAACTGGCGAGTAACCTTCGAGCCGGGATCAGAGTAGTTGGCCGAAGACCGCCGCGTAAGGCCCTGCGCCCCGCCGCTTCATACCCGGTTCATAACGAACGGGCTCCCGCGCGGAAGGCGCGGGAGCCCGTTAGCTGTAGACGTCAGCTACATGGCGGCCATGTGGCGGCTATATGGCTGACATCCGCCGATCACTTCTTGGTCTTGCCGCCCGCCGAGTCGTCGCTCGACAGGACGGCGATGAAGGCCTCCTGCGGGACCTCCACGGAGCCGACCATCTTCATCCGCTTCTTGCCTTCCTTCTGCTTCTCCAGCAGCTTCCGCTTACGGGAGATGTCACCGCCGTAGCACTTGGCGAGGACGTCCTTGCGGATGGCGCGGATGGTCTCGCGGGCGATGACCCTGGAGCCGATGGCCGCCTGGATCGGCACCTCGAAGGCCTGCCGCGGGATGAGCTCGCGCAGCTTGGCCACGAGCCGCACGCCGTACGCGTACGCGGCGTCCTTGTGGGTGACGGCGGAGAAGGCGTCGACCTTGTCGCCGTGGAGCAGGATGTCCACCTTGACCAGGCTGGAGGCCTGCTCGCCGGTGGGCTCGTAGTCCAGGGAGGCGTAGCCGCGCGTCTTGGACTTCAGCTGGTCGAAGAAGTCGAAGACGATCTCGGCGAGGGGGAGGGTGTAGCGGATCTCGACCCGGTCCTCGGAGAGGTAGTCCATGCCGAGCAGCGTGCCGCGGCGGGTCTGGCACAGCTCCATGATCGCGCCGATGAACTCGCTCGGGGCGAGGATCGTGGCGCGCACGACGGGCTCGTACACGTCGCTGATCTTGCCCTCGGGGAACTCGCTCGGGTTGGTGACCGTGTGCTCGGCACCGTCCTCCATGACGACGCGGTAGACCACGTTCGGCGCGGTGGCGATCAGATCGAGCCCGAACTCACGCTCCAGCCGCTCGCGGATCACGTCGAGGTGGAGGAGCCCCAGGAAACCGACGCGGAAGCCGAAGCCGAGGGCCGCGGAGGTCTCCGGCTCGTACACCAGCGCGGCGTCGTTGAGCTGGAGCTTGTCGAGGGCCTCGCGGAGGTCGGGGTACTCCGAGCCGTCCAGCGGGTAGAGGCCCGAGAACACCATCGGCTTCGGGTCCTTGTAGCCGCCGAGCGCCTCGGTGGCGCCCTTGCTCAGGGAGGTGATCGTGTCACCGACCTTGGACTGGCGGACGTCCTTCACACCGGTGATGAGGTAGCCGACCTCGCCGACGCCGAGACCGTCGGACGGAGTCATCTCCGGGGAGGAGACGCCGATCTCGAGGAGCTCGTGGGTGGCGCCGGTCGACATCATCTTGATGCGCTCGCGCTTGTTGAGCTGGCCGTCGACCACTCGCACATAGGTGACGACACCGCGGTACGAGTCGTAGACCGAGTCGAAGATCATCGCGCGGGCGGGTGCGTCCGCGACGCCGACCGGGGCCGGGATGTCCCGGACCACGCGGTCCAGCAGGGCGTCGACGCCGACACCGGTCTTCGCCGAGACCTTGAGCACGTCCTCGGGCTGGCAGCCGATGAGGTTGGCCAGCTCCTCGGAGAACTTCTCGGGCTGGGCGGCCGGCAGGTCGATCTTGTTGAGCACCGGGACGATGGTGAGGTCGTTCTCCATCGCCAGGTAGAGGTTCGCGAGCGTCTGGGCCTCGATGCCCTGTGCGGCGTCGACCAGCAGGACCGTGCCCTCACAGGCGGCCAGGGAGCGGGAGACCTCGTAGGTGAAGTCGACGTGCCCGGGGGTGTCGATCATGTTCAGGATGTGCGTCGTGCCCTGGTCGGGGCCCTCGGTGGGGGCCCACGGCAGACGCACGGCCTGGGACTTGATCGTGATGCCGCGCTCGCGCTCGATGTCCATGCGGTCGAGGTACTGAGCGCGCATCTGCCGCTGCTCGACCACACCGGTCAGCTGGAGCATCCGGTCGGCAAGGGTCGACTTGCCGTGGTCGATGTGCGCGATGATGCAGAAATTGCGGATCAGCGCCGGGGCGGTACGGCTCGGCTCGGGCACGTGGATAGGGGTCGCGGGCACGCAGGGTCCTGATTCTTGAGGCGCCGGGCGTCTCTGCTCGGTTCGACGTCGGGACGATTCGGATCGATACGTAGCCTCTATGCTCCCACGCCTGCGGGGCAGCGCTCGGTTTGGGCGGCCGTGGGGCGTCCTGATACCGTAGACAGCTGTGTCTCGCATGCCCTCTCAGCTGCGGGACGCATCCTGAGGAAACATCGAACCTGTAAAGGCTCTTTCAGTGGCGAACATCAAGTCCCAGATCAAGCGGAACAAGACGAACGAGAAGGCGCGCCTGCGCAACAAGGCCGTCAAGTCCTCGCTCAAGACCGCGATCCGCAAGGCCCGCGAGGCCGCTGCCGGTGGCGACGTCGAGAAGGCCACTGTGGCCGCTCGCGAGGCCACCCGTGCGCTCGACAAGGCTGTCTCGAAGGGTGTCATCCACAAGAACGCCGCCGCCAACAAGAAGTCGGCGCTGGCCACCAAGGTTGCCACCCTGCAGGGCTGAGCTCTGATGTAACCGCCGGTACGGACTCAGCGGTCCCTCTCACCCGCTCCGCCCCGGCCCCCCGGTCTCGCACGCGAGCGCGTTCGCCACGCGTGTGCGAACCACCCAGCACGAATCGAAGGCCCCGTCCGATGAGGACGGGGCCTTCGGCGTGGGTGGGGGGAGGGGTGGCGGCGCGGGCCCGCAGGGGCGCAGCCGTGCGGCGCGAAGCGGCCGCACGGCGTGGGGCGACGGGGCAGCGCCCACGTAGGACGGCGCGAAGCGGCCGCACGGCTGCGCCGGGTCCCGGCCCACGCGGGCGGCGGACGCAAGGCAGGTGCCTGGTGCGTGCGGCGCGAAGCTGCCGCGTATGGCCGGGTTCGGGGGCGCAGCCCCAGGGCACCCCCCACCAGCCCCCGGCAGGGTTTCGGGAAGGGGTGGGGTGGGGGCTCTCCACACGGCCGCGCGCACAGGCCGCACCCGGCAGCGTGGTGCGGGCGGTGCGAAGCTACCGCCCCCGCGGCGCGAAGCTGCCGCGAGTGGCCGGAGGCGCAGCCCCCAGGCTCACCCCACCAGCCCCCGGCAGGGTTTCGGGAAGGGGCGGGGTGGGGGCTCTCCGC
>NZ_DATCVQ010000592.1:0-4791 GCF_036566765.1 Streptomyces sp.
GCGCACCCCACTCGGCCGCGACGCGCGGCCCCCCGCCCCCGAACAGCCCGCCGGCCCCGGAGGCCGCGACCACGTACCCGTCTCCGTATCGCTCCCCGACCGACACCTCCCACGAGCGCCCCCCGTACGCCCCCGGCTCCGCGCCGGTCGCGGCCCCGGCGCCCGAGCCGCGCTCGTCGCGCCCGGTCGCATCCGAACCCTCGGCCGCAGACCGCTGAGAACCCTGGGCGGGACCGGGGCCCCGCTGCCCCGCCCGCCCGTGGCCCGGCCCCTGCCCGTCTTCACCGGTGTGGGCATCCGCGCCGCCCGCCGCGGATCGCTCCGAACCGTACGAGCCCGCCCCGCGCCCACCCCCATACGCCCCCGTCCCCTCCGCCTGCGACCGGCTCGATCCGTACCCGCTTCCGGGCCCCTGCTTAGGCTCCGGGCCGGAGGCCGGGCCCCGGTCGTGTCCGTCTGCGTACGGATCCGGGCTCTCGGCCGGGGGCCGCTCCGCACCGGGTGGGATGCGGGGGTCCGGGATCCCCGCCGGACCGGGGGGCGGACCCCCGGGGGCCGCCCCCGCCCCCCGCTCGCCCCCGTCCCGCTGCTCCGGCCACCCCGTCGGGCGGCTCGTCAAGAGGTCGAGGGCTCGGGACGCCGCGTCCAGGAGAGGGGCGCGGCGTTCCGTGGCCACCGTGCGGAGCATCGTGTCGACCTCGTACTCGTGGCCGTCGCCTCGGGCGAGGCCATCGAGGTGGCGGTGGACCAGGCCGTCCGCGACCTGGGCCGCGCGGTCGTCGAGGAGGTCGCGGGGGTCGGCGCGGCGGCGGTCCGTGTTGCGGGTCGCCGCGCCCGCCCAGCGGCCGACGAACACGTAGCGCAGGTTGGGCAGTTCGGCCGTGTCGTGCGTGGCGAAGGTCCACGGCCACGGCACGGCCTCGCCGAACATGCTGTACAGCCCGTACAGCACCCGGCACGCCCCCGCCCCGCCGCTCCGGTCGAGCAGCGTGAAACGCCCGTCGGGGTGGCGCAGCAACTCCGCGACCGCCCCTGCCAGTTCGTCCCGGTACTCCGCGAGCCCCGCCGCGAGCCGCTGCTGCCCGGCCACCGCCGCATGGAGCAGCGCGGCCTCCGGCACCCGGTCCAGCGCGCCGCGCACCCGCGCGAGCGGCAGCTCCGCCGCGCCCGGCCAGTCCCACCCGTGCAGGCCCAGGCAGGTCCCGGGGTCGAGCACCTCCCGGCTGCCGGCGAGCACGTGGCAGACCGTCCCGGTCCGCCCGCCGGCCTCCCGCACGGGGGCCCGGCGCACCAGCACCACCCGCCCGCCCTGGTCCTCGACGCGGACCAGCGCCGGCCGGGTCTCCTCCGTGCCGGCGTCTCCCCCGGACCGCAGCATCGGGCCGGTGATCCGGAAGATCGCCTCGACCTGCTCGCGCGAACCGGACCAGGCCACCGGGCCGAACCCGGTGCTCCCGGACGCGTTCTCGGCGTCCCAGCGGAAGACCATCTGGTCGACCCACTTCTCCGGACGGGCCATCAGGATCCCACCTCTCTGTGCTCCGCCCCCGGCAGCAGCCCGCACATGGCGAAGACGGACAGCAGCGGCGCCAGCACCCGCCGCGGCCGGGCCCCGTGCGGGAACCGGTCGTCCTTCGCCTGCCCTCCCGTGGCGGCGACGAAGTGCAGGGTGCAGCGCGCGCAGTCGTCGAACGGTTTGAGCCAGGCGGAGCTGGCGTGATGCGCCAGGAACGCGTACGCGTCCCGGCTCTCCTCGCGGACCGCCGCCGCGTCGAAGCGGCCCGGCAGCGCGCGCCCCAGCCACCGGTCGACGGTCGGTTCGAAGCGCACGAGGTCGCTCTTGTTCACGGCGATCGTCGCCGGCGCGGCGACATGCCCGCCGGTGCGCGGCACCCGGTTGAGGACGGTGGCGAACGCCTCGTCGCCGAGGTTCCGCAGCGGCAGTTCCTGCACCGCCCGCACCGGGTCGAGCGACGAAAGACGCAGCGCCCGCAGCGGATCCAGGACGAAGACGAAGGCGTCGACGCCCATCAGGAACCGGGTCACCTCACCGTCCTGCGCCAGGTCCTCGCCCGCGAGGTCGAAGAACACCACCGGCCGGGGCATCATCCCCTGCGCCGAGACCAGCAGCCCGTCCGCGAACCGCGCGAAGGTCTGCTGTCCGGTGCGGCCGAGCTCCCGGCCCTGCTGGAGGCTCTGCACGCGATCACGCAGGTACGTGCGGTGCGCCTCGGGGTTGAGCGGCAGGCACTTGAGCCCGTACGGCTCCAGGCCACCCTGCTCGACCTCGCCCAGCATCGCGGCGAGCAGATGCGTCTTGCCGACGGCGGAGCTGCCGACCAGCGCGATCGAGAGCGGTTCGCCGTTGGTGAGGTACGGGACGGGCAGTTCGTGCGCCTGGTCGCCGTCGGCGTGCGGGCAGCGGTGGTACGCCTTGCGCAGCGCGTCCTGGCGGTGCGCGGGGCGGTGCTCGGCGCTCAGGTCGAGCGGGATCCGGTCGCCCTTGTCGTCGATGGTGACCAGCAGGCTCTCGTCGTACTCGACGGGCAGCAGGCAGTGCGGGCACTGCCGTCCCCGGTCCGGAGGCGGCGCATCGAAGCCGGCGTCCTCGCGGAGGCGGGGCGCGCGGGCGGGGGCCGGCTGCGCCGCCGCGCCGCCGAACAGCCGCTCGCGCAGCGAACGGCGCGGCGGCGGCAGGTACTCCAGCGCCTCCCGGGACTCCTCGGCCGCCTCGGCCAGGGTTCCGAAACCGCCCGGCCGCGCGCGCCTGCGGGCGAGCTGGGCGTCGAACTCGGCCCGGCCGCGGCTCAGCGGATCGGCCGCCGCGGCGGCCGTGACCAGCGGGTCGACGACCGGGACCAGCCGCATCAGCTCCGCGGGCGAGGCCCGGTCGGCGGCCCGGGCCGCGTACAGACGGCCCCGGTCGAGCGGGGCGAGCCGCCGGAAGTCGGCGAGATCGGCGGGCGGGCCGGCGCCGACGCCGGGCCGCCCGGACACCAGGAAGTACAGCAGTTGGGCGACGGACCAGAGGTCGTCGCGCGGATCGGCCGCGCCCTGGCCCTCGCGCTGTTCGGGCGCCGCCCAGGGCGCCGCACCGAAGGGCTCGCGGGGCTCCCCGGCGCGCTGCGCCGCGTACGGCTCGGACAGCCGGACGTGCCGGCCGTCCCAGCGGACGGTGTCCGGGGTGAGGGCCCGGTGGACGAGCCCGACGTCCTCCAACAGTCGTACGGCGAGGGCGAGTTCCTCGATGACGTGGTGCTGCTGGTCGCCGCCGAGCGTGCCGCGGCGGTCGGCGAGCGGCTCGCCGCCCGGCATGCGGTAGAGGACGAAGGGCTCCGCCGCGTCCAGGTCGAAGCCGACCACCCGGGTGAAGATCCCGGCGAACTTCTCGCCGCCGTACCGGCGTTCGAGCGCGACCGCCGCGGCCACCTCGCGCTCCAGGCGCGCGAAGGCGTGCGGGTCGCCGTGCGCGGACGCGGGGACGCGGTACTGGAGCGCCTTCCGGCCGGCGTCGAGCACCACCGGGCGGACGAGCACGCCGGGGCGGCCGGGCGCGGCGCGGTCCGGGCCGAGCTGGACGCGCGGGATCCGGACCCGGGTCTCCTGGTGGGTCAGGAACTCCAGCCCGTCCCCCGCTGGTTCCGTGCCGCTGTTCATGGTGCTCAGCTCTCCTCTTCCCTGACCGTGCGCACGACGTCCGCGCGCAGCGGTACGAGGTGCAGGACCCCGGCGTGCCGGCCGCCCGGCGTCCACACCACGTCCTCGGCGGTGCCGAGCCGGCCGTCCCGCTGCTCGTCCCGTCCCGCGCCCCGGCGCATCGCCTCGGGGACGAACCGCACCCGGCGCACCGCCGACGGCTCCTGCGACAGCAGCCGCCGGTGCTCGGGCCCGCACAACGGGACCGTCTGCTCGGTCCCGGCGTCCGAGGCGACCAGCCGGGCCACCCGGTCGGGCGCGACGCCGGTGAGCCGGGCGGCGTCGGGGCGGCCCTGAGGGTCGGCGGCGTACGGCGGGGGCGAGGCGGCCGCGTCGCGCAGCAGCCGGTCGTGGGTGGCGTCGAGCAGCTCCGTCATCGGAATGTCGAGGGCGAGCGCGGCCGCGCTCGCCGGGTCGCGTTCGAGGCCGGCCCAACAGCCGTCGAGGATCAGGACCGTGCCCTGGACGAGGTCGTCGACGAGGGTGTCGAGCAGGGCGGGACCGCCGTCGCCGAGCTGCCGTTCCAGCCACATGGGGTCGTCGCCGGGCGCGGAGCGCTGGTCCGGGATCGTCGCACGGGGCTCGGCGGACCGGTCGGCAGGCCTTTCGGCCGACCAGTCGCCGCCGGACTCGTCGTTCCAGTCCGTCCAGTCGTCCCAGGTGTCCGCGGAGTCCGCGTCGGCGCTCTTCGCGGTGGACGCGGACTCCGTCGTACCGGCTCCCGCCCACGATTGGGCCGGGGCGGCGGCGGGGTACGCATGCGTCTGAGCCGTGTCCGCCAGCCTGCGCAGCAGGTGGGCGAGGGCCCCGGCCCCGTCCGAGCAGTGGTGCCGTACCTCCGCGAACAGCCAGTCGTGGACGGCCGTCTCGGCGACCAGGGCGTGCACCTCGCGGGTGATCCGTCCGGCGTACTCGGCGTCCGTACGGTTCCACCAGTCGTCGACGCCGCGGCTCCAGTCGCGCACCGCGATCAGCAGGATCGCCAGGACCGCGCAGAGCAGGCCGGCCGCGCCCGCCCAGGCGGGCGGCCCGAGGAGCTGCCCGGTCGCCGCGCCCGCCAGGCCGCCGAGGACTCCGCCGAAGAGGCGGGGCGCG
>NZ_DATCVQ010000593.1:0-4285 GCF_036566765.1 Streptomyces sp.
CCGCCCGGCAGCCCGGCGCCCCTGCCGCCGCGCGGCTGAAGCCGAGCGCGTACCGGCTCCAGCCGATGACCGCGGCCGCGCCGCCGGCGTACCGCAAGGCCCTGCCGCCGATCCGGCAGCGGCCCTTCCTGCGCATGTCCGGGGTCGGCCGGTCGATGGTGCTGACCTTCGACGACGGGCCCGACCCCCGCTACACCCCGGAGATCCTGCGCACCCTGCGCAAGCACGACTGCCGGGCGATGTTCTTCGTCTGCGGCGAGATGGCCGTGGAGAACCCGGACCTGCTGCGCGAGATGGCCGACGACGGGCACGTGGTCGGCAACCACTCCTGGTCGCACCCGCTCATCCCGAAGCTGGCGCCGTCGCGGATCCGCGACGAGCTCGGCGGCACCAGCGAGGTCATCGAGAAGACCCTCGGCGCGGCCCCGCTCTGGTACCGCGCGCCTTACGGGGCCTGGAACCGGCTCTCCTTCGAGATCGGGGCCGAGCTGGGCATGGAGCCGCTCGCCTGGACCGTCGACACCCTCGACTGGAAGGAGCCCGGGACCGACCGCATCGTGCGCCGCGTCCTGGACGGCGCGGCGCCGGGCGTCGTGGTGCTCTCGCACGACGCCGGCGGCAACCGCTCGCAGAGCGTCGCCGCGCTGAAGACGTACCTGCCCGAACTCCTCGACGCCGGCTACCGCATGACCGTGCCCCGGCGCTGAGCCCGGGGCGACGCCCGACCGGCCGACGGCTCGTACCCGGCGACGGCTCGCATCCCGCTGACGGCTCGCACCCGCTGACCGCTCGCGTCAGCGGGTCGCGACCATGCGCGCGAAGACCACGACGTTGCCCGCGTAGCCGCTCGCCCTCGAGTACCCGCCGCCGCAGGTGATCACCCGGAGCTCGGGGGCCCCGTTGTCGGCGTAGACCCGGACGCCGGGGAAGTTCTCCTTGGAGTACACCTCCACCCCGTACACCTCGAAGACCGCGACCCGGCCGTCGTACCGCTCCACCTCGATGCGCCGGCCCTTCTCCACCGAGCCGAGGTTGTAGAACACCGCCGGGCCCGCCTGGTTGTCGACATGGCCGACGAGCACCGCGGTGCCTCGCTGGCCGGGGGAGATGCCGTTCTGGTACCAGCCGGCCATGTTGGCGTCCTGCGGTGGCGGCGCCTCGATCCAGCCGCTCGCGTCCAGGCCCACGTCCATCAACGGGGCCCTCACGTCGATCGAGGGGATCCGCACCCGCGAGGCCGGGGCGAACGGAAGCGGGCGCAGCCCCTCGGGCGAGGTCGGGGGCACGCCGATCGGGCGGGTGTCCGGCGCCGCCGCCGCGGCAGGCTGGGGCGGCCCCAGTTCGACGTCCACTCCGTTCCGCATCATCGCCAGGCCGGACAGCATCACGAGAGTCAGGACGCCCCATGGCTGGCGTCTCCTCGACTCCACGGGTCTGAAGTCCTTAAAACCCATGGTTCTCCCTTCGTGGCGTCGAGGGGAACGTTAAGTCCGTCGCGCGCGACCGGCGATCGGAGCGGGGCGAACGGGTGGCGGCGGCAGCGTGGGGGCGGTACGCGGGTGACCGGGGGCCGCGGCGTGCGGGTGACGGGGGCGATGACCCATCCGAGTCATTGTCGTATCAGCGTTCTGATGTGCCGTGACCTGCGGATCCGTCAGATCCGGACGCAGGTGCGTCGGCGTGTCGGCTCACCGGGGTGGCCCAGCGCCGAAATGCGGGCCTTCCTTCCAGTTGTGATGGTTCGTCATGGGAGGCGTACTCGTCGAATTTCCCTGAGCACCGCTTTGGGGCGTCTTCCGATGGAGGTTCAACCATGCGTGCTGCACGCACTCTGGCGGTGACCGCCACCGCGTTGGCGGCGATCGGGCTCGCCGCCCCCCTCGCCGCTGCCACCAACAGTGGCGGGAACGACAACAGCGGCGGGAACAACCAAAGCGGCGGGAACGGGAACTTCGGCGGGAACGGCAACAGCGGCGGGCCCAGGGACGTCACGATCAGCCCCGCGGCCGTCCACCAGGGCTCGACCCTCACCATCACCGTCCGGGGCTGCACCCGCGGTGGCACGGTGACCTCGAACGCCTTCCCGCAGACCAACCTGTCGGTGAACGCCAACGGCATCTCCACCGCGATCGCCCGGATCTTCGACCAAGCCACGCCGGGGAACTACAACCTCGCCGTGAGGTGCAACGACAACCCCAACGTCGCCACCCGCCAGTTCACCGTGCTCGAGGCGCGCGGCGCGATGGGCGGCATCGGCGGCTCGCTCGCCCCCAGCTCCACCGAGATGGCCGTCGGCGGCTCTCTGGTCGCCGCGGCGGCGCTCGGCGGCGGTCTGTTCATCGTCCGCCGTCGCCGTATGAGCAGCGGAGCGGCCTGACCGGCCGAACCTCCCGGTCCGGCCCGCCACGCCCGTCGCCCCCGAGTCCTGGTCCAGGACTCGGGGGCGACGGGCTTCGTCGGGCGGAACGGGGGAGAGCGGCGGTGCGGGGGAAACGGTGGTGCGGGGGAGAGCGGTACGGGGGACGAGGAGGCGGTCGGCGCCTGCTCCCGCTCACGCGGTCAGTGCTGCCGGCCCGCGGAGCGGCGCCGTACGACGTAGACGAGGCCCGCCGCCGCCGCGAGGACCAGACCGCCGCCGGCCGCGATCGCGCCCGCGTCCAGGCCGTCCACCGAGCCGCCCAGACCGCCCCGCACACCGCGCGGCGGCGTGAGGATCGTCGAGCTGATGGTCGGGGCGGTGGTGGCGCCCTGGATGGTCAGGTCGACCGTGTCGGTGATGCCGCCGGTGCAGTTGAACGCGACCGTGTAGACCGCGCCCCGCTTGGCGTCGAAGTCGACCGTGGCCGTGGCCGAGGAGCCCGGCGGGATGGTGACGGTGTCGAAGATGCCCGACGTCGCCGTCGCCGTGCTGGCGCAGCCGGGCGCGCTGAGCGTGACCCGGCCGCCCGGGGCGACGGTGGACGGGGAGACGACGAAGTCGCCGGGCGCCTTCGCCCGGCGTTGCTCGGTCTTCGGGGCGGGAGCGCCGTCCGCCGCCACGGCGGCCGGCGCGGCCAGGGCGAGGGCGGCCGCCCCCAGTAGTGCGGTGGACGCGGCACGTATCGCGCGCATGGTGAATCCTCCGGGTCCCGAGGCGCAGCTGCGGAACGGATTTCCACATGAGGCCGGAATGCACCCCGATGACCGAAACGCTAGGAGCCCACTACCACAGCCGCGATCCCAGACGGGCGAATGGGGCACGGGTGTCCCCCATGCGGCCCACACGGCGTGTCGCGGTCAGCCCCCGACCTGCGGGAACAGGGTGGTGAACGGGCCGGCCGTGGCGGAGATGCCGCGGCCGAACGGGGCGTCGAAGTCCCAGATCAGGAAGAGCAGGAAGGCGATCAGCGCGCTGTAGAGGCCGGCGAGCAGCAACTCCCGGAAGGTCCGCCGGATCTGCAGCGTGAAGATCAGGCCCACCGCCACCAGCGCCCCGGTGATCAGCCCGAACCACACCACGCCCGGCATCGTCGCCGCAGCGCCGTCGCCGCGGGCGTTCCGCGCGTCGTCGGCCGCCCCCACCAGGTCGACGAGCGGCTGGTACGCCTGCCCCTCGTGGTCCGTGGCCGGCTGGTAGTCGGTGACCGAGCGGCGGACCTGGTCCATCAGCTCGGTGCCCCGCTCGCTGAGCTCGCCGTGCTCCGACATGTACGGCCACTCGTCGTCGACGACGTACGACACGTACGCGTCCACGTCGGCGCGGATCCGCTCCCGCACGGCCGTCGGGTAGACCTCCACCCGGGCCGAGATCTCGTGCAGCGCCTGGGCCTCCTGGCGCACCGTCTCCTGGGCGGCGCCGCGCGCCTCCCAGACGCCGGCGATGGCCAGGCCCAGGACGATCGCGTACACAACGCCGATCATCATCGTCATGTACTCGATGACGTCGGGCGTCTCGTTGGGATCGTCGTCGTCTCCGACCCGGCGGTGGTTGATGACCACGATGGTGAGGACGACGGCGCAGGCGGCGGCCATCGCGAGGGTGAGAACAAGCCATTCCGACATGGGAATCCTTCGGCTGAGCAGCGAGAACAGGAAAAAGGTCAGGGGCGCCCGGGGTCAGCGGGAGCGCGGGCGCAGGATCGCGCTGGCGAGCACCGCGGGAGCGATGATCACGAGCGTCATGGTGACCAGCGACCCGCCCCTCTCGGGGCGCGGGCGCACCGACTTGCGGTACGCGGGCAGCGCCACCGGAGTCGCCCGCGGCGGCGCGCGCCGGGCCGGGGGAGGCGTCGGGGCGGCGGGCGGC
>NZ_DATCVQ010000594.1:0-7056 GCF_036566765.1 Streptomyces sp.
GCGCAGTCTCCCGGCCCGGACCGAGGGGCCGAGCCCCCCGCCTCCGGCCCGGGGGCCGACACCCCCGCCCCGCCCCCGGCCCGGCGGGCCGACGACGCCCACGCCCAGGGCTGGGCCGCACCCCCCACCGCCCCCGCCCCACCCGACCCCGAAATCCCCCGGGATGACCGGAATCTCGTGTTCTCGATCGTCGGCGGGCTGCTTCTCGTCTTCCTGCTCGTCATCGTTCTGATCGCGGTGCGATAGCGGTCCGCCGCCCGGCTCGGCCAGGATGGGCGCATGGGATTCCATGTCGATTCCGAGACCGGGCGGCTGCGCCGCGTCATCCTTCATCGCCCCGATCTGGAGCTGAAGCGGCTTACTCCGACCAATAAGGACGCCCTGCTCTTCGACGACGTGCTCTGGGTCCGCCGGGCCCGGCAGGAGCACGACGGGTTCGCCGACGTCCTGCGCGACCGCGGCGTCGCCGTCCACCTCTTCGGCGACCTGCTGCGCGAGACCCTCGAGCTGCCCGTCGCCCGCGCCCTCGTCCTCGACCGGGTCTTCGACGAGAAGGAGTACGGCCCCCTCGCCACCGACCACCTGCGCGCCGCCTTCGAGGCGATGGACACCGGCGAGCTCGTCGAGGCCCTGATCGGCGGCATGACCAAGCGCGAGTTCCTGGCCGGTCATCCCGAGCCCAACTCCGTCCGCTTCCACGTCATGGACCTGGACGACTTCCTGCTCGGCCCGCTCCCGAACCACCTCTTCACCCGGGACACCTCCGCCTGGATATACGACGGCGTGGCGATCAACGCGATGCGGCTGCCCGCCCGGCAGCGCGAGACCGTCCACTTCGAGGCGATCTACAAGCACCACCCTCTCTTCACCGGCCCCGAGGCCGGGACGTTCCACCACTGGACGGAGGGCCAGGCCGACTACCCGTCCACGATCGAGGGCGGCGACGTCCTCGTCATCGGCAACGGCGCCGTCCTCATCGGCATGAGCGAGCGCACCACCCCGCAGGCCGTCGAGATGCTGGCCCGCGGCATGTTCGCGGCGGGCTCCGCCCGCACGATCGTGGCGCTCGACATGCCGAAGCGGCGCGCGTTCATGCACCTGGACACGGTCATGACCATGGTCGACACGGACACCTTCACCCAGTACGCGGGCCTCGGCATGCTCCGCTCGTACACCATCGAGCCCGGCGTGGTCGGGCAGACGCTCCAGGTCAGCGACCATCCGCCGGAGCAGATGCACAGCGCGATCGCGGCGGCGCTCGGCCTCACCGAGATCCGGGTGCTGACCGCGACGCAGGACGTGCACGCCGCCGAGCGCGAGCAGTGGGACGACGGCTGCAACGTGCTCGCCGTGGAGCCGGGCGTGGTCGTCGCGTACGAGCGCAACGTCACCACCAACACCCATCTGCGCAAGCAGGGCATCGAGGTGATCGAGATCCCGGGCAGCGAGCTGGGCCGCGGCCGCGGCGGCCCGCGCTGCATGAGCTGCCCGATCGAGCGGGACGCGGTGTGAGCAGACGCGGTGTGAGCAGACGCGGTGTGAGTACCGGAGGCGCCGAGCAACGGAGGGGGCGTGTAGTCCACGTCACTGTATAGACATGCTGAGCTTCGTATAGAATTCCACGGTTGCCCCTCAGAACCATCGGAAATCAGGAGCGCCCCCATGGCCACTGACCTCATCGGCCGCCACTTCCTCAAGGAGCTGGACTTCACCGCCGAGGAGTTCCGCGGCCTGATCGCGCTCGCCGCCGAGCTGAAGGCGGCCAAGAAGGCCGGTACCGAGGTCCAGCGGCTGCGGGGCAAGAACATCGCGCTCATCTTCGAGAAGACCTCCACCCGCACCCGCTGCGCCTTCGAGGTCGCCGCGGCCGACCAGGGCGCGCACACCACTTACCTCGACCCGGCCGGTTCGCAGATGGGGCACAAGGAGTCGGTGAAGGACACGGCCCGCGTGCTCGGCCGGATGTTCGACGCCATCGAGTACCGGGGCGACAGCCAGGCCGCCGTCGAGGAGCTGGCCTCGTACGGCGGCGTCCCGGTCTTCAACGGGCTCACCGACGACTGGCACCCCACCCAGATGCTCGCTGACGTGCTCACCATGACCGAGCACTCCGACAAGCCGCTCACCGAGCTGGCCTTCGCCTACCTCGGCGACGCGCGCTTCAACATGGGCAACTCGTACCTGGTCACCGGCGCGCTGCTCGGCATGGACGTGCGGATCGCGGCCCCGAAGGCGTACTGGCCGGCCGAGGAGATCGTCGCCCGGGCGCGGGAGCTGGCCGCGGCCAGCGGCGCGCGGATCACCCTGACCGAGGACGTCACGGAGGGCGTGCGCGGCGCGGACTTCGTGGCCACCGACGTGTGGGTCTCCATGGGCGAGCCCAAGGAGGTCTGGGACGAGCGGATCGCGGCCCTCGCGCCGTACGCGGTGACCATGGACGTGCTGCGGGCCACCGGGAACCCGGACGTGAAGTTCCTGCACTGCCTGCCGGCCTTCCACGACCTGGGCACGGCGGTCGCCCGGGACGTGCACGCGCGGCACGGGCTGAGCGAGCTGGAGGTGACGGACGAGGTCTTCGAGTCCGCGCACTCCGTCGTCTTCGACGAGGCCGAGAACCGGATGCACACCATCAAGGCCGTCATGGTCGCCACGCTGGCGGGCCCGGCCGCGTAATCGACGGGATCAGGCCGCCGGCCGTCGCTGCGCCGGCACCCGGGGCAGGCGGAACCAGACCGCCTTGCCCCGGTCGGTCGGCCGGTGACCGCAGTCCGAGCTGAGCGCGCGGATCAGCAGCAGGCCCCGGCCGTCCTCCTGCCACGGGTCCGGATGCTCGGCCTTCACGGCCGGATCCGGGCAGATCAGCTCGCCCGGCCGGGCCGGCAGTGCATCGTGCACCTCGACGTGGCAGTCGGTCTCCAGGAGTTCCACGACCAGCTCGATCGGGCCCGATCCCACGGTGTGCTCGACGGCGTTGGCGACCAGTTCGGCGGTGAGCAGTTCCGCCGTGTGCTCGCACGGCCCGGAGTCGAGGTCGGCGAGCGCGGTGCGGACCAGGGTGCGGGCGAGGGGGACGGCCGCCGTGGTGTGCGGGAGCTCGATCCGCCAGGGGGTGGGGCGGGAGCGTGCGTCCATGACGGGTCCGTTCGGGCTGGGGGAGGGGTGGGGCGTCGCCGTCGTCCATGACGTCCCGGTTTCAACCTTACAGACGGCGATGCGGGCTCCCAGAGGCGGGCGTCCGTCGTGGAAGGGGACCTTCGCCCCTGCCCCGAATCGCGCGCCCTCCGTGCTGTATCGCGTGATCGTGACGACAGTCACGGTAGAGTGATACGCTCCCGGAAGGTGACCCGCCCCAGCACGCTCGCCCGCACAGGGAGGCCGTCCGCATGAGCCCCTTCACCGGATCCGCGCCGCGCACCCAGGAATGGCGGCATCTCCGACTCGCCGTCGACGACGGGGTCGCCACCGTCACCCTCGCGCGCCCCGCCAAGCTCAACGCGCTCACCTTCGGCGCCTACGCCGACCTGCGCGATCTGCTCGCCGAGCTCTCCCGGGAGCGCGCCGTCCGCGCCCTCGTCCTCGGCGGCGAGGGCCGCGGCTTCTGCTCCGGCGGCGACGTCGATGAGATCATCGGCGCGACGCTCTCCATGGACACCGCCGAGCTCCTCGACTTCAACCGGATGACCGGCCAGGTCGTCCGCGCCGTCCGCGAGTGCCCCTTTCCGGTGATCGCCGCCGTGCACGGGGTCGCCGCAGGCGCCGGGGCCGTCCTCGCGCTCGCCGCCGACTTCCGGATCGCCGACCCCACCGCCCGCTTCGCCTTCCTCTTCACCCGCGTCGGCCTCTCGGGCGGCGACATGGGGGCCGCGTACCTGCTGCCCCGCGTCGTCGGCCTCGGCCACGCGACCCGGCTGCTCATGCTCGGCGAGCCCGTCCGGGCCGCCGAGGCCGAGCGGATCGGGCTGATCAGCGAGCTCACCGAGGAGGGCCGGGCGGGCGACCGCGCCGCCGAACTCGCCCGCCGCCTCGCCGACGGGCCCGCCCTCGCCCACGCCCAGACGAAGGCGCTGCTCACGGCCGAGCTCGACATGCCGCTCGCCGCCTCGGTCGAGCTCGACGCCGCCACCCAGGCGCTGCTGATGAACGGCGAGGACTACGCCGAGTTCCATGCCGCCTTCAGTGAGAAGCGCCCGCCGAAGTGGCGGGGGCGGTAGCGGTGTCCGGGCCGGAAGCCCCCCGTCCGCTGCGCATCGCCGTCGTCGGCGGCGGCCCCGGCGGGCTGTACGCCGCCGCCCTGCTCAAGCGGCTCGACCCTGCCCGCGAGGTCACGGTCTGGGAGCGTAACGCCCCCGACGACACGTTCGGCTTCGGCGTCGTGCTCTCCGACGAGACCCTCGGCGGCATCGAGCACGCCGACCCCGAGGTGTACCGGGCGCTCGGCGAGGAGTTCGTCCGCTGGGACGACATCCAGATCGTGCACCGGGGCCGTACGCTCACCAGCTCCGGGCACGGCTTCGCCGCCCTCGGCCGCCGCCGGCTCCTGGAGATCCTGCACGCCCGCTGCGCGGCCCTCGGCGTACGGCTCCGCTTCCGCACCGAGGCCCCGCCGGCTGCCGAGCTCGCCGCGGACCACGACCTCGTCGTCGCGGCGGACGGGGTGCACAGCCGCACCCGCGAGGACCACGCCGACGTCTTCCGGCCCCGGATCACTGCTCACCGGTGCCGCTACATCTGGCTCGCCGCCGACTTCGCCCTCGACGCCTTCCGCTTCGAGATCGCCGAGACCGAGCACGGCGTCATGCAGCTGCACGGCTACCCGTACTCCCGCCCGTCGCCCGACCACCACCCCTCAATTTTGCCCTCCGGGCCGCAGAGTTCTTCTGGCTCCTCCACCGTCATCGTCGAGATGCGCGAGGAGGTCTGGCGCGCGGCGGGCTTCCACGAGATGGACGAACGGGAGTCCACCGAGCGCTGCGCCAAGATCTTCGCCGAGACCCTCGGCGGCCGCCCGCTGCGCGGCAACAAGTCCGCCTGGACCGCGTTCCGCACCGTCGTCAACGAGCGCTGGTCCCACGGCCGCACCGTGCTGCTCGGCGACGCCGCGCACACCGCCCACTTCTCCATCGGCTCCGGCACCAAGCTCGCCGTCGAGGATGCCCTCGCCCTCGCCGCCTGCGTGGAGGAGCAGCCCACGCTCGACGAGGCCCTCGCCGCGTACGAGGCCGAGCGCCGGCCCGTCGTCGAGTCCACCCAGCGCGCCGCCGCGGCCAGCCTGCGCTGGTTCGAGGAGCCGGCCCGCTACCTCGACCAGCCGCCGCGCCAGTTCGCGTTCAACCTGCTCACCCGCAGCCGCCGGGTCACCCACGCCAACCTGCGGCTGCGGGACCCGCACTTCACCGACACCGTCGAACGCGACTTCGGCTGCCCGCCCGGCACCCCGCCCATGTTCACCCCCTTCCGGCTGCGCGAACTGACCCTGCGCAACCGCGTCGTCGTCTCGCCGATGGACATGTACGTCGCCGAGGACGGCGTTCCCGGCGACTTCCACCTCGTCCACCTCGGCGGGCGCGCCCTCGGCGGAGCCGGTCTCGTCATGACCGAGATGGTCTGCGTCAGCCCCGAGGGCCGGATCACCCCCGGCTGCACGGGCCTGTGGACCGACGAGCAGGGCGCCGCCTGGACCCGGATCGCCGATTTCGTCCGCGCGCAGGCCCCCGGCGCCGCCCTCGGCGTCCAGCTCGGCCACTCCGGCCGCAAGGGATCCACCCAGCGGATGTGGGAGGGCATCGACCAGCCGCTGCCCGCCGGAAACTGGCCCCTGAGCGCCGCCTCGCCGCTGCCGTACCGGCCCGGTGTCAACCAGACCCCGCACGCCCTCGACCGCGCCGGGCTGGCCGCCGTGCGCGAGGACTTCACGGCCGCCGCCCGGCGCGCCGCGCGCTGCGGCTTCGACCTGCTCGAACTGCACTGCGCGCACGGCTACCTGCTCTCCGGCTTCCTCTCCCCGCTGACCAACCACCGTGCCGACGCCTATGGCGGCCCCGTCGAGAACCGGCTCCGCTTCCCGCTGGAGGTCTTCGACGCGGTGCGGGAGGTCTGGCCCGCCGACCGGCCCATGACCGTACGGATCTCCGCGACCGACTGGGCCGAGGGCGGCACCTCCCCCGAGGACGCCCTCACGATCGCCCGCGCCTTCGCCGCGCACGGGGCCGACGCGATCGACGTCTCCACCGGCCAGGTCGTCCCCGAGGAGCGCCCCGAGTACGGGCGCTCCTACCAGACCCCGTACGCCGACCTGATCCGCAACACCGTCGGCGTCCCCGTGATCGCGGTCGGCGCGATCTCCTCCTGGGACGACGTCAACTCTCTGCTCCTCGCGGGCCGGGCCGACCTGTGCGCCCTGGCCCGCCCGCACCTGTACGACCCGCACTGGACCCTGCACGCGGCGGCCGAGCAGGACTACGCGGGCCCCGGGGCCCCCTGGCCCGACCCGTACAAGGCGGGCAGCCGCCGCCCGCCGACCGGCCGCACCGACGCGCCCAAGCCCCGGCTCAGCCTGACGCCTCGCCCGTGAGGCAGGCGTGACAGAGGCAGGGGTCGGGGTGGGGTCCGGCGTGGTACGACTGCCGCTGCTCGCGGGCGATCCGGTCGAGGGTCTCCGCCAGGCGTTCGGCCGCCTCCCGCCCGACCGGGAGCCCGTCGCACCGCCGCAGCACCGCGGGCGCGTGGACGAGCTTCGCGCGGAAGGTGTGCAGGTGCCGAGTCGAGGTGTCGATGCTGATCCACCGGCCGGTGTGCCGGCCGCGGCCCACCGTGGTCAGCTGCTCGTTGCCCATGCCGGGGTAGGTGTCGACGACGTACACCTTCGCCCCGCCCCGGTACGCCTTCGTGCCCGGCCGCAGCTCCTGCCCCAGGTCGCCCCACCGCCGCCACTTGACCACGTTCGCGGCCACCAGCCACGTCGGCTCGTACGTGCTCTGCGGCTCCTCGGTCACGACGGCAGCCACCTCGGCCACCACGGCGGCACATTGCTGCTCGGGCAGAGCCCGGAGTCCCCGG
>NZ_DATCVQ010000595.1:0-3210 GCF_036566765.1 Streptomyces sp.
GTATGTGGCACCCGAGTTGCGTTCGAATGTCGCCGGGCCGCGCGGTCGGTACGGATCAGGCGGGCGTCAGCTTCCGTACCCGGTCGGTGTCGCACGTACGCGGGCAGGTGACGCAGGTGTCCTCGGGCCGCAGTGTGTAGAAGAGGCAGCAGCTGGCCCGGTCGCGGGTGGGCAGCGACTCGCCGTTCGGCCCGGTCAGTTCGCGGAAGCCCGCTGTGCCGACATACGGCTTGGTGGTACCCGGCAGGAGCGCCTCCAGCTCGGTCATCGCCCGCCGTTCCTCGCCGAGCAGATGGGCGATGTACCACAGGCCCTCGACGATCTCGTCCGTCGCCATGCCCCACAGGGCCCGCCTGCCCCGTCGCATCCGCGGCCCGAAGCCGTCCAGGATCGGTCCGAAGTGCTCGGACAGGGCGTCCCGCGCCTCGGCGCGCAGGGCCTCCTCGTCCGGCACCACGCGGGCGCCGGGCAGCGTCGCGGCCGGGTCGCCCGGCAGGCAGGCGAACTCGCCGATCCGTACGGTCATCCGGCCGAGGGCCCGCTGGAAGGCGACGTCCCCGACGGGGATCCGGGGGACCCGGCGGTGCAGGAACCAGGGGATCGTCACGAGGAGGCAGGCGGGCCAGGCGTACCGGTGCAGCCCGAAGCTGGCGACGACGTCGGGGCGGGCCTGTCGGCCGTAGTCGCGCAGCACCTGCGCGTTGTCCCAGGCGAGGAAGGCGTCCAGGGCGGGGCCGCCGGCCGCGAGCTCGTCCGCGCCGACCCAGCCGCCGCCGCGCGGGGCGCGCTCGCCGGGCCCGAGCTCCTGTATCCGCAGGCCGGGGAAGACCTCGGCGAGGCGCGCGTACGCGGCCGCGACGGGGGAGGCGGGGACGGCGGGGAGCAGGGCGGGGACGGCCATTCAGGGACCACCGAATCGCGATCGTTAACAGGTTAGCCTTACCTTACCCGACGCGTCCGATGTTTGAACTCCCTGCCTGTCCGCCTATGGTGCACAGGGGAACCCGGTATCGCGAGCCGGGCTCGGCACGAGGCCGCAGGAGGACCCGGGTGGAGCAGGGCAGAGCGCGCGAGCGCGCGTCGGAGCAGCCGTACGCGGCTCCCGGCGGCGTTTCCTTCGACGACTCGCCCCTCTTCGGTGAGCGCCCTTCTGCGGGCGGCGCCGGCGTCCCACAGCAGGTTCGTGACCCTCGCGTCCCCGAGCAGGCCCGCGGGGAGCACACCCACAGCGAGCCGCCCGCCCCGCGCGTGGTGCGGCGGCACTCCGTGCGCGGGCAGATCCTCGACGCGCTGCGCACCGCCCTGGTCGGCGGCGAGCTGGTCCCCGGCGAGGTCTACTCCGCCCCGGCGCTCGGCGAGCGCTTCGGGGTCTCCGCCACCCCCGTGCGCGAGGCGATGCAGCAGCTGGCCTTGGAGGGCGCGGTCGAGGTGGTGCCGAACCGCGGCTTCCGGGTCACCGTGCGCACCCCCCGCGAGCTGGCCGAGCTCGCGGAGGTACGGGCTCTGATCGAGGTCCCCGTCATGCTGGATCTGGCCCGTACCGTCCCGGCGGACCGCTGGCGCGAGCTGCGGCCGCTCGCCGAGGCGACCGGGGCGGCGGCGGCGCGCGGCGACCGGGCGCACTACGCGGAGACCGACCGGGCCTTCCACCGAGCGGTCCTTCTCCTCGCCGGCAACGCCCAGCTGGTGGCCGTCGCCGACGACCTGCACCGGCGCTCCCAGTGGCCGCTGACCAGCGCGCCCGTCGCCCGGCACGCCGACCTCGTGGCGGACGCGGCGGAGCACAGCGCCCTGCTCGACGCCCTGATCGCCCAGGACCTCCCCGTGGTGCGGTCACTCGTACGGGAGCACTTCACCGGATCGGAAGGCTGACGACCCACGTGCCCGAGGCTCTCCTGCGCGCCTGGCTCGCCGACCCGCGCGCGCCGCGGCTCTGTCTGGTTCCCGAGCTGCCGCCGGTGCAGCTGCCCGGCGTGACCGTGCTGTCGCTGGCGGGCCAGGGCGTCCTCGGCGCGGTCTGGTCGCTGGCCAACACGCTCGGCGTCGCCGCCCGCACGCCGGGCGAGCTGCTCTCGGCCCTGCTGGCCGACGGCCGCCGCCGCGTCCTGGCCCTGCCCGGCCTCGCGGACGCCGAAGACCCCAAGGGCCTGGCGGAGCTGATCCTCTCCCTCGCCGACCTCGGCTGCCTCCGCCTCCTGGTCGAATCCCCACCCCCACTGACCACCCGCCTCTCCCAGGGCCCCTCCGTCCTCCTCGAAGAACTGGAACAGGCCCACTGGCCGGACGACGACGACCTGACGTCCTTGGACGACCCGGGCACGTCCCTGGAGCCCCTGGCGCCGACGCAGCCGGCCGCGGACGGCGTACGCGCGCCTGCGCCGGACGCCGCGCGTCCGCACGCGTTGGACGGGGCCGGTTCGCCGACGCCGGGCGACGCCCCTCCGCCCGCGCCCGACGACCTCCTCCCACCCCCCGCCGCCCCCCTCGACCTCGACGACCCCCGGGCCGTCTGTGTCGCCGACCCGAAGCGGGTCACCGTCGCCTACGACCGGGAGGGGTCGGCTCATGGTGGGCTCGGGCAGGCCTGGTTGCGGGCGGGGCAGGCTGTGACGCGGGAAGTGGGGCCCGCTGTGCGGGCGTTCGCGCTTCTCGCCGCGCTGGGGGAGGACGCCGACGCCCATCTGCGGCCTACCCTGAGCGGGCTTGCGGGGGACGTCCCCTGGCGGCTCGTCGCTTCTCGGGTCAGGGGGGATCGGACGCCGGCCTGGCCGGGGGCGGCTGCCGCGCTTGCGCTCGACGCCGAGGGGCGGCTGCTCCTCGCGGACGGCCTTGGGACCGTCCGTACCCTGCGCGTCGACGATCTCGCCCCTGCCGCCGAGCCCGTCGCCACCTCCGCACGGCCTCGGGGTCTCGCCGCGCTCGCCGACGGGACGCTGCTCCTGCTGGACGAGCGGGGGCGGTTGCGGACCGAGCGGGGGCCCGGGAGCCGGCTCACGCGGGCCGTCGCCGAGACGCTCGCCCTGCACCCCGGCTCCGCGCTCACCACCGCCGCCGGCGCCGTCCTGGTCGGGGACCGGATGGGCTCGGTGCATGCCTTCGGCATCGACGGCGTGCACCAGGCCGCCCTGCACGCCGGCCGGGTCACCGCGCTCGCCTCCGTCGCCGGCCCCGCCCCGCTGGCCTGCAGCGGCGGCGCGGACGGCGCCGTAC
>NZ_DATCVQ010000596.1:0-2252 GCF_036566765.1 Streptomyces sp.
GGCGCGGGTGATGTTGACCATGATGTGTCTCCAGACATGGAAGAGCCCGCGCACGGGCGGGTGTTGAGGGTCCGGCGCGGGCCCAGCCGTCGGTCAGGAGACCGGATGGCAGAAGATTGCGTAGGTCGCCCCGACGCGGCGCAGGGCGGTGTTCTCGTAGTCGCGGCCGGCGGGCAGCGAGAGGGCGCCCGTTCTGCCGATCACGGCGGTATCACTGGTCGTTCCGCGGAGTTCGCGGGTCACCCAGTCGTGCACCTCGCGAGCCAGCCCGATCGCATCAGCCCGGGTGGCGGCGTACACGTCGATGTCGACGAGCATCCGGGCCAGCTTCAGCCCGTCCTCGTCACCTGCCGGGATCTGCTGGATCTGGATCGTCGGCAACTCGTCGGCGAGGTTGTTGTCGAGTTCGTCACGCACCACCGCGTCCGGGAATCGGGCGGTGCCACGGGTGATGAGCTCCAGTTCGATGTCGACGAGGGCGGTCACTGGTTCCGCCCGCCCAACTGCGCCGCCCGCAACAGGACATGGTGGGCTGGAACGCGTTCGGTGCCGTACTCCACCCATCGGGCGTAGTAAGCGCTGTTGCGGACGTAGCCCACCGCGCGGTCGCGGCGACGCCCGCCGCGATTCGTGCTGTCCGTCTCCCACGACCGCTGGTAGTGGCCAGGGTCCGGACTCGACTGATCGACTGGCGACAGCGCCACCGCGACGCCCTTGATGACCTCGGCACGCCGCAGCATCTCCGCCTGCATGCCCGGCATCCGCAGCATCTCGCCGACGCCCTTGCGCTTGAGTTTGAACCGAGCTGCCATACCCTCTACTCCTCGCAACTCAAGGGGGATGTATGGACGTCAAGGGCGTGCTCGGCAGCATCAGCTTCGACGGGGAATGGATCACCATCACGAAGACGCCGATCGGACCAAAGCCTGCGCCGACCCGTCTGCGAGCCGCAGACATTCAAGGCACGCGCCTCAAGCCCGGCAGCCGCCTGTTTCACGGCTACGTGCAGTTCCTGCTGCCCGACGGCCGACCGGCAGGCGAGAAGCCTTCGGGGAGCTTTGGTGGCGGCAGGCCCCCATACGAGGACCCGTACAGCCTGTCCATCCCCCGCAGAAGCAACGATGCAGCCGAGAAGCTGATCGCCGCCGTCGAGCAGGCCCGCACTATCCGGTGACGCGGTCGGCGGCGAACTGGATGACGCCGCGGGTGCCGGTGAACGGGGAACGGCCCCAGTCCCCGGGCTCGCCGGTGATGTCGCATTTCACGCCGCGAACCATCACCTGATCCGTGGTGCGCAGCGGTAGCCGGGCCTGCGGCGGCTGGTCAGCGGGAACGTAGACGGTCCAGCCGACAATCACCGTGTCCCGGGCTTGCTGCTGCTCACCACCTACCTGCGGTGTCTCCGCACGCGGCGTCACCACGCAGCGCGCGAGGTCGAACGACTCGTCCGGACCCGGCAGCGGATGCCCGCGCGGATCCCGGCCCGGCGACGTGCCGGTACGTAGCACCCGCACGGCCTCCCCGAACGGATACGGCATCAGCCATACCCCCAGCCCGGCTCGAACTCGTCCGCGAAGCCGGCGTCATCGATCGGCCACGTCGGCGACGGATCCGCCGTGGCCGGTGTTGGGTCGGCCGTGAACGCGCCGCCCCGTCCAGCCAGCGACTTCAGCGCCGACTTATCCGCCTTCGTCAAGTACAGGCCGCCCGACCCCGTCGGCCGCTGCACCGCCATCGGGCCAATCGTCTCGTAGGTGGCCTGTCCGGGATTTACGAAAGCCCGGCCAGCCACCGACAGGACAACCGAATCGGCGCCCTCGGGCAGCGGTTTGACCACGGTCTGGCACAGCGAGATGGCCTTGTTGATCAGGAAGTCGGCGCGGTTGCCGTCGATCTCCTGAAGGTCGAGGAAGAGGCCGAGCTCTTCCGCGGTGGGCGGGATGAACGCCATCGTGCACCTCCTAGGAGACAAGGCCCTCGACGGCTGCGCACCAGGCCGCCAGATCGGCAGCCGGATCGAGTTCGGTAGACCGGGCCTTCGCCCGCTTCGACGCCAGCCGGTACTCGGCCGCCGCCCCGAGCTTCCGCAGGACCGCCTCGTAGCCGGCCGCATCAGCACGGTCGACGAAGATGCCGGCCTCGCCGAGCGACTCGCACAGGCCGGGCGTCGGGTGAGCCACAACAGGGATGCCGCTCGCAAGAGCCTCAACTCCGGCCCGGCCCCACGACTCGTAGGACGACGGCATCAGCAG
>NZ_DATCVQ010000597.1:0-4261 GCF_036566765.1 Streptomyces sp.
CCCGCCGCTCCGGCCGCCGCATCCGCGCCGACCTGCTGCGCAAGGGCGCGCTGCGCGCCGTCGTCGCCCTGCCGGCCGGCGCCGCCCCGCCGTACGGCATCCCGCTCCACCTCTGGGTGCTGCGCAAGCCCTCCCCCGGCGTCCCCGCCTCCCCGGAGCTGCTGCTCGTCGACACCGCCGACCAGGCCGCCGCGCCGGCCGGCGGCGGCGCGGGCGGTTCCGGCTCCGGCCGCGACAAGCTCGACTGGCAGGCCGTGCACACCGCCGTCCTCGACGCCTGGCTGCCCTTCGAGAAGAACGGCACGGTCGAGGAGACCCCCGGGGCCAGCCGCAGCGTCCCCGTCATCGCACTCCTCGACGACGACGTCGACCTCACCCCCGCCCGCCACCTGCCGCCCCCGGCGGCCGCCGCAGGCGCGGCCGAACTCGCGGGCGTCCGCGAGCGGCTGACCGAGACCCTGCGCCGCACCGCCGCGCTCACGCCGCCCGCCGACCACCCCGCGGGCCGCGCCGACGCCGTCCCCGCCCGGCTGCCCGTCGTCACCGTCGCCGAACTCGCCCGCACCGGAGCCCTGGAGCTGCGCGCCGGCGGCGCGGGCGCGGGCTCCGGCCGGGTCCTCACCGACCACGACGTCCTCGCCGGCCAGGCCCCCTCCGGCGCCCTGCCCGACGGCCCGGCCGAGGAGCCAGTACTCGTCGCCCCCGGCGACATCGTCGTGCCCATCATCGGCGGCGGCGCGGTCGCCCGGGTCGTCGACGAGGCCACCGCCGGCGCCGCCCTCGGCCGCAACCTCCAGCTGCTGCGCCCCGACCCGGCCGCCCTCGACCCCTGGTTCCTCGCCGGCTTCCTGCGCGGCACCGCCAACAACCGCCAGGCCAGCAGCTACGCCTCGACCGCCACCCGGCTCGACGTCCGCCGCCTCCAACTGCCCCGGCTGCCCCTCGCGGAGCAGCAGCGCTACGGGGAGCGGTTCCGCGCGCTCGCCGAGTTCGAGGACGCGATGCGGCTGGCCGGCCGGCTCGGGGAGCGGCTCGTCCAGGGCCTGTACGACGGGCTGACGGACGGCACCGTGAGACCGTGATCGGTTCGACAACGGTTCCGTACAACCCAGGGGCCGTTGTCGGTGTCGGTGTATACGCTCGACTTCGCAACCGACTCGTCCGCCAGGAGCAGGAATGTACGGCCACGGCTACCCGCCGCCGCAGCAGCAGCGCCCCGGGCAGGGGTTGCTGATCGGACTGCGCGTGCTGTTCGTCGCGCTCCCGCTGCTCACCTGCGGCTTCTTGGCATGGGCCCCGCTGCTGCGGCTCGCGTGCGTGACGCGCAAGAAGCTGGACTGGGCGCTGTTCGGGGTCTTCCTCGCCGCCGACACCGCGCTTCTCACCTTCATCGTCGTCACGGCCGAGGAGAAGGCGAGCGACCTGGAGTCGTTCCTCGGCGTCGGCGCGATGATGGCGCTGGTCCTCGGCTCCGTCTCGTACTACCTCGTCGCCGAGATCCAGCACTACGCGCGTGGCTTCGGGCCCGCGCCGGTCGTGCCGCCGCCGGTCACCGGCGGATACGGCTACCCGCCCACCGCCGTCACGGCGCCCTCGCCGGGCGTCCCGCAGCCGTACCCGACGCCGCAGCCGTACGCGACACCGCGGCCGCAGCCGATCCCGCAGACGCAGACGCAGCCGCCGGCCGGACAGCCCCAGCCGCGCATCGACCAGGTCCGCGCCGAGCTCGACGAGCTCAGCGACCTGCTCCGCAAGGAGCCGCGGGACCCGCGCGACCCGCGGGACGGCGGCAGATGAACGGCCGCGTCATCGGCGGCCGTTACGAGCTGGCGGGGCTCATCGGCCAGGGCGGCATGGGCCAGGTCTGGACGGCGTACGACGGACGCCTCGACCGGCGCGTGGCCGTCAAGCTGCTCCGCCCCGACCACATGGCCGCCGCCACCACCGCAAACGAGATCCGCCGCAGATTCGTCCGCGAGTGCCGCGTCACCGCCCAGGTCGACCACCCCGGCCTGGTCACCGTCCACGACGCGGGCAGCGACGCGGACGACCTGTACCTCGTCATGCAGTATGTCGAGGGCGCGGACCTCGCCGACCACCTCGCCGAGCACGACCCATACCCCTGGCAGTGGGCCGTCAGCGTCGCCGCGCAGCTGTGCGCGGTGCTCGCCGCCGTGCACGCCGTGCCGATCGTCCACCGCGACCTCAAGCCGCGGAACGTGATGGTCAAGCCGGACGGCACGGTCACCGTCCTCGACCTCGGCGTCGCGTCCGTCCTGGACACCGACACCACCCGCCTCACGCACACCGGCTCGCCGATCGGCAGCCCCGCGTACATGGCCCCCGAACAGGCGATGGGCGGCGCGGTCGGCCCGGCCACCGACCTGTACGCGCTCGGCGCGCTGCTGCACGAACTCCTCAGCGGCAACGTGCCGTTCGCCGGCTCCACCGCCCTCGGCGTGCTGCACCGGCACCTCTACGAGCCGCCGCTGCCGGTCCGCCAGATCCGCCCCGAGGTCCCCGAACCGCTGGAGGCCCTCGTCCTCAGGTTGCTCGCCAAGGACCCCCGGCACCGGCCGTCCGGCGCCCAGGAGGTGTACGAGCACCTCGTCCCGCTGCTGCCCGCGCGCGGCGTGCCGACAGGCCCGCTCGACCCGACCCGCCCCTTCCTGCGCCCGCACGCCCCCTGGCCCGACCGGGCCGCCACCCCGGCCGGTGCGCCCCTGCCGCCGACCGCCCCGCCCACGGTCGCCCGGCCCGACGTGGCCGCCGCTGTCGACGAGGTCAAGCGGCTGCTCGGCGAGGGCAGCATCACGCAGGCCGTCGACATCCTCGGCGGGATCCTGCCGGCCGCGGCGGCCGAGCACGGCGAGCACTCCCCGGTCGTGCGCATCCTGCGCAAGCAGTACGCGACGACCCTGATGGACGACGGCCAGTACCGCCGCGCCCTGCCCGAACTGCGCCGGCTCGCCGACGACCGCGCTGCCGAGGCGGGTCCGGCCGACCCGCAGACCCTGCAGTTCCGCTACGACGCCGCCCAGTGCCTGGAACAGCTCGGCGAGACCGCGGCCGCGCTCGCCGAGTACCGCGTGGTCCTCCCGTACTACGAGACCGGCACGCCGGACCCGGCCCGGGCCTTCGACATCCGGCACCGCATCGGTCAACTGCTGCTCGCCATGGGCGACCACGCGGCCGCCCGACAGCACATGCAGACCCTGCTGTTCGACGCGGAGCGGCAGTACGGCCCGTACCACCCGCTGGCGACGGACCTGCGCCGGGCGCTGGACCGCCAGCAGCAGATGGGTGGCTAGGAGAGGGCGGGAGAGGGGGCGGGGGCCTCGGCGCGCAGGTAGCGCGTCTGGGCGATCTCGCCCGCCGAGCGGAGGGAGTCCGCGCGGGTGCGGTCCGTCGTGGCGACGAGGACGAGGGCGCCGGGGGCGGCCAGGGCGGCGGCCTGCTCCAGGTCGTAGGGGGCCGCGTCCTGCGGGGAGTCGACGACGATCACGCCGTACTGACGGTCGGCGAGGCCGGCCCGTACCTCCGGGTCGGTGAAGTCGCCGCGTACCAGGCGGGCGGCGTGGTCCCCGGCGGCGGAGCCGCCGAGCGAGAGGTTGCCGCGGATCAGCTCGGCGCGGGTGGGCGCGTCGGCCAGCGGGTCGACGACGGTCAGCCGGGCCTCGACCCCGCCGCGGTGCAGCATCCGCTGCAGCGCGGCGGCGAACAGGCCGTGCCGGGTGCCGATTTCGAGCACCTCGCCGTTCGGCGGGGCGAGCAGCGGGATCGCGGCGAGCCGCCCGCACACGTCGGACAGGGTGCCGGCGAGCCCGCCGGTGCCGAGCGCCTCGACGGCGACGAGATGGCGGTACGCGACGGTCACCTCGCGGCGGGCGTGCTCGGCGTCGCGCCCGGTGACGGCGGCGACCTCGCGGACCAGGGTGTCGATCTGCGTGGCCGTCGGCATCCGGTCGCCGTCGCGGCCCGCGCGGTCGAGCAGGAGCGACAGCCCGTACTGCCGGCGGCGCAGGTCGGCGACTTCGTGGTGGAGCGCGTCGAGGTCGGTCTGGAAGGCCGTGGTGACGCGTTCCATCCGCTGCTCGACCAGCGAGAACGCCGGGCGCAGCACCCGCTGTGCGAGCCGGTTGCTCAGAAGGGAGGGCATGGCGGGCAAGGTACGCCGCGGGCCGGGGCGCGGGGGCGACGACACGGTGCCCTTCGGGTGAACCTCTGGTGTCCCTTGGGCGGCGCGGCGCGCGTCGCACGG
>NZ_DATCVQ010000598.1:0-16503 GCF_036566765.1 Streptomyces sp.
TCGCGGGCGGCGGGGTCTTCGGGGTCGTCGGCGAGGCCGACGTGGCGCGCCCGGCCGCGGTGTCGCGGGGGGCCGCCTCAGGGGGGCCGCCCGTGCCGCAGCCGACCAGGACGGCCCCCAGAACAGCCCCCGAAACGGCAAGTGCCGTCAGTCTTCGTACAGAAATGGTCACGAACGGAAGTTATCCGATCATCACCTATCGCCTGTGACCCGACACCGCCGGAGGGGGAAGCGTCAGCACCACGGCCCCGTCACGGCGAACGTCGTGCCCGGGGTGTAGCAGTTGACGTACATCGTCCGGCCGTCCGGCGAGAAGGTGACCCCCGCGAACTCGCCCCACTCGGGGGCGTCCGGGCTTCCGATGTCGTTCGCACCGCGCGCCACCGCGTACACCTGGCCGCGCCGGTTCACGCCGTAGACGTGCTGCGCCCCCTCGCCGTCCTCGCACACCATCAGCCCGCCGGTCGGCGCGAGGCAGATGTTGTCGGGGGACTCGCCCGGCAGCTGGATGTCGGTCGTGGGGCCGAAGACCACGACGAGGGTGAGCCGGCGGCGGTCCGGCTCGTACTTCCACACCTGGCCGAAGTGGGTCGCGCCCGAGCCGTCCTTGGCGCGGGCGAAGCTGGAGACGAAGTACACCGCGCGGCCGCCCCAGTAGCAGCCCTCCAGCTTCTGCGCGTGCGTGATGCCCTTCGGGCCGAAGTCCTGCAGGCGGACCGGGGTCTGCGCCGCCTGCGGATCCGGAACGGGGACCCACTCGACGCCCTCGAACCGTGCCCCCGTCTCCTGGATCACGGACAGGTCCGGCACGCCCGGCACCCGCATCGCCTCCAGCGCGCCGCCGGCCCGCAGCGAACCCGTCCCGCCCAGCGGCTTCTCGGGCAGGAAGCGGTAGAAGAGCCCGAACGGCTTCAGGAAGGCGTCCTCGGTCTCGTACACGATGCCGCTCTCCGGATCGACGGCGATCGCCTCGTGCTGGAACCGGCCCATCGCGGTGAGCGGGACGGCGCCGGTGCGGTGCGGATCGGCCGGGTCGACCTCGAAGATGAAGCCGTGGTCCTTGGTGTAGCCGTTGGTCCCGGCCCGGTCCTCGGTCTCCTCGCAGGTCAGCCAAGTACCCCAAGGAGTGGGCCCGCCCGCGCAGTTGACCGCGGTGCCCGCGATGGCGACCCGCTCGTCGAGCACGTTGTTCCGGCCGTCCAGGGTGAGTGCCGTGCAGCCGCCCTTGGCGGCCGGGTCGTACGTCAGGCCCTCGACGGTCGGCACGCCGATCCGGGCGGTGACCCGGTTCTCGTGGTTGCGGACGAGATGAACGCGGCCGCGGCCGCGGCGGCCTGCGAAGGCCCCCATGCCGTCGTGATTGCTGGGCACCGGCCCTTCGCCGGAGCGGAGCGGGTCGCCCTCGCGGGACAGGACCGTGTAGCGGAAGCCCTTCGGCAGGTCGAGCAGGCCGGCGGGGTCGGGGATCAGCGGGCCGTAGCCGGCGGCGGGGGAATGGCCGCGGGCGGCGGCGGTGCCGGCGAAGATTTCGGAGAAGGCCCCGGTGAAGGCGATGCCGGCGACGGACGCGCCGGTACGGGACAGGATCTGACGTCGTGTTGCGGACATGAGGCAACCCACTTCCTGTTGGCGGACAGGTATTGACGTGGTGCAGATGTGACGTGTGACCCGCATGTGTGTACCACGCGCTGTGGTGACACGTGAACCATGCGGGTCCACGTCGCCTCATGTGACGTATGCGCCGGGAGGGATCAGACGAGCTCGGCGGTGAGCGTGATCGTGACACCGGTGAGGGCCTGGCTCACCGGGCAGTTCTTCTTGGCGTCCTCGGCCAGCGACTGGAACTGGTCCGCGTCCAGACCCGGGACCTCGCCGCGCACCGTGAGGTGGCTGGTGGTGATGCCGGTGCCCGGCACGAAGGTCACGTCGGCCTTGGTCTCCAGGCGGGCCGGCGGGTTGCCGGCCTTGGCCAGGATGTTGGAGAAGGCCATGTTGAAGCACGAGGAGTGCGCGGCGGCGATCAGCTCTTCCGGGCTGGTCTTGCCGTTGGGCTCCTCGGTGCGGGCGGGCCAGGACACGTCGTACGAGCCGAGACCGGAGGAGTCGAGGGAGACGACGCCCGAGCCCTTGAGGAGGTCGCCCTCCCAGACGGCGTGAGCGCTGCGCGTTGCGGCCATGGTGAATCCCTTTCGATCGGGTATGGCCCCCAACCTACTGGTCCACAAGACCCTTTGCGTCGCGAGCGAGTGCGGTGAGCCGGGAGATCGCCCGGAAGTACTTCTTCCGGTACCCGCCCTTCAGCATCTCTTCACTGAACAGCCGGTCGAACGGCAGCCCGGAGGCCAGCACGGGTATCTCGCGGTCGTACAGACGGTCGGCGAGGACGACGAGGCGCAGCGCCGTCGACTGATCGGGGATCGGCTGCACGTCGGTGAGGCAGACCGCCGTCAGGTCGTCCGTCAGCGCGCCGTACCGGCTCGGGTGCACGCGGGCCAGGTGGTCGAGCAGGTGCGGGAAGTCGTCGAGGCTCGCGCCGGGGGTGGCGTACGCGGCCTTGGTCACCGCCTCCTCGGAGTACGGCGCGGGAGCCTGAGGCAGTCCGCGGTGCCGGTAGTCCTCGCCGTCGATCCGCAGCGGGCGGAAGTGCGCGGAGAGCCCCTGGATCTCGCGCAGGAAGTCCACGGCGGCGAACCGGCCCTCGCCGAGCTTGCCCGGCAGCGTGTTCGAGGTGGCGGCGAGCGCGACGCCCTGCTCCACGAGGCGGCTGAGCAGCGAGGAGACGAGGACGGTGTCGCCCGGGTCGTCCAGCTCGAACTCGTCGATGCACAGGAGCCGGTGCCCGCCGAGGGTCTGCACGGTCTGCTGGAAGCCGAGCGCGCCGACCAGGTTCGTCAGCTCCACGAAGGTGCCGAAGGCCTTGAGCGCGGGCTCGGCCGGGGTGGCGTGCCAGAGCGAGGCGAGAAGGTGGGTCTTGCCGACGCCGTAGCCGCCGTCCAGGTAGACCCCGCGGGGGCCCGCCGGCGCGGTCTTCTTCGGGGCGCGGGAGAACCAGCGGCGCCGGCCCGAGCCGGAGGCGTGCGCGCCGCCCAGCCCGTCGGCGAAGGCGCTCAGGACGTCGACGGCCTCGGACTGGCTGGCCTGGTTCGGGTCCGGGATGTACGTGTCGAAACGCACCGAGTCGAACCGCGGCGGCGGCACCATCTCCGCGACCAGACGGTCGGCGGGCACATGGGGCTCGCGGGCGCAGAGGGACACGGGCGTCGCCTCGGTGGGGGACGCTTCGGGGAGGGCACGGGTCGACACAGTTCCCCACTGTAAGGGGCGTGTCAGACTGCGAGGATGCGACGCCTGTTCCCTGTGACGGACATGACAGCCAACGACGACGCCGCGGGCGACAGGGAGTGGTCCCTCGACGAGCTCGCCGACGCCTACGCCTACCCCGACCTGGCCGAGGCCCCCGACGGCGTCTGGCTGCGGGCCAACATGGTCTCCTCCCTCGACGGAGCGGCCCAGCACGACGGCCGCTCCCAGCCGATCTCCTCCGACACCGACATGCGGATCTTCGGCACCCTGCGGGCGCTCGCGGACGTGGTGGTCGTCGGGGCCGAAACGGTCCGCCAGGAGGGGTACCGCCCCGCCCGGGCCCGCGAGGCCTTCGCGGCCCGCCGGGCCGCCGCCGGGCAGGGGCCCGCGCCGGTGATCGCGATCATCACCTCCTCGCTCGACCTCGACTTCTCCCTTCCGCTTTTCACCTCGCCGCTGGCGCCCACCCTCGTGCTCACCGGCGAGGACGCGCCCGCGGAGCGGGTGGCGGCGGCCGAGCGGGCCGGCGCGCAGGTGGTCAGGGCCGGCGAGGGGACCCGGGTGGACCCGGAGCGGGCGAAGCGGGAGCTGGTGGCGCGCGGGCTGCGGCGCCAGCTCACCGAGGGCGGTCCGAGGCTGCTCGGGCAGTTCGTGGCCTCCGGGGCGCTGGACGAGCTGTGCTGGACGGTGTCTCCGACCATGACCGCGGGGAGCGCGCAGCGGATCGCCGGAGGCCCGTCCGTGACCGTCCCTGCGCGGTTCTCGCTCGCCTCCGTTCTGGAGGAGGCCGGGTTCCTGTACACCCGCTACCGTCGGATCTGACAAGTGCCGGAATTTCCCGTTCCGGTTAGCTTCCGCTGGGCACACTTACTCTCGCAAACCCCGTGCGGGCACGGGGAAGGATGGTTTCCGCAGAAGGGCTCCGAAGTGTTCACAAGCGTTTTGATGATCGAGAAGCCCCTGACGTCCGTCGACGTGGAGTTCGTCACCACCCTGCACGGTGCCGAGCGGGTGTCGTTCATCGTGCTGATGCAGCCCAGGGGCGACCAGGCCGATGTCCTGCTGCGCGCCATCGACGACGTCGCGATGGGCGAGCTGAAAGAGGCCCGGCGCGAGGGCGAGGAACCCGAGGGGAAGGCGGCCCGGATGCCCGCCGAGCAGGCCCTGGAGCACTCCCTGCAGGCGCTGCGGGACGCGGGCTGCGAAGCGGTCGGACAAGTGGTCGAGGACCACCCCCTGAACAAGATGAAGGCCGTGGTCGACGAGTCGGACGCGGACGAGGTCATCGTCCTGACCGCTCCGCACTACGTGGAGGAGTTCTTCCATCGGGACTGGGCCTCCAGAGCCCGGCACAAAGTGGGCGTCCCGGTCCTGAAGCTCTTCGCGCACAGCGCCGAGGAGGAGTAGCCCGAACGCCCGAGGCGGGCCCGGGGGAGTCCGGCCCCAGGTCCGCCCTCGCCGGACTCTCCGCCCCCAGCCACTACGCTGGGGGCCTCATACGTACGTCGCAGTCGCACCCCGGGGAGACAACCGCATGGCCTCCGCCATCCCTGCCGCCGCCGTTCCCGCCGCCATGGAGCGGCCGCACTTCATCGGCATCGGCGGTGCCGGAATGTCGGGCATCGCGAAGATCCTCGCCCAGCGTGGTGCCAAGGTCGCCGGCAGTGACGCCAAGGAGTCCGCGACCGCCGAGGCGCTGCGCGCGCTCGGCGCGACCGTCCACATCGGGCACGCCGCCGCGCACCTCGCCGACGACGCCTCCTGCGTCGTCGTCTCCAGCGCCATCCGCGCCGACAACCCCGAGCTGGCCCGCGCCGCCGAGCTCGGCATCCCGGTCGTGCACCGCTCCGACGCGCTCGCCTCCCTCATGGACGGCCTGCGCGCGATCGCGGTCGCCGGCACGCACGGCAAGACGACCACCACCTCGATGCTGGCCGTCGCCCTGACGGAGCTGGGCCTCGACCCCTCGTACGCGATCGGCGGCGACCTCGCCGGCCCCGGCACCAACGCGCTGCACGGCGACGGCCCCGTCTTCGTCGCCGAGGCCGACGAGAGCGACCGCAGCTTCCAGAAGTACGACCCCGAGGTCGCGATCGTCCTCAACGTCGAGCTGGACCACCACGCGAACTACGCGTCGATGGACGAGATCTACGAGTCCTTCGAGGCCTTCGTCGGCAAGATCCGCCCCGGCGGCACGCTGGTCGTCGGCGAGCACGCGGGCGCGCGCGAGCTGGCCCGCCGGGTCGCGGACCGCGAGGGCCTGCAGGTACTCACGGTCGGCGAGGACGAGGGTGCGGACGCCCGCATCCTGGAGATCACCCCGAACGGCATGACGAGCCGGGTCGTCGTCGCCCTCGACGGCGTCGAGCACGCCTTCACCGTCTCCGTCCCCGGCCGTCACTACGCCCACAACGCCGCCGCCGCCCTCGCGGCCGGCTCCCGCGTGGGCATCGACCCGGCCGAGCTGGCCCAGGCCCTCACCGCGTACACCGGCGTCGGCCGCCGCCTGCAGCTCAAGGGCGAGGCCGCGGGCGTGCAGGTGATCGACTCGTACGCGCACCACCCCACCGAGATGACCGCCGACCTGGAGGCCATGCGCGGCGCCGCCGGGGCGTCCCGGCTCCTCGTGGTCTTCCAGCCGCACCTGTTCTCCCGGACCCAGGAGCTCGGCAAGGAGATGGGCGACGCCCTCGCGCTCGCCGACGGCTCCGTGGTCCTGGACATCTACCCGGCGCGCGAGGACCCGATCCCGGGCATCACCAGCGAGCTGATCATCGCCGCCGCCCGCGCCGCGGGCGCCGAGGTGACCGCCGTCCACGACAAGGACACCGTCCCGGACGTGATCGCGGGAATGGCGAAGCCCGGTGACCTCGTTCTCACCATGGGCGCGGGCGACGTCACGGACCTGGGTCCGAGGATCCTCGCCCGCCTGTCGAGCTGAAGCCGAGCCGAGGAGCGAGTGATGGCGTACGACGTCGAGAAGCCGGACGAGCAGTGGCGGGCGGAGCTGTCCCCGGCGGAGTACCAGGTGCTGCGCCAGGCGGGGACGGAGCCGGCCTTCCGCGGTGAGTACACGGACACCAAGACCAAGGGCGTCTACTCCTGCCGCGCGTGCGGGGCCGAGCTCTTCACCTCGAACGAGAAGTTCGAGTCGCACTGCGGCTGGCCGTCCTTCTTCGACCCGAAGGACAGCGAGGCCGTCGAGCTCCTGGAGGACCGCACCCACGGCATGACCCGCACCGAGGTCCGCTGCGCCCGCTGCGGCTCCCATCTGGGCCATGTGTTCGAGGGCGAGGGCTACCCGACCCCGACGGACCAGCGGTACTGCATCAACTCCATCTCGCTGCGGCTGACGGCCGACGAGGACTGACCGTCCGACACAGAACGCCCCGCACTCGGCGAGTGCGGGGCGTTCCGCGTGTCTCGCGGTGCTCGGCTGCGTGCCTCAGGGGTGGGTCTCCTATCCTGGGGTTCGATCATTCGAAAACCCAGAGGAGCAGCGCCATGAGCCAGAACGTGTACTTCGAGGTGGCCGCGGACGGCCAGTCGCTCGGCCGCATCGAGTTCAAGCTGTACGACGACGTCGTCCCGAAGACGGCCCGCAACTTCCGTGAGCTGGCCACCGGCGAGCACGGCTACGGCTACAAGGGCTCCCCGTTCCACCGCGTCATCCCCGAGTTCATGCTGCAGGGCGGCGACTTCACCCGGGGCGACGGCACCGGCGGCAAGAGCATCTACGGCGAGAAGTTCGAGGACGAGAACTTCCAGCTGAAGCACACCCGTCCGGGCCTGCTCAGCATGGCCAACGCGGGCAAGAACACGAACGGCTCGCAGTTCTTCATCACCACGATCGTGACCGACTGGCTGGACGGCAAGCACGTCGTCTTCGGCGAGGTCGTCTCGGGCATGGACGTCGTCACGGAGATCGAGAAGCTCGGCAGCCGCCCCTCCGGCCGCACCTCCAAGGAGATCGTCATCACGGACTCCGGCGTCGTCTGATCCGCCTGCGCAGGCGCCGCCCCACATGCGGCGGCGCCCGCGCGGCGGTCATGTCCCCGGCGGTGCTTGCGGTGTTGTGCGCCCGGAACGACGCCGCGGGAGCCAGAAGGAGCCGGCGGCCAGCACGGTCGTCGCCGCCGCGCCGGTCAGTACGGGGACGTTGCCCAGCCAGGCCGCCAGCGCGCCGCCGGACAGCGCACCGACCGGAACGGTCGTCAGCAGTGCCGCCTGGGCGAAGCCGGCGACGCGGCCCTGGAGCCCGGGTGGGGCGATCAGCTGCTGCGTGGTCGTCATCGAGATCGCCCAGACCGTGGCCGCGCTGCCGAAGACGAGTTGGTACGCGAGCAGGGCGGGGAAGGCGAGCCCCAGCGACGCGGCCGGCACGAGGAAGATCGAGAAGGCCGCTGCCAGCGCGCAGATCCGCGTCGCCCGGTACAGCCCGATCGTCGTCGCGAACCGGCCCGCGAGGACCACCCCGGCGACCGTGGCCACGCTGAACGTCGCGTACACGCACCCCAACTGCCAGGGCGCCAGCTTCAGTTCGCGGCCTGCGTAGAGTACGAAGAGGGCGTCCGCGGCGCCGCTGCCGAGGTTGAACCCGGCCCCCGCCAGCACTTGCCGGCGCAGTACCGGCTCCGCCCGGACCACCGCGAACCCCTCGCACAGCCCGGCGAACCGGGGGCCGCGGCCCCCGCCCGTATCGGCCGGCCGGTTCAGCGCCGCGGGCAGCGCGAACAGCAGCACGGCCTCGACGGCGTACGCGGCGCTGCCGGCGAGGAGCGCGGGCGACGCGCCGACGAGGCCGACGAGGACGCCGCCCAGGGCGGGCCCGCCGATCTGGCCTGCCGTACGTGCCCCGGTCAGCGCCGAGTTGCCGGCGAGCAGCTGTCCGGGCGGCACGACGCGGGGCAGCGCCGCCTGCAAAGCCACCGAGAGCGTCCAGGTCAGCGCGCCCGACAGGGCGGCCACGGCGTACAGATGCGGCAGGCTCAGCCGCCCGAACGCCCCGGCGAGCGGGACCGAGCCGACGACGACTACCTGGAGCGCGGTGAGCGTGACGGTCAGGGGACGCAGCCGGGCCCGGTCGGCGAGGACCCCGGCGAAGGGGCTGAGCACGGCCCCGGGGAGGTACGTCAGCGCCAGCAGCGCCGACGCCCCGAACGGGCCCGCGTGGAGTCGGGTCACGGCCAGAAGCGCCAGCGCCAGCGCGGTGATCTGCCGCCCGACCGAACTGGCCGCCTGCTCGCCGCAGAGCAGGAGGAACGGGCGGTGCCGGCGTAACGCCCGCCAGGGCATGCCGGCGTCCGCCTCGGCGACCGCGTCCGTGGTCGACGGGGGCCCGCTGGGCGAAGCCGTCACAGGTCAGACGCTCGTGCAGGGGACGGGCCAGCGGCGCAGCCGTGGCGGCAGCGCCACGGCCCAGCCGTCCGTGACCAGGACCAGCCGCTCGTCCGCGAGCAGCGCCACGGCCTCGCGCCCGGCCGCGTCGAGCCCGTCGAGGGCCGTGGGCTCCTGGACGGCGAGGAACGCGTCGAGCAGCGCGGGCTGGTCCAGGGTGAACCGGGCCGCGGCGGCCGGGTCCCGCCGGTCCATGACCTGCACGAAGTCCGGCCCGCGGCGGTGGTAGAGCAGCCCGTACGCATACCTGGACGCCCACGCCGGGTGGCCGGACTCCGGGGGCGGCAGGTGGTGCAGCAGCGCGGTGTCGAAGCTCGGCGGCTCGGCGTCCGGGACCCAGCGCACCGTGCGCGCCGCGCTCTGGCACTCGCGCAGCAGGCGCACCGCCTCCGCCGTGGCGCGGCCGCCCGCGCCGAGCGGCAGGACGGCGGTCATACGGTCACCGCCTCGACGTCGTCCGCGAGCGCGCCGATCGGGGCGTTCCGCAGCGGCAGCGACACGTACGACCGTCCGTCGAAGAACAGCAGCCCGAGCGCCACGCCCTCGTCGAGCCACTCGGTGAGCCGCTCCGCCGTGACGTCGTGCCCCTCCTCGGCCCCGGTGAGAAGCCGGTGCAGAGCCGGGCCCGAGCGGCCGTGCTCCAGGTGCGCGAACGCGGCGGCCTCCCAGCCGGTCAGCCGGTGCGTCCGCTCCGGCCAGCCGCTCCGTCGGTCGTGCACGAGAAGTGCGCCCTCCGCGTCCGTCTCCATGAGCAGCGTCGAACCGGCGTGTCCGTCCCGCCAGTCGGCGACGGCCCGGGTGAGCCGCTCCTCGGCCGCGCCGTCGACGCCGCGCGGCGGGGTGTCGAAGAGGTAGACCAGGTCCGCGAGTTCGGCCTCGGGGAGGTCGTACACATGGCGGTACATCTCGGCCGGGCTCCGCTCGGCGAAGCCGAGGGCCGGGTCGGCGAAGTGCGGGCTGAAGCGCTCCAGTTGGATGCGGAACGCGCCGCCGGGCGGCTGGAGATGGACGAGCGCGGGGAACTGGGCGACGACCGGGTCGTAGTCCGCCGCCGTCTCGCCCGGGAAGCCGTACAGGTAGTTCCAGGTGCAGGTGAGCGACAGGTCCGCGCACTCGCGCAGGGTGCGGACGTTGCGGGAGCCGGTGACGCCCTTGTCCATCAGGCCGAGGACGCGGTTGTTGAGGCTCTCGATGCCCGGCTGGATGTGCACCGCGCCCGAGCGGGCGAGCAGCTCCAACTGCTCGTGCGTGAGGTTGGACTTGACCTCGTAGTGCATGAGCAGGTCCCAGCCGCTGTCGGCGGCGCGCGGCAGGAAGTCCGTGAAGTACGCCATGTCGATGATGTTGTCGACGGTGACGACGTCGAGGATGCGGTGTCGCCGGACCAGCCGGTCCACCTCGTCCCACAGCCGCTCGCCGGGCTTGGCCCGGAACGCCATCGCCGAACCGTTGAGGCCGCAGAACGTGCAGTGGTGCTTCTCGCCCCACCAGCAGCCGCGCGCGCCCTCCACGACCAGCTTGGGCCGGACGTACTCGGCGACCGGGGAGGCCTCCAGCTGCGTGTGCCAGACGTCGTATTCGGGCGAGGGGATGTCGAGCGGTGCGACCGTGCGCCGCGACTCCTCGTTCGCCCGCGAGGTCCCGCCGTCCCACCAGCACAGGCCGGGCACGTCGGCGGGCGGGGTGCCGGCGTCGAGGTGGTGGAGAAGGGCGGGGAACGCGTACTCCCCCTCCCCGCGCACCACGTGGTCGACGAAGGGGTGGTTGCGGTGCAGGGCGTGGCCCATCGGCCCGTCGCAGTTGCTGCCGCCGAAGACCACGGTGAGGCCGGGGCGGCGGCGCTTGAGCTCGGCGGCGAGCGCGAGCGAGGCGACGTTCTGCATGAAGGTGCTGGTGAAGCCGACGACGTCGGGGTCGTCGGCGAGGATCTCGTCGGCGCTGCGCGCGACGAACGCGGCGGCGTGCACGCGCATCGCATGCGCCTTGTCCACCGGGATCCCGCGCCGCTCCGCGTACGCGTCGAGCCGCGCGACGCCCCAGTCGGGGTCCTGGTACAGCACGCCGGAGAAGACCCAGTCGCCGAGCCCGTCGAAGATCGAGTCGCTGCCCACCTCGAGGTGGTCGGCGGGCCGCAGCAGCCCGTCCGTCCGGTCGAGCAGGAACTCCGCCCAGCGCAGCGAGCCGTGGAACTCACGGACCTCGTCGTCGGGGCGGGTGCGGGTGAGGAGGGCGTGCAGCAGGCCGATCTGCAGAGACGGCAGGTCGATGGGCTGCCAGGGCATGGTCACCAGATGAACGCGCATGCGGCCTTCCGTGTCGTGCCGGTCAACGGGGCCGGGGGTCGGCGACGGACGGGGACGGGGACGGGGGTCGGCGACGGACGGGGATGGGGCGGCGGCGTGCGGCGTGCGAAGTGCCACGCCGGACGCCGACGCCCGCCCGGTCAGGTGGACGGCCGCTTGTCGATGGTGAGGCGGTCGCGCTTCCTGGCCTCGTCCTTGACGGCCACCTTCTTGATCTCCGGCTTGGTGCGGGTGTCGTCCTCGGGTTGCCTGTTGCTCTCCATGGTTCCCTCCCGTTCCTCAAGTCCGTTGACGGTAAGCGCAGTTACTCCTGGTACGCAAGGGACGGGTTTCGGCCGGTGGGGCGGCGGCGCCGGCAAGGCGCGCGGGCTACGACAGGTCCGGGGTGCGGAGCCGGAGGCCTGCCGCGGTGCGGACGCGGCGGGTGCGTCCGCGCACGGCGAGCAGACCGAGGACCTCGGGGTCGGCGGCGAGGCGGGTGTTCGTCGCGGCCGTGCGCTGGAGCCAGTCGGATGCGCCGGTGACCTCCTCGGCGGTCCACGGCTCGGCCTGGGCGATCCTGCGGAGCAGGGTCCACTCGTGCAGACGGCGGACGAGGAAGTCGTGCTCTCCGGTCGCCGCGGCCATGGCGTGGGCCCAGGCGGAGAACCGCGGATCGCTCATCAGCTGCGCGGCCCGGCGGTCCAGGTGGCGGATCACCGCGCTGACCGCCATCGTCGTGTCCTCGTCGCCCAGGACGGTGGTCACCAACTCCGCCTCGTCCGCCTCGGCGACGGCGCCGAGGGCCGCGAGATGGCGGGCGAAGCGCCGGTGTTCGGCGGGATCGCTCATCGCCGGGAGTCCGGCGGCAGAGAAGCGGAACGTTTCGTCATGATGGTGACGATAGACGGCTTCACCGCCATTTCATCGTCGCCGACGGGACGTGTCACGTGAGGATCTCCGGGTACTGCGTGAACTGACGATGCGTCACATCCCTTGCTCCAGCAGGGACTCCAAGTGGCGGGCCACTCCGTCGTCGTCGTTGGAATGGGTGACGACGTCGGCGGCGGCCAGGACCTCGGGGTGGGCGTTGGCTACGGCTACGGCTGTGCCGGCCCAGGTGAGGGCGGGGAGGTCGTTGGGCATGTCGCCGAGGGCGATGACATCCGCCGCCGTGAAGCCGTGGGCCTGGGCGATGCGCTGGAGGGCCGACGCCTTGGTGACACCCTCCAGGGTGATCTCGCAGAACGCCGAACCGGAGGCGGTCACCTCGTACCCCTCCGACAGCCGCGCCGCGACCCGGCCGCGGTAGTCGAGGGCGTCGCCGTCGAGCTGGACCAGGAGCTTGCCGACCCCGGTGTCGTCGAGGGCGCCGTCCAGGGTCTCCACCCGGACCGCGCCCCCCGCGTCGGCCGAGCCGAGGGTGAACGTGTGCTCCAGCAGGAATTCCAGGTGCCGCTCCGCGCCCATCCGCGCGGACGGCTCGTTCCGCCGCAGCACGCCGAGCGCGTGCCGGACGCGGTCCGTCGTCACCGGTCGGTAGTCGACCACCGCCTCGGCGGCGAAGTCGTACGTGAGGCATCCGTTGCCGCACACCACGACCGCGTGGTGCCCGAGCTCAGCGACGATCGGCCGCACCGCCCGCACCGGGCGGGCCGTGGCCAGCACCAGCAACCACCCCGCCGCCCGCAACCGCCCGACCACCTCGCGGGTCCGCGGGCTGATCCGCCCGGCGGAGTCCAGCAAAGTGCCGTCCAGGTCGGTCGCGATCATTCGTCGTCTCATCAAGCCCCCCGTAGCCGCTGGACGGCCCATGTGGCGCGCCGCGACAGTTCGCCGAGTCCGCCGAGCGGACCGGTCATGCCGTCGAGCAGGGTACGGGCTTCCTTCAGCGCGGTGCGGCCCTGTTCGGCGTCGCCCGCCTCCGCCTCTGCCAGCGCCAGGCTCAGGTACTCCTCCGCCACCCCGCGGCCCAGGCCGCGCCGCCGCCAGCCCTCGGCCGAGGTGTCGACGGGCGGCTCCGGCAGGCCGAGGTCCAGTTCCTGCTGCCCGGATGCCTCCGCAGCGGGCGGCCCGGCGTCCAGCACCGCGACCGCCAGGTCCAGGGTGCGCCGGGCCGCCGCCGCGTCGCCCGCGAGGCGTTCGAGCCGCGCCAGGGTCCGGGCGGCCGAGCCCCGGGTGAGCGCCGTGTCCTGGAGGGACAGGACCAGCCGCTGGGCGCGGGCCGCGTGCGCCGGGTCGCCCACCGACTCCAGGCCCGCCACGATCCGGCCCAGCCGCACCGCGTCCGGCCCGGTGTCGCCGAGGAGCCGGATCAGCCGTATCCGGGCCTCGGCCGTCAGCCCCCGCCGTGCGGCGAGCGCGATCCATCCGAACTCGTCCTCCGGAGCGGGGAGTTCCTCGTCCGCGAGCGCCCCGGACGCCAGCACCCTCTCCCGCAGCGACGGGCGCGGCAGCCCGTCCAGCAGCTCGTACGCCAGTCCCTCCTCGGCGGTCAGCAGGACGAACTCCGGCTCCGTACGCAGCAGCGCCGCGTGCAGCCGCGCCAGCAGCTCCGACGGCGAGCGCTCCGGAAGCCCGAGCCCTGCCAGGAGCTCCGCCCGTATCGCGTCCAGCTCCGGCACGTACGAGTCCCGCATGTCCGCTTCCACGGCCCCCGCCGCCACGAGGGCTTCCCCCGTCCCGCCGTACCCCACCGCGTCGTGCCACCCCGGCAAGCCGAGCAGGACCTCCAGCGCCTCCCCGACACTGTCTCCGAGCAGCCCGGCCTGCCCCTCCGACGAGGCGTACAGCACCGCCCGCCCGTCACACAGGAAGTACGTCCCGCCCGCCCCGTCCCCCGCGATCGGCTCCAGCGGCCCGCCCGAGGCCAGGACGACCTCCTCGCCGTGCTCGGCGCGGTCCAGGTCGAACTCGAAGGGCCCGGCGGCCAGTTCGGCCAGGCGTGGCCGCTCACGAAGCACGCTCAGCAGGAAGTCCGTCATGCCGCCGAACGTAACAGCGCCCACCGACAACGAGCCGAGCGGACGACAAGGCCGCGTCAGGGACGCGTCGCGTAGCCGACGAAGGCGGCCCAGGCGGTGGCTGCGAGGGCGTCGAGGCCCTGGCCTCCCGGTGGGCGGTGCACGACCGCGTGCCCGTCGGCAAGACCGTCCGGGCCGAGCTCGACCTCCCGGAGCGACAATGACGCCATGGACTCCGCTCAGCTCGACGAGCTCGCCGCCCGCGCCCGCCGCCTCGCCGCGCCCGGTGGCCGCCGGATCCTGGGGCTGGCCGGGGCGCCCGGGGCGGGGAAGTCCACGCTCGCGGACCGGCTCGTTGCGCGGCTCGACGGGCTTGCCGTGCTCGTGCCGATGGACGGCTTCCACCTCGCCCAGGCCGAGCTGCGGCGGCTCGGACGGGAGCAGCGCAAGGGCGCCCCGGACACCTTCGACGCCGCCGGGTACGCGCACCTCCTTGCCCGGCTCCGTACCCCCGAGCCCGACGCCGTCGTGTACGCGCCCGCCTTCGACCGGACCCTGGAGGAGCCGGTCGCCGGGGCGATTCCCGTTCCCGCCGACGTTCCCCTCGTCGTCACCGAGGGGAACTATCTGCTGCACGACGAGGGTCCGTGGGCCCCGGTCCAGGCCCTCCTCGACGAGGTCTGGTACCTGGAGCTCGACGACCGGCGCCGTGTGCCCCGGCTGATCGAACGACACGTCCGGTTCGGCAAGGACCGGGACCGCGCCGAGCGCTGGGTCCGGGAGTCCGACGAGGTCAACGCACGGTTGGTGGAGCGCGGCCGGGACCGCGCCCATCTCGTCGTGCGCATGAGTTGAGCTACACCCCGGCCACCCGCACCGCCGCCTTCTCCACCGCCGCCGTCGCCAGCGCGCGCACGATCGGATGCGGCCGCGTCCCGTCCCCGGCCAGCTCCGGCTGGAACAGCGTCGCCAGGAAGAACGGATGCCCCGGCAGCTCCGCGATCCGCACCTGCCCGTCCTCGTCCTCGCCCGAGAAGCGCATCCCGTGCGCCCGCAGCGTGTCCAGGTGGCGGTTGTCCGGGCCGTAGTTGCAGTGGTACCGCTCCGTCGACCGCTCCGCCCCGAGGACCCGCTCGGCGAGCGAGCCCGGCTCGACCCGCACGGGGCCCTCGTGGCCGACCAGCGAGCAGGCCAGCGGGGCGATCAGCAGATCGCCGCCGTCCGCCGCCGGGTCGTTCTCGGCGTGCGCCGCGCGCTCCAGACCGCAGACGTCCCGCGCGTACTCCAGCAGCGCGTGCTGGAAGCCCGCGCAGGTCCCGAGGAACGGGATCCCCTCCTCCCGCGCGGTCCGGATCGCCGCCAGCGCCCCCTCCTCGCTCGCGTACGGGCTGCCCGGCAACAGCCACACCGCGTCGAAGCCGCGCACCGCGTCCGGCTCGGCGGCGTCCGCGGTCTCGATCCAGTACGCGTCGAGGATCAGCCCGTCGCGCTCCGCGAGCGCGTCGAGCAGCATCGGGACCCGGACGTGCGAGCGGACGTGCGGGGAGCGGTCGCCCACGAGGGCGATACGAGGAGTGCGGTTCGTGTTCAGGTTCTTCGTCATGGAGAACATGCTGTTCAAAGACCCGTGTTCACGTCCAACGATGATTTCTGCACTCTCCATCACGAACGCTGATGACCGGCGCTAGGCTCGCCCTCATGACCACCGACGCCACCACGACCTGGGACGACCGCGTCGCCGCCCTCTGGGCCGCGATCGACGCGCACGACCCGGCCGACTTCCGCGCCCGCATCGCCGAACTCGCCGCGGAGCGGCCCGCCGACGACGCGCCCGCGCTCTTCGAGCAGGGCGCCGCCCACGACTCCACCGGACTGCCCGAGCAGGCCGTGGAGTTGTACCGGCGCGCCCTCGACCTCGGCCTCACCGGGCTGCGCCGCCGCCGCGCCGTGATCCAGATGGCCAGCAGCCTGCGCAACCTCGGCCGGCCCGAGCGCGGCGTCGAACTCCTCACCGCGGAGCGGGCGATCCCCGCCGAGCGGCTCGACGCCGACGAGCGGGCGCTCGCCGGCGCGGTCGACGCCTTCCTCGGGCTCTGCCTCACGGACACCGGCCGCGAGCGCGAGGCCGCCTCGCTCGCGCTCGGCGCGCTCGCCCCGCTGCTGCCCCGCTACAACCGCTCGCTCGCGTACTACGCCCAGGCGCTGATCACCCCCGACGAGCACTGAGGGACGCACCACGATGGACCCGCACCTCCTGCGTACGTACGTCACCGTCGCCCGGCTCCGCTCGTTCTCCGCGGCGGCGCGCGAACTCGGCTACACGCAGTCGGCGGTCTCCCAGCACATCGCGGCCCTGGAGCAGGACCTCGGCCTGCCGCTGCTCGGCCGTCGCCCGGTCACCCCGACGCCCGCCGGGGAGCGGCTGCTCGAACACGCCGGGTCCCTGCTGCTGCGCATCGACGCCGCCCGGGCCGACCTCGCCCGGTACGCCGCTGCGCCCCGCGAGGAGCTGACCGTCGCCGCCTCCCCGCTCGCCGCGCACCCCGCCGCGCTCGCCG
>NZ_DATCVQ010000599.1:0-3433 GCF_036566765.1 Streptomyces sp.
GGCGGCCACTACGAGGTGATCGACCCGGCTTCCGAGGAGGTCGTCGGCCTCGCGCCCGAGGCCTCGCGCGCCCAGGTGTACGAGGCGGCCGAGGCGGCTCGCGCGGCCTTCGACGCCTGGTCCCGTACGACGCCGCAGGAGCGGGCGGCGATCCTGGACCGGGCGGCCGACGTCATGGCCCGGGACGCCGAGGCGAACACGGTCCTCGCGCAGGCCGAGACCGGCGCGACGACCGGGACCGCGCGCGGCATGCAGGTCGCCGTCGGCGTCTCCCGCTTCCGGCGGTACGCGCGCGGCGCCCTGGAGCCGGTCGAGCAGGCGCTGCCGCCGCAGATCAACGAGGCCGGCCCGATGGGGAAGGCCGGGGTCTTCGGCGCGGTCGCGGTGCGCCGCCCGGTCGGCGTGGTCACCTGCATCACCTCGTACAACAACCCCTGGGCCAACCCGGCGGGCAAGGTCGCCCCGGCCCTCGCCATGGGCAACACCGTGCTGGTGAAACCCGCCCCGCAGGACCCGCTGTCGGTGTACGCGATGGCCCGGGCCCTGGAGGAGGCGGGCGCCCCGCCCGGGGTGGTCAACGTGGTCACCGGCTCGGCCCCGGACGTCGGCGCCGCCGCCGTGGACGCCCCGGACGTCGACATGGTCTCCTTCACCGGCTCGACCGCCGTCGGGCAGGCGATCGGCGAGGTGTGCGGCCGGTCCATGAAGCGGCAGCTGATGGAGCTGGGCGGCAAGGGCGCGGCGCTGGTGTTCGACGACGCCGACCTGGACTCCGCGGTCATGGGCATCGGCACGACCTTCGCCTTCTACAGCGGCCAGATCTGCACCGCCCCGACCCGGGTGCTCGCCCAGCGCGGGATCTACGAGCAGCTGATCGAGAAGCTCACCCGCTATCTGGCCTTCATGAAGGTCGGCGACCCGCGTGAGCGGGGCACGGTGGTCGGCCCGGTGATCTCGGCCGCGCACCGCGACCGGGTGGAGTCGTACGTGGAGCTGGGCCGGAAGGAAGGCGCGCGGGTCGTGGCGGGCGGCGAGCGGCCGGCCATGGAGAAGGGCTTCTACGTGGCGCCCGCGCTGCTGGCGGACTGCACGAACGACATGCGAGTGGTCCGGGAGGAGATCTTCGGCCCGGTGGTGGTCGTCGTGCCGTTCGACGACGAGGAGGAGGGCGTCGCACTCGCGAACGACAGCGACTACGGACTCCTCGACTACGTGTGGTCCGGGGACGTAGCCCGCGCATTCCGCATCGCGGCCCGGCTGCGGGCGGGCGGGGTCGGGATCAACACGGTCGGCCGGAACATGGAGGCGCCGTTCGGCGGCTTCAAGAAGAGCGGTGTGGGGCGGGACGTCGGCTCGTACGCGCTGCACGCGTACAGCGAGACGCAGGCGGTGGTCTGGCCGGGCTGAGCAACTCCGGAAAGTTCCACGGGAAAATTTAGAACCGGACATTTGGGGCAGGGCTGCGGTTCCCGCATATCGGACGTGATCGTGACCACCGGTTCATCGGCCGGGTGTCGTGAATGGTCGATCTTTCAATCATCGGGTGTCTCGGCATCCTGGCCTGGCAATGCAAGGCGGGAGATCGGCGAGGTGTTCGGATTGCGATCTTCCGGATGTGGAAACCGCAGCACTTAACGTCCTGTTCATGACTCAGGTGGAAGCGCGGCCCCAGGCCGGAGACACGGTAAGAGGCGTCGCCGCCTCGGGCGACGAGCAGGGCGTACGCGGCAAGGGCCTCGGCGGGAACTCCGTCGGACTGATGGGCAGCGCCGTCATCGGCATCTCGACGGTCGCCCCCGTCTACTGTCTGACCTCCACGCTCGGCTCCACGGCCGGCGAGGTCGGGCTCCAGATGCCCGCGGTGTTCCTGGCGGGCTTCCTCCCGATGCTCCTCGTCGCATTCGCGTACCGGGAGCTCAACAAGGTCATGCCGGACTGCGGCACCTCCTTCACGTGGACCGTGAAGGCCTTCGGCCCCCGGCTCGGCTGGATGTGCGGCTGGGGCCTCGTGATCGCGACGATCATCGTGCTGTCGAACCTGGCCGGCGTCGCGACCTCCTACTTCTGGCTGCTCGCCGGCGAGATCAGCGGCAGTCCGTCGATCGCGGCCCTGGACGACAACAAGGCCGTCCACATCCTCACGTGTCTGGCGCTCATCGCCGTCGCCACCGCGATCAGCTACCGCGGCATGACCGCGACGAAGGGCGTGCAGTACGCGCTCGTCGGCCTCCAGCTGGTCGTCCTGGCGGTCTTCGTCGGGATGGCGCTGTCGAAGGCCGGTTCGTTCGAGACGTCGATCGACTTCTCCTGGTCCTGGATGAACCCGTTCGCGGTGCAGTCCTTCGCGGCCTTCACGGCCGGTCTGTCCCTGTCGATCTTCATGTACTGGGGCTGGGACGCCTGCATGGCGACCAACGAGGAGACCACGGGCAGCGCGAAGACGCCCGGCCGCGCGGCGCTCATCGCGATGGTGGTCCTGGTCGGCTCGTACCTCGCCACCGGCATCGCCGCGCAGATGGCGGTCGGCTCGGGCGACAAGGGCCTGGGCCTCGCCAACCCGGAGACCTCCGACAACGTCTTCGCCGCCCTGGCCGGCCCCGTCATGGGCCCCGCCCTCGGCATCCTGCTCTTCGTCGCGGTCCTCGCCTCGGCGGCGGCCAGCCTCCAGACGACCTTCATCCCAGTGGCCCGCACAGTGCTGGCGATGTCGACGTACGAGGCCCTGCCGCACTCCTTCACCAAGGTCCACCCGCGCTTCAAGACGCCGGGCAAGGCCACGGTGGTGGCGGGCGTCGCCACGGGCGTGTTCTACACGGTGATGACGCTGGTCAGCGAGAACGTCCTGGTCGACACGATCTACGCGCTCGGCCTGATGATCTGCTTCTACTACGCGCTGACCGCGTTCGCCTGCGCCTGGTACTTCCGCCGCGAGCTCTTCCGCTCCGGCCGCGACTTCGCCTACAAGGGCCTGCTCCCGGTCCTCGGCGGCCTGATGCTCACGGCCGTCTTCGGCAAGACCCTCTACGACATGTGGGACCCGGCCTACGGCTCCGGCTCGGCGGTCTTCGGCGTCGGCTCGGTCTTCGTGATCGGCGTGGGCCTGCTGCTCCTGGGCGTGGTCATCATGCTGGTCATGCAGCGCCGCAGCCCGGCCTTCTTCCGCGGCGACATCCTCACCAAGGAGACCCCGTCCCTGGTCGTCGCCGACTGACCGCGGGCGGCCCGGGCGGCCGTCCGTGCCCTTGAGTCATGAACGCCGAGGTGGCGGGACCGGAAGACGGTCCCGCCACCTCGGCGCTTTCCCTGCGCCGCGGCGCGTACGGGCGCTCCGGCGCGGCCGCCGCACAGCGGGTTACGAGCGGTGCCCGGGCCGCATCCCGTTCGAAGCCTCGTCCGTGAGCGGAGCGCAACCACCCCCTTACAGCGGGGAAAT
>NZ_DATCVQ010000600.1:0-25264 GCF_036566765.1 Streptomyces sp.
TGTCCGGCGGATCAGGGTCGGATAGGTCGCGGCGTCTGGTGCGGTGCATCGCAAGGCGCCGGAGCGCCTCGGATGGGGTCTCCCCTGCTCGAGCGGAGCCGAGAGCTTGGGGAAGGAGCTATTGGGGCGTTTCGGCAACGCAGCGAGGCGCCGTGCCAGACGCCGCGACCCCGGCCATGATCCGCCGGACAGGCCCTAGCTCGGGACGGCGACCGAGGAGAGGTAGCGGGCGTACTCGTCCAGGGCCGCCGAGGCCTCGGCGTCGTCGCGGTCGATGAGCCAGTTGAGGGTGAGACCGTCCAGGACGCTCAGGCCGTGGCGGGCGAGGACCGGGAGGTCGACCGTCCACCGGATGCCGAGGGCGCGCGCCATGGAGTCCAGGTAGGCGCGGTTGATCGACAGGTAGTGGCGGTACTGCTTGCGGGCCAGGTCCGCGAGGCCCGGCTGGCGGAGGGCGTACTGGGTCAGCTCGTACGTGACGTGGTGCTCGGCGGGGCGCTCGCGCACCCGGTCCCAGTAGGCGTGCAGGGTGGAGCGAATGACGTCGTACGGCGTCCCCTCGGGGTGGGTGATGACGGGCGAGAGCGTCCGCTCGGTGATCCGCTCGATCACGCTCTGCAGGAGCTCCTCCTTGGAGCGGAAGCAGTAGTGGAAGGCCCCCAGCGGGACGGCCGCCTCGGTGACGACGGCGCGTGTGGTCGTCTTGGCGACGCCGTCGCGGATCATGACCCGGATCGCCGCCTCGACCAGCTGCTCACGGCGCTCGTCGGCTGACAGGCGGGGCATGGCGGGCTCCCTGGGGGTGGTGGGGCGGGTCTGGCGGTCCGGGTCGCGTCCGCGGCTTGATCAACGTATCCCAGTGCCCGGCCCTCACAGGAACGCGTGCCGCTCCCCCCGGTACGTCGGGACCACGTCCACGATCCTGTCGCCCTCGATCAGGTGCAGCCGCTCCACGCGCTCGCACAGTTCGCCCGCCTTGGCGTGCCGGAACCACACCCGGTCGCCGAGCGTCAGCCCGTCGGCGGCGACGCCGGCCAGCGGGGTCTGGACCTCGCCGGCCCCCTCCGCGGACAGCATGCTCAGGCCCTCCGGCCACACGGGTACGGGGAGCCGGGACGCGCCGGGAGCGCCGGAGGCGATCCAGCCTCCGCCCAGGACGGTGACATGGCGGGGCGCCGGGCGGCGGACGACGGAGAGGGCGAAGTACGCGGCGGGCAGCGGGCGGAAGCCGCGGTAGTGGTCGAAGAGCACCGGGGCGTACAGGCCGGACCCGGCCCCGAGCTCGGTGACGGCCGGCTCGGCGGAGGTGGTCTCCAGGCTGCCGGTGCCGCCGCCGTTGACGAACTCCAGCGGTGCGACGGCACGTACGGCCCGGATCGCGGCGGCGCGACGGGCCCGCAGCTCGCGGGCCGAGACGCGTTGCACCAAGCGCACCGCCGCGCGGGTCAGCCCCGGTCCCGGCTGGTTGTCCCCGACGCCGGCGATCTGTCCCTCGTACGCCATGACGCCGACCAGTTCGAGCCGCGGCCGGGCCAGGACGGCGCGGGCCAGCGCCGCGGCCTGCTCGGGGGCGTGCAGGGGCGAGCGGCGCATGCCGAGGTGGAGCCGGCCGCCGAGGAGGCGCAGCGAGGCGTCGAGGTCGAGGCAGATCCGGACGGGCGGACCGGAGGGGCCCACGGCGTCGGCGATGAGGTCGAGGTGCTCGACGGAATCGGCCATCAGCGTGATCCGGGCGGCGGCGCGTTCGTCGGAGCCGAGGCGGCGGAGGGCGGGCACGTCCGCCGTCGGGTAGCCGATGAGGATGTCGCCCGGGGTCTCTGCATCCCCTGCCAGCCAGAGGGCCTCGGGGAGGGTGAAGGCCAGGACACCCGTGAAGCCGGGCAGGCGCAGGGTCTCGGCGATCAGGGCGCGGCAGCGCAGGGACTTGCTGGCGAGGCGGATCGGCTTGCCGCCCGCGCGCCGGGTCATCTGGGCGGCGTTGGCCCGCAGGGCCGCCAGGTCGACCACGGCGAACGGCGGCTGGAGCCCGGCCGTCGCGGCCTCCAGCTCGGCGAATCCGGCGGGTGAGACCGGGCGGTACGGGGCAGTCCGGGTGTCGTCGTCCGGCGCGGCGCTTCCCATGGCGTACGGCCTTTCCGTGGACCGGTTGCGGGGTCGCCACAGTGTCTTGGTCAACCGTCCAAGTCAAGAGTTCCGGACTCTTGACTTGGACGGTTGACCAAGTTCAGTCTTCCGGGAAGCCGCCGCCGGACCGGGCGCCGGCCGCGCCGATCCGGTCGAGAGGACTCCTGGCATGAGCAGCGTGTGGCGCAACTGGGCGGGGAACGAGGAGGCGCGGCCTCGGCGCGTCCTGCGCCCCGCGAGCGCGGCGGAGGTGGCCGTGGCGGTGAAGGACGCCGTACGGGACGGGCTGCGGGTCAAGCCCGTGGGCGCCGGGCACTCCTTCAGCGGCGCCGCGGTCGCGCCCGACGTGCAGCTGCGCCTGGACCTGCTGGACGACGTGTCCGCGATCGACGCGGAGACGGGTCTGGTCACCGTCGGGGCGGGCATGCCGCTGTGGAAGCTCAACCCGCTGCTCGCCGCGCACGGCCTCGCTCTGGAGAACATGGGCGACATCGACCGGCAGACCGTCTCCGGCGCGATCTCGACCGGCACGCACGGCTCCGGCGTCCGGTTCGGCGGCATCGCCACGCAGGTCCGCGCCCTGGAACTGGTCCTCGCCGACGGCTCGGTGACCACCTGTTCGCCCACCGAGCGGCCGGAGCTGTTCGCCGCGGCCCGGGTCGGGCTCGGGGCGCTGGGTGTCCTGACCCGGGTGACGCTCCAGTGCGTGCCGTTGTTCGCCCTGCACGCCCGCGACACCGCGATGCCGGTCGCGGAGACGCTGGAGCGCGCGCAGGAACTCGCGGACGGCAACGACCACTTCGAGTTCTTCTGGTTCCCGCACAGCACCACCGCGCTCACCCGGCGCTTCCGGCGGCTGCCCGGCGACGCGCCGCTCCAGCCGATCGGCGCGTTCTCGCGCCGCCTGGACGAGACCGTCAGCGGCCTCGGCTTCGAGGGGCTCAACCGGATCGGCACCCGTTTCCCGGGGCTTGTGCCGCCGATCGCCCGGTTCGCCGCCCGGGCCATGTCCTCGCGGGAGTGGACGGACCACTCGTACAAGGTCTTCGCCTCGGTGCGCGACGTCCGCTTCCACGAGGGCGAGTTCGCGATCCCGCGCGAGCACGCCGCCGACGCGCTGCGCGAGCTCAAGCGCTGGATCGACGCTCACGGGGAGCGGGTGTCGTTCCCGCTGGAGGTGCGCTTCGCCGCCGCCGACGACATCTGGCTCTCCACCGCGCAGGGCCGCGCCAGCTGCTACATCGCGTTCCACCAGTACCACCGGATGCCGTACGAGCGGTACTTCCGCGCCTGCCAGGACATCCTCGGCGGGTACGGGGGCCGGCCGCACTGGGGCAAGATGCACGAGCTCGACGCGGCGGAACTGCGGCCCCGGTACGAGCGCTTCGACGACTTCGTCGCCCTGCGCGACGCGCACGACCCGACCGGGGTGTTCGCCAACCCGTACCTGGACCGCGTCCTCGGCCCGGCGCCGCAGGCCCCGGGCCGGAGGCCGTCGTGAGCCTCGTGGCCCTCGCGTCCGTCGTGGCCCTTGTGGCCCTCGTGGCTAGAACAGCCCGCGGTAGCGGCCGCCGAACGACGTGAGCTCGCCGTAGACCTCGGACAGCCAGGGGCTGCGCACCTCGGGGAGCCGGGACAGCGTCCGGATGAATGCCGCCATGTCGGGGCGGAACAGCCACTTGGAGTGCGTGGGGGGCGCCGGGTCGTCGCGCAGGACGCCGGCGGGGAGGCCACCCGTCGCGGGGACGGGGAGCCACTCCTTCTCGAAGGCCAGGCTCTCGAAGGCCAGGTAGAGCCACACGGCGGCGGCCAGCGGGACGAGGGCGTTCGGCCGCCCGCTCGGCGGCCGCCAGGTCTCCCCGGTCTGCGGGTGGCGCGGGACGAGGGCGATGTCCGCGGTGCCGTCGGGGGCGGGCAGTCCGGGACCGGCCAGGACCGCCTTCTTCGGCGTCCGCCCGGGAACCCCCGGCTCCCCCGGCGGCAGCAGTCCCTCCAGCGTGCGCTGGAAGACGGACGCGACGAGGCCGCCCGGCACGTCCACCGGACGGCCCTCCGAGGCCACCAGCAGGTGGGCGAGGGCCGCGCCGATCGCCGGCTCCCACGCCGGGCTCCACCGGTCGAGGAGCTCGTCGGTCGGCGGCGCGAACTTCCGCTCGGCCACCACCTCCTCCCAGGAGAGCGGCTCGGGGGCGGGGCCGGCCGGGACGCGGCGCACGGCGTCCGGGGCGAGCCACAGCGTCTGCCAGAGCGAGCAGTCGTCGATCCGGGTGGCCACGGGGAGGCCGCACTCCTGGCACGCCGTGTTCGGGCCTTCGTCGCCGCCGAGGCCGCAGCAGCCACCGCCGCCGGCCCGCTCCGGAATCAGCACGGTGCCGCGGGTGTCGCCGGGGGCCATGAGGACCGCTCCGGGCAGCGCGTCGGACAGGGCCCAGACGGGCGCGTACACGCCGCGGGCCTCGGTCTCCTCCTGGGTGAACTCCTCCCATCGCCGCCACGGCGGACCCCAGGGCTCCTGTTCGACGGCGAAGGTGCCCGACTCCATGAGGACGGGCATCGACCGGATCCCGTTGCCGTACTGCTGATGGGCGTGGTCGGGGAGCTCGACCTGGGACAGCGGGGCGGTCAGGACCGCGTCACACCCCGCGCATACGAATACGAACAAATATCCTCCAGCACCTGAACAGGCGGATCATTCCAGCTCGGCGATCGGCCGCCAACGTGTTTTCCCTCCCGTCGCGCCCCGCTCGCGGCTGCGGCAGGATGCGCGGCATCATCGCCTTTCGTCCGTACGGCTCGACCTCCAGGAGACCCACCGTGATCTTCCGCAGTCCCCTTCCCGACGTCGTCATTCCGGACGTCGCCGTGCACGAGCTCCTGTTCGGCACGATCGACGCCGCCGACCGGGACCGGGTCGCGATCGTCGACGGGCCCTCCGGCCGTGCGCTCACCTACGGCGAACTCGCGGAGCGCGTCGAGCTGTTCGCGGGCGCGCTGGCCGCGCGCGGGCTGAAGCCGGGCGAGGTGGTGGCGCTGCACGCCCCCAACTGTCCCGAGTTCGTGGTCGCGTTCCACGGCATCCTGCGCGCCGGCGCCACCGTCACCACGGTGAACGCCCTGTACACGCCGACCGAGATCGCGGCGCAGCTGCGCGACTCCGGGGCCGTCCGGTACGTCACGGTGACGCCGCTGCTGCCGACCGCGCTGGCCGCGACGGCCGAGGTCGGCATCCCCGCGGCGGACGTCTGCCTGCTCGACCCGGGCGCCGGGCACGACACGCTGGGCGAGATGCTGGCCGAGGGCGCTCGTGCGCCCGAGGTGACGATCGATCCCGCGACGCATCTGGCGGTGCTGCCGTACTCCTCCGGGACGACCGGCCGGGCGAAGGGCGTCATGCTGACGCACGCCAACCTGGTGGCGAACATCTGCCAGAACGAGCCGATGCTGCCCATCGGTCCCGAGGACTCTGTGCTGGCCGTGCTGCCGTTCTTCCACATCTACGGCATGAACGTGATCCTGAACGGCACGCTCAAGGCGCGCGGCACGCTCGCCTCGCTGCCCCGCTTCGACCTCGCGGACTTCCTCCGCACGGTCCAGGACCAGCGCTGCACCTTCCTCTACGTCGCGCCGCCGATCGCGGTCGCCCTGACCAAGCACCCGATGGCCGACCAGTACGACCTGTCCACCGTGCGGACCGTGCTGAGCGGCGCGGCGCCGCTGGACGAGGCGCTCGGCGAGGCGCTGGCGGCCAAGCTCGGCTGCCGGATGATGCAGGGCTTCGGCATGACGGAGCTGAGCCCGGTCTCGCACGTCACCCCGGTCGACGGGTCGCTGTCGGTCGGGTCGATCGGCTTCGCCGTGCCGAACTCGGAGTTCCGCCTCGTCGACCCGGAGACCGGGGCGGAGGTGTCGGCGGTCGAGGGCGAGTACAGCGCCACGGGCGAGCTGCAGGTGCGCGGGCCGAACGTGATGGCCGGGTATCTCGGCAATCCGCAGGCGACCGAGGAGACGATCCTCCCCGACGGGTTCCTGCGCACCGGCGACATCGCACGGGTCGGGCCCCGGGGCGAGGTGTACGTCGTCGACCGGCTGAAGGAGCTCATCAAGTACAAGGGCTACCAGGTGCCGCCGGCCGAGCTGGAGGCGCTGCTGCTGACCCACCCGGCGATCGTGGACGCGGTCGTCGTGGGCTACCCGGACGAGGACTGCGGCGAGATCCCGCGCGCCTTCGTGGTCCGCCGGCCGGACGCCGAGCTGACCGCCGACGAGGTGATGGGCTTCGTCGCCGAGCGGGTCGCCCCGCACAAGAAGGTCCGGATCGTCGAGTTCACCGACGCCGTGCCGAAGTCCGCCGCGGGCAAGATCCTCCGCAAGGACCTGCGCGCGCTTCCGCTGGGCGGCGACCGCTGACGCCTGTCGCCGTGAGCGACGGGCCCGGCGCACGCGCGTGCGCCGGGCCCACGGGTCACTGAAGCGGGTCGCGGATCACACCGGGGAGGCGGAGGACCGGGCCGGGGTGCTTGGAACCTGAGAGCGGCTCAGTTCTCGTCCGTCACGAGGGACTTCAGCGCGATGTTGAGCTGGAGGACGTTGACGCGCGGTTCGCCGATGAAGCCGAGGGTGCGGTCGTCGGTGTGGTCGGCGACCAGCCGGTCGACCTGGGCGACGGTCAGGTGGTTCTTCTCCGCGACGCGGTGGACCTGGAGCTTCGCGTACTCCGGGGAGATGTGCGGGTCCAGGCCGGAGCCGGAGGAGGTGACGGCGTCGGCGGGGACGTCGGACGGCTTCACCTTCCAGCCGGGGGTGGAGTTGTCCTTGACGACGGCCGCCTTGGCGTCCTTGACCCACTGGATGAGCTCGGGGTTGTCGCCGGAGCGGTTGGTGGCGCCGGAGAGGATGAGCTTGTACCGGGTGTTGACGCTGTTGGCGCCGAGGCCGTTGGAGGGCCGGGGCTGGAACCACTTCAGGTCCGGGGCGGCCTGCTCCTGGCCGTCCTGGAGCGGCAGGTCGTAGGTCTGGCCGATGAGTTCGGAGCCGACGACTTTCCCGCTCGCGTCCTTGATCTCGGAGCCGTTCGCCTTGTCGTGGAAGGCGACCTGGGCGAGGACGGTGACGGCGAGCGGGTAGAGCACGCCGCACACGACGGTCAGGACGAGGAGGGCGCGCAGGGCCGCCCAGAGCATCCGGCCGGTGTTTCCTACGGAGTTGTTGGTCATGGCTTCAGCCGATTCCGGGGATCGTGGAGAGGAGTAGGTCGATGAGCTTGATGCCGATGAACGGGGCGATCAGGCCGCCGAGTCCGTAGACGCCGAGGTTGCGGCGGAGCATTTTGTCGGCGCTGGTGGGCCGGTAGCGCACGCCCTTCAGGGCGAGCGGGACGAGGGCGACGATGATCAGCGCATTGAAGATGACGGCCGAGAGGATCGCGGTCTGGGGCGAGGACAGGCCCATGATGTTGAGCTTGTCCAGGCTCGGGTAGGCGACGGCGAACATCGCGGGGATGATGGCGAAGTACTTCGCCACGTCGTTGGCGATCGAGAAGGTCGTCAACGCCCCCCGGGTGATGAGGAGTTGCTTGCCGATCTCGACGATCTCGATCAGCTTGGTCGGGTTCGAGTCGAGGTCGACCATGTTGCCGGCCTCCTTCGCGGCCGACGTGCCGGTGTTCATGGCCACGCCGACGTCCGCCTGCGCGAGGGCCGGGGCGTCGTTCGTGCCGTCGCCGGTCATCGCGACCAGCTTGCCGCCCGCCTGCTCCCGCTTGATCAGGGCCATCTTGTCCTCGGGCGTGGCCTCGGCGAGGAAGTCGTCGACTCCGGCCTCCTCGGCGATCGCCTTCGCGGTCAGCGGGTTGTCGCCCGTGATCATGACCGTCTTGATGCCCATGCGGCGCAGCTCCTCGAACCGCTCCCGCATGCCCTCCTTGACGACGTCCTTGAGGTGGATCACGCCCAGGACCCGCGCTCCGTCCGCGTCTTCGACGGCGACCAGGAGCGGGGTGCCGCCGGCCTGGGAGATCGTGTCGGTCAGCGTGCGGGCGTCGTCGCAGACCGCGCCGCCGCGCTCCTCGACCCAGGCGACGACCGAACCGGTCGCGCCCTTGCGGACCTTGCGCCCGTCCACGTCCACACCCGACATGCGGGTCTGGGCGGTGAACTCGACCCACTCGGCGTGGGCCAGCTCCCCCTGGTGCCGCTCGCGCAGCCCGTACTTCTCCTTCGCCAGGACCACGACCGAGCGGCCCTCGGGCGTCTCGTCCGCCAGGGACGACAGCTGGGCGGCGTCGGCGAGTTCGGCCTCGGCAGTGCCGCGCACCGGTACGAACTCCGCCGCCTGGCGGTTGCCGAGGGTGATGGTGCCGGTCTTGTCCAGGAGCAGGGTGGAGACGTCGCCGGCGGCCTCGACCGCGCGGCCGGACATCGCGAGGACGTTGCGCTGCACCAGCCGGTCCATGCCGGCGATGCCGATCGCCGAGAGCAGCGCGCCGATCGTCGTCGGGATCAGGCAGACGAGCAGGGCGGTCAGCACGATCATCGACTGCTCGGCCCCGGCGTAGACCGCGAAGGGCTGGAGCGTCACCACGGCGAGCAGGAAGACGATCGTCAGCGAGGCGAGCAGGATGTTGAGCGCGATCTCGTTGGGGGTCTTCTGCCGGGCCGCGCCCTCGACCAGGTTGATCATCCGGTCGATGAAGGTCTCGCCGGGCTTCGTCGTGATCTTGATGACGATCCGGTCCGACAGCACCTTCGTACCGCCGGTGACGGCCGAGCGGTCGCCGCCGGACTCGCGGATGACGGGGGCCGACTCGCCCGTGATCGCGGACTCGTCGACGGATGCCACGCCCTCGACGACGTCACCGTCGCCGGGGATGATGTCGCCTGCCTCGCAGACCACCAGGTCGCCGATCCGCAGCTCCGTGCCGGGGACCTGCTCCTCGTTCCCGCCCACGATTCGGCGGGCGACCGTGTCGGTCTTCGCCTTGCGCAGGGTGTCGGCCTGGGCCTTGCCCCGGCCCTCGGCCACCGCCTCCGCAAGGTTGGCGAAGATCGTGGTCAGCCACAGCCAGGCGGTGATCGCCCAGCCGAACCAGTCGCCCGGCTCCTTCAGCGCCAGCACGGTGGTGACCACGGAGCCGACGAGGACGACGAACATGACCGGCGACTTGATCATCACGCGCGGGTCGAGCTTGCGAAGCGCGTCCGGCAGCGACTTCACCAGCTGCCCGGCGTCGAACAGGCCGCCGCCGACGCGTCCCGGGGTCTCCTCGGGACCGGCGGGCACGTCCTGCCGCGAGGTGCGGGGTGGGGTGGTGAGGGTGCTCATGCTGCAAGCCCTTCGGCGAGCGGGCCCAGGGCGAGGGCCGGGAAGTAGGTGAGACCGGTGATGATCAGGATCGTGCCGACCAGCAGGCCCGTGAACAGCGGCTTCTCCGTCCGCAGCGTGCCCGCTGTCTCCGGGACGGGCGTCTGCTCGGCGAGCGAGCCGGCCAGCGCGAGGACGAAGACCATCGGCAGGAACCGGCCCAGGAGCATCGCGATGCCGATCGTGGTGTTGAACCATTGCGTGTCCGCGTTCAGACCGGCGAACGCGGAGCCGTTGTTGTTGGCGCCGGAGGTGTAGGCGTAGAGGATCTCGGAGAAGCCGTGCGCGCCCGAGTTCGTCATCGAGTTCGCGGGAGTGTCCAGGGCCATCGCCGCGGCGGTGAAGCCCAGCACGAGGGCCGGGGTGATCAGGATGTAGCAGGCCGCGAACTTGATCTCCCGCGTGCCGATCTTCTTCCCCAGGTACTCCGGGGTGCGGCCGACCATCAGGCCCGCGATGAACACCGCGATGATCGCCATGACGAGCATGCCGTACAGACCCGAGCCGACCCCGCCCGGCGCGATCTCGCCGAGCTGCATGCCCAGCATCGTGATCCCGCCGCCGAAACCGGTGTACGAGGAGTGGAAGGAGTTCACGGCACCGGTCGACGTCAGCGTGGTCGCGACGGCGAAGATCGACGAGCCGCCGACCCCGAACCGGGTCTCCTTGCCCTCCATCGCCCCGCCGGCCAGGTCGAACGCCGGACCGCCGTGGTGGAACTCCGTCCACATCATCAGCGCCGTGAAGCCCAGCCAGATGGTGGCCATCGTGCCGAGGATCGCGTACCCCTGCTTCAGCGAGCCGACCATCCGCCCGAAGGTCCGGGTCAGCGCGAACGGGATGACCAGGATCAGCCAGATCTCGAAGAGATTGGAGAATCCGATGGGGTTCTCGAAGGGGTGGGCGCTGTTGGCGTTGAAGTATCCGCCGCCGTTCGTCCCCAACTCCTTGATGACCTCCTGGGAGGCGACCGCGCCGCCGTTCCACTGCTGCGTGCCGCCCAGGAACTGGCCGACCTCGTGGATCCCGGAGAAGTTCTGGATCGCGCCGCACGCCACCAGCACCAGGGCGCCGATCACGGAAATCGGCAGCAGAATGCGGACGGTGCCGCGGACCAGGTCGGCCCAGAAATTGCCCAGCTCACCCGTACGGGACCTGGCGAATCCGCGCACCAGCGCCACCGCGACCGCGATTCCGACGGCCGCCGAGACGAAGTTCTGCACCGCGAGGCCGCCGGTCTGGACGACATGGCCCATGGCCTGTTCGCCGTAGTACGACTGCCAGTTCGTGTTCGCCACGAACGACGCCGCCGTGTTGAACGCCTGATCCGGATCGATCGACGTGAAACCCAGCGAACCCGGCAGCGAACCCTGCACCCGCTGCAGCAGATAAAGGAACAGCACGCTCACAGCGGAGAATGCGAGAACCCCGCGCGCATACGCCGGCCAGCGCATCTGCGCGTCCGGGTTCGCGCCGATCGCCTTGTAGATCCACTTCTCGGGCCGGTAATGCTTTTCCGAGGAGTACACCCGGGCCATGTAATCGCCCAGCGGCCGGTACGCGAGGCCGAGCGCGACCACCAAAGCCAGGAGCTGGAGCACTCCAGCAAGAACGGGACTCATAGCCGTGCTCAGAACCTCTCCGGCTTGACGAGGGCGAGGACGAGATAGCCCAGCAGAGCGGCGGCCACGATCAGACCGACGACATTCTCGACAGTCACAGCTTCGCCACCCCCTTGGCGATGAACGCCACCAGCGCGAAGACCGCGGTCGTGGTGACGACGAAGGCCAGGTCGGCCATCGTGAGCTCCCGGAGAGAGAAGGAAGAACGGATTCTCGGACGATCCGAGGAAACCTCTCCCCCCGGCCCTTTCCGACCTGCGTTGACGCCTCCCTGACGCCGATGACGCCGCTCTTGACGCAACCTCTACGGCGGCCCGCCCACGCGGCCCGCGGAACGCTCCGGCCGGGGTCTCGGGTGGGCCGAAGGACCTGACACAGTCGGCTCGCGAGCCGACGGGCCGGGTCCGGTTGTGGCCACAATCCGACCCATGCGTGCTGCCTACATCGCGCGGTTCGGACCGCCGGAGTCCATCCGGTACGGGGAGCTGCCGACGCCTCTGCCGGGGCCCAGCGACGTGCTCGTCGACGTCGAGGTCTCCGCCGTCAACCATGTCGACACCTTTGTGCGCTCGGGAGCCTGGCGCACGCCCGTACCGATGCCGCTGGTGATCGGGCGGGACCTCGCGGGCACGGTCGCGGCCGTGGGCCCCGGAGCGGTCGGGTTCGCCGTCGGCGACCGGGTCTGGTGCAACAGCCTCGGGTACGCCGGCCGGCAGGGCGCCGCCGCCGAGCAGGCGGTCGTGCCCGTGGACCGGCTCTACAAGCTGCCGGACGGCGTGCCGGCCGCGGACGCGGTGGCCGTCGCCCACCCGGCGACGACCGCGTACCTCGCCCTGTTCACGCACGGCCGGCTGCGGATGGGCGAGACCGTGGTCGTCCTCGGCGCCGGCGGGAACGTGGGCAGCGCCCTGGTCCTGATGGCCGCCCTGGCGGGGGCCCGGGTGATCGCGGTGGCCGGCGCGCGCAGCGCCGAGGAGGTGCGCCGGCTGGGCGCGGCGGAGTTCGTCGACTACCGGGATCCCGACGTGACCGGGCGGATCAAGGAGCTGGCGCCGCGCGGGGTCGACATGTTCGTCGACACCTCGGCCCGCAACGATCTGACCGGCGCGGTGGAGGTACTGGCGCGGCGCGCCCGGATCGTACTGCTCTCGGGCATGACCACCCGGCCGGAGCTGCCGGCCGGTCCGCTGTACACCAAGGACTGCTCGATCGTCGGGTTCGCGATCTCGCAGGCGTCCGTCGACGAGCTTGCGGAGGCGGCGGCAGGTCTCAACCGGCTGCTCGCGTCCGGGCAGTTGCGGGCGCCCGCGATCGAGCCGATGCCGCTGAGCGAGGCGGCGGCGGCGCACGCGTTCGTCGAGTCCGGGAAGGCGACCGGAAAGGTGGTCCTTTTCACTCGCCCCGAGGACCTTCCCGGGAGTCCGGTGAGGGGAACCTGACCAACCCTCCGCCGACCTCGGTCCGCGTCGGCGCATATGCGGAGAGGATTCTTCACATGACATCCATCATCGAGAAGTCCCCTCTCTTCGAATTGCGCGCCGACCTTCATGTGTCCGCGTCCGCCGACGACGTCTACGCCGTGGTGAGCGACCTTCCGCGCAGTGGCGAATGGTCTCCCGAGTGCCAGGGCGGGGAATGGATCTCCGGAGCCCCGTCCCAGGTCGGCTCGGTATTCCGCGGAGAGAATCTGCGCAGCGAGGAAATCGTCTCCTGGGCCCCGCTCGTCCGCGGCGTCTGGTACACGGAGTGCCGGGTCACCAAGGCCGAGCCGGGGCGCACCTTCCAGTGGATGATGCTCTCCCACGTGGGCGAGAACCAGGAGTCCGTCTGGGGCTTCGACATCGCGCCGGCCGACGGCGGGGCGGTGCTCACGCACCACTTCCGAATGGGCACGGCCACCGCGGGAATTCACAAGATCGTGGCGGATCTCGACGAGCCGGAACGCGTGAAGTTCGTCGAGGACTGGACCGACAAGCTGGCGGACGATCTCGCCGCGACGCTGCGGCGCATCAAGGAAATCATCGAGAAATCCTGAGCGACCGGAAAGCCTGAAGGGCTGCGGTCGCCCGGTTCCGGCCGACGACCAATCACTCCACAGAGGGGATGTGCTCGCGATGATCCTGCAGCGCATAGGTAACAAAGGCATTCGCCTGGCAACACTCTTCGACAGGGCGGCCGCGAAACATCCCGCGAGCCCGGTGGTCCTCGACCACGACCTGGACATCGCCCCGGAGCTGGGGCGGCGTCCGACCCTCACCGAAGTGGCCGCCCTGATCGCGGACTTCGCCGCCCGGCTGTGGGCGGCCGGGGTCCGTCCCAGCAACCGGGTCGTGGTCCACAAGACCAACGGCTTCGACATCACGCTGCTCGCCTGCGCGATCAACCGCGTCGGCGCGGTCCCGGTGCTGCTCTCGCCGAAGCTGGACGGCGGCACCGTGGCCGAGCTGCTGCGCCGCGTGGACCAGCCGTATCTGCTCACCGACGAGGCCAAGCTCACCGACGAGCTGCCGGCCGAGGTGCTCACGCTGGCCGTGAAGACGCTGCTCGCCTCTGGCTCGTACGAGGGCGCGACGGAGCTCGCGTCGCTCGCCGGCTCCCCGCGCATCGCGCCGGTGATCATGCCGCCCGATCACCCGACGCTGATCACCCACACCTCCGGCACGACCGGTGTGCCCAAGCTGGCCGTGCACACCGGCCGTACCTTCCAGGCCCGTTACCGCCCGCAGGGCACCGTGGCCAAGCTGGTCGGCCCGAACGAGCCGGTCGCGATCCATGTCTCGTTCGTGCACTCCCGGATCTTCACCGCGCTGCCCATCTCGATCCTGCAGGGCCACCCGGTGATCATCCTCAAGGAGGACGACCCCGAGACCGTCGGCGAGATCTTCTCCCAGGTCCCGCCCGGCCTGATCGAGGCGCACCCGAACACCTTCATGCGGTGGGAGGAGCTGGTCGACGACCCGCGCAGGCCGCTGTCGAAGGTGAAGTACTTCAGCTCCACGTTCGACGCGATCCACCCGCGCACCGTGCACGCGCTGCTCGGCGCCTCGCGCCGCAAGGGCGCTCTGTTCATCCAGATGTACGGGCAGAGCGAGGTCGGCCCGATCGCGGGCCGCACCTACAGCCACAAGCGGGGCGCGGAGGCGGACGGCCGCTGCGTCGGCGCGCCGTTCCCGGGCATGACGGGCGTGCGGGTGGTGAGCCGGGACGGCAACCCGCCGTCGAAGTCCAACCCGGGCTTCATCGAGGTCCGCAGCGACGGCCGGATCGTCACGTACCTCGGCGAGCACGAGCGCTGGGAGAAGCAGGTCAACGACGGCTGGTGGCGGATGGGCGACCTCGGCTTCCGGACCAAGTGGGGCTGCCTGCACCTGCTGGACCGCGAGGTCGACCGGATCGACGGCATCGACAGCACGCTGGAGATCGAGGACAAGCTCTTCGCCCGGCTGCCGGAGCTGACCGAGGCGATCATCGTCCCCGGTCCCGACGGGCGTGCCGTGCCGGTCATCTCCACCAAGGACGACAAGCCGATCGACCCGATCGCCTGGCGTTCCGCGGTCGCGGACCTGCCGCCGCTCGCCGAGCCGGTCGTCTACCGTCTGGAGGACCTGCCGCAGACCGCCACCACCAAGATCAAGCGCCTGGAGCTCATCCGGCAGCTGGAGACGCTGCAGAAGGGCTGACCCGGCGCGCCGCACCCGGGGTTCACGAACCCGCGACCCGGAGGCCCTCCACCCCCCAGGGCCTCCGGGTCGCGTTCCGTCCCCGTCCCGATCGGAGGAACAGACCCATGACCACCGCCGGCCGGTCCAACAGCCGTGAGGAGAAGTACGCGCGCCTCCGCGAGTTCGAGCGCCGTAACCTCCACGAGGAGTACAGCAGCATCTGGTGGGACGCCATCGACTACGAGTTCCCCTGGGACTTCGGCGTCGCGGGCGCGCTCGCCTTCTTCAACAGCGTCGCCCCCGCGCACATGGCCGAACTGCTCCTGGAGACGGGCGAGATCACCGAGAACACCCGTCGCCGCCTCGAGCACCACGGTCTGATCGCCCTGGAGATCGCCCGCCGGGGCCTGAACGACCCGCGCGGCCGGGCCGCGGTGCGCCAGCTCAACCGGATCCACAAGAACGCGGTCCGGGATCTCAACGCGAAGTCGACCGGCCGCCGTTGGGCGATCACCAACGACGACTACCTGTTCGTCCTCGCGACCAGCCTGGTGCTGCCGATCCGCTGGGTGGACGAGCGGGCCTGGCGCCCGGTGTCCCAGCGGGAGCGGGACGCTGCGTTCCTGCACATCCGGGAGCAGGGCGAGCACATGGGGATCAAGGACATCCCCGAGTCGTACGAGGAGTTCGCCGCGTTCCACGACGCCTTCGTCGAGAAGCACTTCCGCTACTCGCCGGCCGCGGTGAAGCTGTGGCAGGCCCTCGAACCGATGATCATCGCTCCGTTCACGGGGTGGCTGCCGGACCGGCTCAAGCCGTACGGGGCGAAGCTGGTCGCCTCGGCGGTGGTGCCCTCGCTGCTGACCGCGCCGATGCGGCTGGCGTTCGGCGTGCCGAAGCCGCCGCGGCTGCTCACGCTGGCCGTGGACTCGGTCATCAAGGCTCGTTCGGCGTACGTGCGCCGGCAGCCGCCGCGGATGACCCGGGCGACGCCCGATCCGCTGCCGACGACGGAGTTCCCGGACGGCAAGTTCGAGGCCGAGCAGTTGGGCCCGACGCACTCGGCGCAGAAGCCCGCGACCGCGTAGCCCCCACGACGTGACGGCCGCTCTCCGATCCGGGGAGCGGCCGTCACGTGTGATTCAGGCGGTACGGGCGTGGTGGGCGACCGCCGCCAGGAGCCGGGCCTGGGCGAGGCTGTCGGCCGGGTCCGCGTGGCCGGTCCGCACGGCGGCGGCGAAGGCGGCGACGGTGGCCGCCACCTGGTCCTCGGCGGGCTGCCGGAGCTCGCGGACGCCGGAGGGGTCTTCCAGGACGATGACCTGGTCCTGGTCGGCGGGCGGGGTGAAGGCCCGCGGGACGGTGAGGCGTCCGGTGCTGCCGCACAGCTCGTACTGGCCCCGGTAGGCGTGGTCGAGGCCGAAGGAGACCTGGGCGGTGACGCCGTCGGGGGCGGCGAGCAGGGCCGCGCCCGCCGTGTCGACCTCGAAGCCGGGCGCGGACGTGAGGGACGCGCCGAGCACGGTGAGGCGGGGGCCGAGCAGGTGCAAGGCGGCGCGCAGCGGGTAGACGCCGGTGTCCCCGAGGGAGCCGCCGCCGAGTTCCGGGCGGTACCGGATGTCGTCGGCCGGACGCCGGGGCACCGTGAACTCGGCGTGCAGAGACCGGAGTTCGCCGATCGCCCCGTCGGCGACGAGTCGGCGCACCTCGGCGTGCCGGCCGTGGTGGACGAACATGACGTTCTCCATCAGGGCCAGCGACCGCTCCCGGGCCAGCGCGAACAGCGCGGCCGTCCGCTCCGGGTCGGTGGTGAGCGGCTTCTCCGCGAGCACGTGCTTGCCGGCCATGAGCGCGGCCTCGACCCATCGGTGGTGCAGCGCGAGCGGGACGGGCGCGTACACCGCGTCGATGCCGTCGTCGGCGAGCAGTTCGGCGTAGTCGCCGTAGCCGCGGGCGCCGTACGCGCCGGCGAGCTCGTCCGCCCGCGCCCGGTCGCGGCCGGCGACGGCGGCGACGTCGAAGGCCGCCGAGGCCGCGAGGGCGGGCAGCATCCGCCGCCGTGCGATGTCGGCGCAGCCGAGCACGCCGATCCGGATGAGGTCGCTCATCGGTCCTCCTCCCAGCGCGGCAGGTCGCCGGCGGCCAGCGTCGCGGCGAGCGAACGTGCGGCGGCGTCCTTGGGCGAGGTCAGCGGCGGCTCGGTGAAACCCCAGGGCAGGGCGAGTTCGGGGTCGAAGGGGTCGATGTCGAGCTGGGTGCCGGGCGCGTACACCGTCGACATGACGTAGCTGATGCAGGTGTCCTCGGCGAGGGTGAGAAAGCCGTGGCCGACGCCGTCGGGGATGTAGAGGGCGCGGCCCGATCCGGGGTCGAGCTCGGTGACGTGGTGCCGGCCGAACGCGGGCGAGCCGACCCGCAGGTCGACGATCAGGTCCCTCAGGGCGCCGCGCACGCAGGTCACGTACTTGGCCTGACCGGGAGGGACGCGCACGGTGTGGATGCCGCGCAGGGTGTTGCGGCGGGACACGGAGTAGCTGACCTGGCGCGGGACGAACGGCTCGCCCAGCACCTCGGCCAGCTTGTCGGTGCGCAACGACTCGAAGAAGACGCCCCGTTCGTCGGGGTGGCGCTCGGGGGTGACGACGTACGCTCCGGGGATCGCCGTGGCGTCGATGCGCACCGGCGGGCTCCTCTCTCGTGGGCACGCCCCCGCTCCCGGTCCGACTCCGGCACAGGGCCGGGCGGACCGGGAGCGGGGGCGGTGGGGGGTGACGGGTGGTCAGGCGCGGTCCGCGACCAGCTTCTCCAGGTCGCTCACCAGCTCGTTCGGCGTGGGCAGTGCGGCCAGTTCGCGGGAGAGCTCGCGGGCCCGCTCGGTGAAGGCCGGGTCGCCGAGGACGCGGCGCAGCGCGTCGGTGACGTCCTGCGCGGTCTCCTCGCCGCCGTCGACGAGCAGTGCGGCGCCGTACTCGACGATCCTGGCGGTGGCCTCGGTCGGGTACTCCGGCTTGGCCACGATCTGCGGCACGCCCGCGTGGATCGAGGTCATGTCGGTCCCGCCGCCGCCGTGGTGGATGATCACGTCGCAGGTGGGGGCGAGGATGTCCAGCGGGACCCAGCCGATGCGCACGCCGGGCAGCTCGTCGCGCAGTTCGGCGGCGACGCTCTCCGGCGCGCCGACGATCACCTCGACGCCCAGCTTCGCGACGTTCTCGGCCAGGCCCTTGAGGGCGTCGCCGCTGAACAGCCGGGTGCCGGCGGTGATGTAGACGCGGGGCAGGTCGCCCTTGGTGTACATCCACGGCTCCAGCCGCTTCTGCGGGTTGCCGGGGATCCAGCGCATCGGGCGGGCGGGGCGGGGCCGTTCGGGCTGCAGGCTGGGCGGGCAGACGTCGATCCACAGGTCGGGCTCGGGCACCTTGTCCAGGCCGAGCTCGGCGAGCACCGGGGCGAGCACCTCTTCGGCGCCGGGGTCGTACATGGCGGTGTCGATCCGGTCCCACTCCAGGCGCACCGACGGGATGCCGAGGTGGTGGCCGAGGATCGGCGCGGTGTAGAACATGCCGCCGCCGACGACGAGGTCGGGGCGCCAGTGCTCGGACAGCGCGAGGAGCCGTTCGAGGCTGCTGACGGCGATCTCGGCGTAGCCGCGGCCGACGAACCGGGCCCATTCGACGGGGTCGGAGGGCATGGCGCCCATGAACGCGGCGACCTCCTCGACCGACAGCGGGGAGATCTCGATCGGCGGCAGGCCGACGCTCGCGATGTTCGGCAGCACCCAGTCGATGCCGCCCATGAGGACCTGGTGGCCCGCGTTGCGGACGGCCGTGGCGAGCGGGGTGTGCGAGAAGACGGGGTACGGGCTGTTGCCCGGGATGAACAGGACCTTCATCGTCACTCCTCTACGACGCGGACTTCACGAGGGCTTCGGCGGCGCGGTAGCCGGAGAGCATCGCGGCCTCGGTGGTGGGCGAGTTGAAGTAGTCGCCCGCGAGGACGACCGGGGCGCGCAGCTGCCGGATGACGCCGGCGGAGCGGCGGTAGCGGCCGGGGGCCGGGATCGGGAAGCCGTACGGCCGCTCCGCGATGTGGAAGGGCTCGGCCTCGCCGTCGAAGTCCTTCCAGAGGGTCTTCAGGAGCGGGGCGACCGCGGCGAACTGCTCCTCCTGCGGGCGGCCGAGCAGCCGTCGGGTGGTCTCCCGGCCCGGGTAGGCGAAGACCAGCAGCTTCTCGACCGCTCGGCCCTGAGCGTCGCGGACCGTGCGCGGGTACGTGATCATGTTGCGCAGCGGCACGTCGCCGGGCCCGCCGGCCACGATGTGCGCCTCGGACGGCAGCTTCTCGGGGTCGACGAGGAAGGCGACGGAGAGGGCGGGCTCGTACCGCTGGCTCTCCATGAAGCGGCGGGCGTCCTCGCCGACGACCTCGGGCGGCAGCGCGGCGGTCAGCTTGGCGGCGATCGGGGCGGGGGTGGCGACGACGACCTCGTCGTAGGTCTCGGTGACCGGCTCGCCGCCGTGCGGCGCGGCGGTGATCCGCACCCGGTCGCCGTCCATCTGGACGTCGGTGACGTCGTGCGCGAGCCGCAGCTCGGCGCCCTTGGCGTTCTTCTCGGCGATGATCTGCATCCCGCCCTTGAACACGAAGAAGCCGGAGCCGCCCATCCAGGCGAGCAGCGAGCGGGCGTGGACGGCGGAGACGTCCTCGGAGGCGAAGTTCCAGAAGCCCTCGATCTGCGGGCGCAGCATGTAGTCGAAGCCGCGCCGCGACATGCGCTGGTAGCCCCACTCGGCCGCGCTGGTCCCGTCGTCGGCCGCAGCCGACAGATACGGGTCGAAGAAGTCGACCTCGTCCTTCTTGCGGACCTGCTGGATCGAGTGGGCGAGGAACGCGATGCGGTCCTTGAGGCTCACGCTGGAGTACTTCAGCGGGCTGAGGATCGAGTCCGGGGAGAGTCCGACGGCCTTGCCGTTGTCGGAGATGTAGATGTTGCTGGAGAGCTGCATGAGCTCGCTCTCCAGGCCGTACTCGCGGATCAGCTCCGTCATGATGCGGTAGAAGCTGACGTACATCAGGTTGATGCCCACGTCCGGCTCGATCTCCGGCCGGTACCAGGACCGCGCCCGGCCGCCGAGCCCGTCGGCCGTCTCGTAGATCACGACCTCACGGCCGGCCCGGACGAGTTTCTTGGCGGCGGCGCAGCCCGCCATTCCGCCGCCGATCACCGCGGTGCGCCTCGCTGCGTGTGTGCTCATGACACCCTTCTCGAATTTCGTGGAGTGATCAGGCCGTGTGGACGTCCGGGACGTAGAGAATCCACTTTCCGCCCGCCTCGCGGAATCCCTTCTCCTTCGCCATGATCTCCTCGGCGTGATTCCAGGCGAACAGCAGCGCGTAATCCGGGTACGGCGCCGAGAACTCCTCCGGGGAACGCACCGGAATGTGACTTCCCGGGGTGAGCCGGCCCTGTTTCGCGGGCGTGCTGTCGACGATGAAGGGCACGAGTTCCGGCCCGATTCCGGCGTAGTTGATGATGGTGGCGCTCTTGGCGGTGGCGCCGTAGCCGACGACTGTGCGGCCCTGTTCGCGCAGCGAGGTGAGCAGTTCCATCAGCTCCCCGCAGCCGCTGCGGACGTTGGCCGCGAACCGCCGGAAGGTCTCGGGGCTCGCCAGGCCCCGCTCCTGCTCGCGCTGAAGGTGCTCGGCGACCGCCGGGGAGGGGGTGCGGCGACCGGGGCGGGCGATGGTGTAGCGCATCGAACCGCCGTGCACGGTGAGCGGTTCGGCGTCGACGAGCTCGAATCCGAAGGTGCGGGCCATGGCGCGCACGGAGGAGACGGAGAACAGGTAGAAGTGCTCGTCGTAGATCTGGTCGAAGGCGTTCTGCCCCATGATGTCGCCGAGGTAGCGGTCCTCGATGACGAGCACGCCGTCGTCGGCGAGCAGCGCGTCCACCCCGCTGAAGACCGAGTCCATGTAGGCGATGTGGCTGTAGGTGTTGGCGGAGAAGATGACGTCCGCCGGGCCGTCCGCCACGGCGATCTCCCGCGCGGTGCTGTCCTGGAAGAACGCGGTCAGCGCCCGCACGCCCTCGGCCCGGGCGAAGTCGGCGACCTGCGCGGACGGGTCGACCCCGAGGTGCCGCACGCCGGCCTTCTGGACGGTCTTGAGCATGGTGCCGTCGTTGGAGCCGATCTCCACGATGAACGGGTCCTCGCCCGCCAGCTCGGTCGCCAGGAGCCGCTGGGCGTACTCCTCGAAGTGCCGGTGCATGACCGCGGACTGGGAGGAGCGGTACGGGTAGTCCTCGTGGAACATCTGCTCCCGGGGGACCTCCTCGATCAGCTGCACCATCGTGCAGTCGGCGCAGATTCCCGCGGCGAGCCGGAAGTAGAATTCCCGGCCGGCCGTCTCGGGCGTCACGAAGGAGTCCGAGACGGGCTGCCGGCCGAAGTCGAAGAATTCCTCCACGGCGCCGCCGCAGATCCGGCACTCCGTCTTCTCCGGGGCTTTCTCGTTCGCCGGATCGGTCACGATCGACTCCTCTGTGAATTCCTTGCGGTGGAGAGAGTTCACCTGGGCTCCCACAAAAGAGTCTGGTTCCGCGGATGTTCGCCCTCAAGGCGCCGCCGGGGTGTGTGTCAGGTCAGGCCGCCCGACATACGCGCCGGTCAGCCGGGGTACGGACTTTCCTCGCGGGCCGTGCGGAGGGTGCGGCCCCACCAGGCGAGCTGGTCGAGCATCGTCCGGGCGGCCGCCTCGCAGCGCTGCGGATCCTTGAGCCGGCCCTCGTCGTCGAACAGCTCCCAGTAGTCCGGGAAGGCGACGGCGTCGCGGACGGTGACGGCGTGCAGTGCAGGGAAGACCTCGCGCAGATGGGCGACCGCGCGCATGCCGCCGGCGATCCCGCCGTACGAGACGAAGGCGACCGGCTTGGCCTTCCACTCGTCGACGTACCAGTCGATGGCGTTCTTCAGCGACGCCGGATAACTGTGGTTGTACTCGGGGGTGACGATGATGAAGGCGTCGGCGGCGGCCAGCCACGGGGCCAGGTCGAGCACCGCCTGCGGGGCGGGGGCGACGTCGGTGGTGTCCGGGTCGGGGCCGCGGTCGCCGAGCACGTCCGGCAGCCAGACCTTGGCGAGGTCGATCACGTCGACCTCCATGTCGTCCCGCCGAGCCGCCTCGGCGGCGATCCAGTTGGCCGGGGTGGGTCCGAAGCGACCGGTCCGGATGCTGCCGATGACGACGGCCACTCGCACGCTCTGCGGGGACATCCCGGGTGCTCCTTCACGGTCGGGGATCTCAAGGGCGCCCACGCTGCCCGCGCCCGCTCCCGGCCGGCTCTCGGTCCGCTCTCGGTCGGCTCCCCGGCCCGAGTCCGGTGCTGCCCCGGCCGATTCCGGTTCCGGCCCACGGCCGCTTCCGGCCCGCGGCCGCTTGATAACGTGATCACATGCGTTTCGGAGTGCTCGGTCCCTTGGGAGTGTGGTCGGCCGAAGGCCGGCCGGTACGGGTTCCGGAGCTCAAGGTGCGTGCGTTGCTGGCCTGTCTGCTGGTGCACCACGGACGCCCGGTCTCCGCGGACCGGCTGGTCGACGAGCTGTGGGGCGAGAAGCTCCCGAGCAATCCCGCCGGCGCGCTGCAGAACAAGGTCTGGCAGCTGCGCCGGGCCCTGGAGTCCGTCGAACAGGGCGGCCGGGACCTGGTGATCTCGCAGGGGCAGGCGTACCAGTTGCGCGTCGACTCCGACGCCGTGGACGCGGGCCGCTTCCAGGACCTGACCGCCCGGGCGCGGGCCGCCGAGGACCCGCGGGCCCGGGCCGGGCTGCTGGCCGACGCGCTCGCGGTGTGGCGCGGGCCCGCCTACGCCGACTTCGCCGACGAGGAGTTCGCCCGCGCCGCGCGCGACCGCCTTGAGGAGCAGCGGCTCACCGCCCTGGAGGAGCAGGCCGAGGCCCGGCTCGACCTGGGCGAACACGCGCTGGTCGCGGACGAGTTGGGCGACCTGGTCGCGCTGCACCCGCTTCGGGAGCGGCTGCGCACCGCGCACGTACGGGCCCTGTACCTGGCCGGCCGGCAGAGCGCGGCGCTCGGCAGCTACGCGGATCTGCGCACCCGGCTCGCCGAGGAGCTGGGCCTGGACCCGAGCCCGGAGCTGGCCGCTCTGCACCAGGCGATCCTGACCCAGGACCCCGCGCTCGCCGCCGCGCCCTCGCCCGCGACCAGCGCGGCCCGCCCCGCGACGAACATGCCGAGCGCGCTGACCGAGCTGATCGGCCGCGACGAGGCGATCGGCGAGCTCGCCGAACTCCTCGACGCGCACCGGCTGGTGACGCTGACCGGCTCCGGCGGCGTCGGCAAGACGCAGCTCGCGCTCGCGACGGCGGCGCGGCTCGGGACCCGGTTCCCCGGCGGGGTGCGGCTCGCCGAGTTCGCGGCGCTCGACGCGAGGCCCGGCCGCGACGCCGGGCCCGAGCGGCACGGTCCCGCCGGATCGCCGTCCGACGTGTACGAAGCCGTCGCCTCGCTCTTCGGCGTGCGGGACGACATCGTGGCGCTGCCCGGGCAGGGGCCGCTCACCCCGGTCGACCGGATGGCGCAGGCGATCGGCGGGCAGCCGACACTGCTGGTCTTCGACAACTGCGAGCATGTCAGCGAGCCGGTCGCCGAGTTGGCCGAGGAACTGCTCAAAGTCAGCCCGGCGCTACGAATTCTGGCGACCAGTCAGATGCCGCTTGGCGTGACCGGGGAATTCCTCCGGGAGGTCGAGCCGCTGCTGCGACCCGAGCCGTCCGCAGGCCTCTCCCCCACGGACCTGCTGCGGTTCAGCGCCGTGGAGCTGTTCGTCGAGAGGGCCGCGGCGGCCGCGCCGAACTTCGTCCTGGACGAGTCGACCGCCGAGGCGGTCGTGTCGATCTGCCGCCGCCTGGACGGCATCCCGCTGGCCTTGGAGATGGCCGCCAAGCGCGTACGAGCCCTGGGCGTACGGGAGTTGGACGCACGGCTCGACGACCGGCTGCATCTGCTCGCGGCCGGGACGCGCACCGCGCCGGCCCGACAGCGCACCCTGCGCGCGGTCATCGACTGGAGCTGGGAGCTGCTCGGCGAGCAGGAGCGCGCGGTGCTGCGCCGCCTTGCGGTGCACGCGGACGGCTGCACGCTCGCGGCCGCCGAGGAGACCTGCGCCGGGGACGACCTGGACCGGTTCGAGGTGCTCGACCTGCTGGCCCGCCTGGTGGACTGCTCGCTGGTCGTGATGGCGGACGGCGTGGACGGGCCGCGCTACCGGATGCTGGAGTCGGTCGCCGCGTACTGCCTGGAGCAGGTGCGGGACACCGGCGAGCAGGAGGACCTGCAGCGCCGCCACCGGCTGCACTACACGGACCTGGCCGAGCGGGCCGAGGGCCATCTGCGCGACCACAGCCAGCGGCAGTGGCTGCGCCGGCTCGACGCGGAGAACGCGAATCTGCGCAGCGCCCTGGACAGCGCGGTACGGGCCGGGGACGCGGCGTGCGCGCTCCGCCTGACCAACGCGCTGACCTGGTACTGGCATCTGCGCGGCCGCGCCAACGAGGCGAAGCGCGCGCTGACCGCGGCGCTCTCGCTCGGCCCGGACGCGCCGGTCGCCGCCGCGGCCCGGGCGACCGCCTGGCGGGGCGGGTTCACCCTTGCGCTCGGCGGAAGCGCGGACCCGCTGGCGGAGTACCGCGCGGCGCTGCTGCCGTACGAGCAGGTCGACGACGCGCAGGCCCGGGCCCGGGCGGAGTGGTTCCTCGGCACCAATCTGTACGGCATCGGCGACCTGGGGCCGAGCGAGGAACTGCTGAACCGGGCGCTGGCCACGTTCCGTTCGCACGGCGACCGGTGGGGCACGGCGGCGGCGCTGAGCAGCCGCGCGTTCCACGCCAAGCTGCGCGGGGACGTGAGCGCGATGCGCCGGGACGGCGAGCAGAGTCTGGAGATCTTCCGGGAGCTCGGCGACCGGTGGGGGCAGTTGCAGGCGATGGTGCCGCTGGAGACGCTCGCCGAGGTCGACGGCGACTACCGACAGGCCGGCAGGCTCTACCGGGACGGGCTGCGGATCGCGGAGGACCTCGGGCTGTGGCCGCAGGTCTCCTTCCACCTGGCCGGGCTCGGGCGGATCGCGCTGCTGATGCGGGACTACCCGAGGGCGCGCGAGTTCCACGAGCGCGCGCGGCGGCTGGCGATCGAGCAGTCGGACCGGTTCGGGGAGCTGTTCGCGGAGATCGGGCTCGGGATGGGGGCCCGGCGGGAGGGCGATCTGGACACCGCCGAGGCGCACATGCGCAGTGTCCTCGCGCTGCACCGCCGGATGCGGTACGAGCTGGGCATGCCCGCCCTCGTCCTCGCCGAGCTGGGCTTCGCCGCGGAGCTGCGCGGGGACGCGGCCGGGGCGCGCGAGCTCCAGCTGGAGGGGCTCGCGGCGGCCCGGTCCACCGGCGACCCGCGGGCGGTCGCGCTGGCCCTGGAGGG
>NZ_DATCVQ010000601.1:0-7913 GCF_036566765.1 Streptomyces sp.
CGCCCGCTAGAGGGCGACGGCCGATCACGCTTTGACCTGCGGTGATGCGAGTTACTTGGTCGACGGACCCACCTGGACGGTGACCGTCTGGCCGTTCAGCGGCTCCTTGACGACCTGAATCTTGGTGTTGGTGTCAGTTACCTGGACACCGGCCCGTTCGGTCTCCTTGTACCAGTACGTACCCTTGCGGTCGTCGAAGACCGGGTTGCCGGCCTGCGACGGGATCCACGTGCCGACGCCGGCCTTGTGCAGCTGGAAGCCGTCCGTGCGGGCGATCGTGAACGGCGAGTCGTACGCCTGGACGCGGTTGCGCGGCAGGGTGCCGTCCGACCACTTGATCGGGCTCGGGTGGGAGTCGATCGGGAGGATCAGACCCTGGCCCGGGTGCTGGGAGGTGTTGTTGTCCTTCTGGGACAGGTCCCACTTCCAGATGAGCAGACCGTTCTGGTACGGGTAGTGCTCGACCCAGCTCGACTTGTCGCCCGTGTAACCGAAGTTGTACGGGCCGACCTTGAGGGTGGCGTCGTACGAGACGTACTGGCGGTTCTCCGCGATGTAGTACTGCTCGTACGACTTCGTGAAGCCCTTGCCGACGCGCGAGAAGCCCTTCGCGGCCCAGCCGTTGTCGCCGTTCTCCGCGTTGTCGGAGAAGACGGTGGCGCCGTCGGCGGTCAGCGTGATGGCGTCGGCCGTGAAGCCCTTGCCGCCCGCGCCGCCGTCCGTCTGGTAGCGGAAGCGGAGGTCGACCTTCTTGCCCGCGTACGCGTCCAGGTTGTAGACGAGCTTCTTGTGCGCGCCGGAGACGTCGGTCAGCGCCGGGTTGCCGGCCGCGTCGCGCGGGAGCGCCTTGCCGTCGGCGGTGCCGTCCACGGCGGTCCAGTTGGCGCCGCCGTCCGTCGACACCTCGGTGTAGAGGTAGTCGTAGTCCAGCTCGATGTCGTACCAGCCCTGGAGCTCCAGGGAGGCCTTCGTCTTGCCGGTCAGGTCGACGGGGCGGGTCAGGGTGTTCTTGAGGTCGTCACCCATGTTGCTCCACCACTGGGTGGCACCCTCGGCGGGGGCCACGACATCGGTGGTGACGTCCTTCTTCGGCAGCTCGACGACGAGCGCCTGCGGGTTCTTGGTGTTGTACTCCGAGACGCCCAGCGTGTGGGTGGTCTTGGTGGCGCGCTGCCAGTCGTGGACCTTGGAGTAGTTCAGCCAGCCCAGCTGCAGCTTGTCCCAGGCGTTCATGTCGCCGGGCAGGTCGCCGATCGAGTCCTTGCCGGTGCCCAGCCAGGAGCCGGACGACATGAGGGTCCAGAACCCGGTGGAGTTCTCGCCGCCCGCGGTGTCGTAGTGGTCCGGCAGACCGAGGTCGTGGCCGTACTCGTGGGCGAAGACGCCGAGGCCGCCGTTCTCGGGCTGCATCGTGTAGTCGCCGACCCAGATGCCGGTGTCGCCGATCTGCGTGCCGCCGGACTTGTTGTTCGCCGGACCGGTCTTGCCCGCGTCGGTGCCGTAGGCGTACCAGCGGTGGGCCCACAGGGCGTCGGTCGCCTGAGCGCCGCCGCCGGCCGACTCGTCCTCGCCCGCGTGGACGATCTGGAAGTGGTCGATGTAGCCGTCGGCCTCGTTGAAGTTGCCGTCGGCGTCGAAGTCGTACCGGTCCCACTGGTCGTACTGGGCCATCTCGGCCTTGATCGCGGCGTCGCTCTTGCCCTTGGCCTTCTGGTCGGCGACCCAGGCGGTGACACCGTCGCGGACCGTGTCCCAGACGTTGGAGCAGTTGCTCTGGCCGCAGTAGTTCGAGCCGTAACGGGCCTCGTTGTACTTGACCTTGACCCAGTCCGAGACGCCGCCCTCGACCGAGTACCGGCCCGAGGAGGTCTTCTCGTAGTAGGTCTTCAGGGACTGCTTGGGCTGCCCCTTGGCGTCCTTGCCGGTGCCGAAGTACAGGTCCTGGAAGTACTGCTGGTTGAAGTCCTTCCGCCAGGCCGTCGAGTTGTTCTTCGAACGGTCCGGCTCGGCTATCCGGTTGTGCAGCGGGCCGGGCTCGCCGCCGTACTTCGGCTTCAGGTCCGGGGTCTCGTCGTCCTTGCGGTCGACCAGGGTCGTGTTGTCGACCTCGTCGCCGAACTCCACGAGGATGGTGAAGATCTTGTCGGTCTTCTCCCGGCCCAGCTCGACGTACTTCTTGCTGTCGAGCTTGACGACCTGGGAGCCCCCGCGGCGCTCGACCTTGGACTCGCCCGAGAGCACCTGCTCCAGGGCGGCCTTGCGCTGCTGCTCCTGCTGCTTGCTGTACGGACCGTCGAGGTCGTGGTCGACCGTCGTCTTGTCCGCGCCGGAACCCGGAGCCGGGTCCTGGCGCTCGATGCCTGCCGGCGCGGTCGGGCCCCTGTCCTCGGCCCAGGCACTGGCGAAAGTCGAGGCGGTGGCGGCGGTGGCCGCGAGCGCCACGACGACTGCGGACGCTCTGATCGCCCGTCGTCTGTTGGTCACTTGGTGTATGTCCTCCCCGGCGACCCGCCCTCCGCGCGGACCGAAGGTGGGGTGTCCGCGGCCGGGGTCGCACGTCACAAGTGACGACATTCGACCGGAGTTGAGGAAGAAAAGACAGACCTTGACTTGAACAGGCCAACTGCACTATGCAGGAGCGGATTCCCGATATCCGGACGAAGATCACGTCGCGGGAGCTGTCGAGAGTATCGAACAACAGGCGCATTGAACGGGGCAATTGACGGTGGCAGTGACTCGGTGCGCCCCCCTGTGCACCGGCACCGTGGGTTAGGTCACGCTTACCATCGGTTCCGCTCGGGCATGCCCCGTCGTAGAGTCGCCCGAGAGTGCGACCCCGTGCGAGTCACCCCGACCGATGCACCCTTGCTTCGAGGACTGGACCCGTCATGCCGCGTCCCAATGCCGCACAGCTCGCCTACGGTTCGGCCACCGTCGTCTTCGCGACCGTCGCCCTGCTTCTTCTCTCCCGCGCGACCACGGGACCGGGCATCGCCCTGATCGGCGTGGCCTCGCTCCTCCTCGGCCTGCTGGTCGTGCTGACCATGCCGGTCGCGTCGCGCCGCCGCGCGCGGGCGACCCGGCCCGCGGCGCCCGTTCCGGCGCACAACGACGCGATCCGGGTGCCGGCCGCGCACGTGAGCGCGGGGGCCGACACCCGGATCGGTTCGTAGCTCCCTCCCCCGTACTTCGGCTTACTGCGGCGGTGTGGCGACCACCACCGTCTTGGCCGCCTTGTCGTGCAGACCCTGCTTGTAGGGCTTGTCGACGAGGATCAGGATCAGCAGGAGCAGCGGCCAGAGGCAGGCGCAGCAGATCAGCGCGGGCAGCCAGAGCACGACCGCGCGGATCAGCGAGGCGTTCATCGGCGGCGTCGAACCGTCGTTGAGCATCGCCACGCGCATCTTCATCAGCCTCTTGCCGAAGGTCTGCCCGTTCCTCGCGACCATCACGGTGTCGTAGCCGACGTACGCCACGATGGTGATGAGCTGGAAGACCAGACCACTACCGGTACTCGTCTGACTGATGGCGTCACCGAAGTCGTCGCTGTCGGTGGTCCGCTCGTACACGTTGAACGGAATGCCGATGATCGCCAGCGGCACCGCGATGATCAGCCAGTCGATGATCCGGGCGAGGATGCGCCGGCCCGAGTCCGCGAGCGGCGGCATCCCCGAGAGGGGGTCCGGTGGTCCGTAGCCGCCGCCTCCGGAGGGCTGTGAGCCGTACGGAGGGGGCGGCGGCGCGCTGTCATAAGGGGAGCCACCGCCGCCGTACGGACCTCCCGCCGGCGGCGTGGGGTCCTGCGGCTTCTTGAGGAACGGGTCCTCTTCGGGCGGCTGGCCGGGCGGCGGCTGGTCGTTGCTCATGGGGGCAGTGCACCCCGGCCGCCCGGCCCCCGCAACGCCTCGCCCCCCGTTCGGGGGACGGCCTACTTGCCCGCGACGAAGGTGCGCGCCGCCTTGTCGTGCCAGCACTGCCGCCAGGGGCGGTCGAACAGGCACCACGCCACGTTGACCACGCCGAGGACGAGCAGCCCGAGGACGCTGTAGACCAGCCAGCGGCGCAGCGCGGCCCCGAAGCCCGGCGGCTCGTGCGCCTCGATGTCCCGGACCTCCAGGCCGCAGACCTTCTTGCCGAGCGTCCAGCCCCACTTGGAGGTGGGCAGCACCTCGTACAGCACGCCGAGGACCAGGAGGATGCCGAAGGCGATGCCGAACTGGACCGACGTGGTGCCGTCCAGGAGCCACACCTGGACCGTGGTGCCCGACTGCTTGGCCGCCTCGATCTTGTCGGCGATGTGGTCGAGGGCCTGGGTCACGAAGGGGAACGACGCACCACCGACCAGCGCGCCGAGGACGACGGAGTCGATCAGCCGGGCGGCGAACCGCTTGCCGAGGGCGGCGGGCCGGGCGGCGGCCTGCGCCTGAGCGTGCTTCAGGAACGGATCCTCGACCGGCGGCTTCCACGGGATGACCGGCTGCTGTTGCTGCTGGGCCTCCGGCTGGGCCAGGTGGTGCACCTGCTGCGCCCAGGAGGGGGACCCGCCGCCGGGGCCGGTGGTGACGGGGGCCTGCTGCTGGGGCTGCGCCTGCGGCTGGGCCTGCTGCGGGACCTGCGGCTGGGCGGTCTGCGGTACGGCCGGGGCCTGCGCGGCCTGGGACTGCGCGGGCTTGGCCGCCTGCGCGCCGAGGGCGCGGATGGTCATGGTCCCGCCGTCGTCGCTCGGAGGACGCCGCCGGATGGCGACCGTCCCCTCGGGCGCGTCCGAACCGGGCTGCGACTGCCGTACGCCGGGCAGCGCGCCGCCCGTCGGGTCGGCGGGCACCACCCCGCTGCCGGGCACGGTGCCGGCGATCCGGCGGCCCGGGGCGGCCGGCTCGGCGGAGGGGGCCCGGTCGGCCGGCGGTTGGTCGGCCGGCGTCCGGGGGTCCGTACGGGAGACGCGCGGGTCGGCCGGCTCGGGCGAGCCCCAGGAGACCTTCTGGTCCCGCTCGCCGCCGAAGCCGGACTGGCGCGAGGCGTCCGCCTGCCAGGCCGAGGCGGGCTCGGGCCGTACGTCGTCGACCGGCTCCTCGTCCAGGAACATCGGCCCGGTCTCCTCGACCGCGGGGGTCGGCGCGGGGGCCGGGGAGGCGAGGACGGGGGCGGGCGGCATCGCCGAGGCGGGCGGCGCCGGCAGGGCCTCGCCCTCCTGGGGAGCGGGCCTGCTCGTCCCGGGTACCCAGGCGGCGCCGTTCCAGTACCGGACATACCCGGGAATGGACGGGTCCGGGTAGTACCCGGCCTGGGGTACTTCCCCGCCGCCTCCTGGAGGAGTAGCCACTGCCCCGACTCCGTTCCGTCACACACCGCTGCTGCCAAGGAGGACAGTAACGAAGAACCCCGCGAGGGGAAGAAGCCGGAGGCCAGAAAGCCCGCCTTCGAGCGACATCGCCCCGATTCCCGTCGCCGAGCGTGGGTGACCGGGCCTAGGGTGTCGCCGGACCGCTGCCGTACGCGCCGCCGGGCCGCCGCGGACCGCCGCGGACCGCCGACGACGCTGCCGACGAGGCCGGGCGAGCCCTCGAGAAATTTCTCGAGAAAGTTCGTGGAAGTCGCGTAATGACCGGTCACCACCCCGCTCTCTCCTCGTGCGGGCCCGCGAGGGGCCCGTACGAGACGAGGGAGCAGGACCGTGCGGAACATCGAGAACAACACCGAGAACACCGTCGTGGAGCGCGAGCTCGAACTGCGTCTGGTGCTGTCGCCCGAGCGCAGCATCCCCGTGCCCGCGCTGCTGACGTACCGCACCGACGACCCGTTCGCCGTGCACGTCACCTTCCATGTCGGCTCGGAGCACCCCGTCAACTGGACCTTCGCCCGCGAGCTGCTCGTCGAGGGCGTGTTCCGGCCGTGCGGCCACGGGGACGTGCGGATCTGGCCGACGAAGGTCGAGGGCCGCAGCGTGGTCCTGATGGCGCTGTCCTCGCCGGACGGGGACGCGCTCCTGGAGGCCCCCACGGCGCAGGTGTCCGCGTGGCTGGAGCGGACGCTGCACGCGGTCCCGCCCGGCGCCGAGGCCGACCTGCTCGGCATCGACGACGGGCTCGCCCGGCTGCTGGCCCCGTCCCCCGAGCTCTCGACTTCGCTCGAGCAGGGAGGCGCCCCCATCGCGGACGACCTGTGGCTGCGCGACCCGTGGCCGTCGGACGAGTCTCAGGACGGCGAGCTGTGAGGCCGGCTCCGGGCACGAGCGTCCGTACGCGTCAGAAGATCTTGCCGGGGTTGAGGAGGCCCAGCGGGTCGAAGGTGTGCTTGATCCCGCGCTGCAGCTCCACTCCCACCGGCCCCAACTCCCGTGCCAGCCACTCCTTCTTCAGCGTGCCCACCCCGTGCTCGCCGGTGATCGTGCCGCCCAGCTCCAGGCCGAGCGCCATGATCTCGTCGAAGGACTCACGGGCCCGGCGCGCCTCGTCCTCGTCGGTGTGGTCGAAGCACACGACGGGATGGGTGTTGCCGTCGCCCGCGTGGGCGCACACGCCGATCGTCAGGTCGTACTTCGCGGCGATCGCGGCGGTGCCGTCGAGCATGGCGGCCAGTTTGGTGCGGGGCACGCACACGTCGTCGATCATCGTCGCCGGCTTCACGGCCTCCAGGGCGGTGAGCGAGAGCCGGCGGGCCTGGAGGAGGAGTTCGGACTCCGCCGCGTCCTCGGCGGGGACCACCTCGGCGGCGCCGGCCGCGGTGCACAGCACGCCGACCGCGGCCAGGTCGGCGGCCGGTTCCGGAGTGTCGAAGGCGCACAGCAGCAGCGCCTCGGTGGTGTCCGGCAGACCCATGTTCGCCAGCTTGTTGACCGCCCGGACCGTGGTGCGGTCCATGATCTCCAGCAACGAGGGCGTGTGGCCGGCCTCCATGATCGCGCAGACCGCCGCGCAGGCGGCCGCCGTCGAGCCGAACTCGGCGGCGAGCACGAGCTGTTGCGGCGGGCGCGGCCTGAGCGCCAGGACCGCCCTGACCACGATGCCCAGACTTCCCTCCGAGCCGACGAAGAGCCGGGTGAGGTCGTACCCGGCCACGCCCTTGGCGGTGCGCCGGCCGGTGGACAGCAGCCGGCCGTCGGCGAGCACGACGTCGAGGCCGAGCACGTACTCCGCCGTCACCCCGTACTTGACGCAGCACAGGCCGCCGGACGCGGTGCCGATGTTGCCGCCGATCGTGCACATCTCCCAACTGGACGGGTCCGGCGGGTAATAAAGCCCGAGCTCATCGACGGCGCGCGAGAGCACCGCGTTGACGACGCCGGGCTCGACGACGGCGATCCGGTCGACCGTGTCGATCTCCAGGATCCGGTCCATCTTCACCAGTGACAGCACGATGCAGCCGTCGGAGGCGTTGGCGGCGCCGGACAGGCCGGTGCGGGCGCCCTGCGGGACGACGGGGACGCGCAGCTCGGTCGCGACCCGCATGACGTGCTGGACCTGCTCGACGGTGCGCGGCAGCACGACGACGGCGGGCGCGCCGGCCGGGCAGAAGCTCGCCATGTCGTGCGCGTAGGACGCCATGACGTCGGGGTCGGTGTGCAGGGCCTCGGCGGGCAGGCCCGCGCGCAGGAGGTCGTGGAGCCGCGCGGCGGGGTGCGGCCGGGGATCGTCCGTCCGAAGATCGTCCATGGCTCCAGCGTGGCACTCGGGGCCATCGGTGTGAACCCGCCGGGCCTTCGGGTTCGTCGCCTCGGTGTGCTCTTCGTACAGGCGCACAGTGAGCGCCATGAAGAGCGTCATGAACACCGTCCGGGCGGCGGGCGGCGGGAAGCGGCCCGGCCCCTCGCGCAGGGTCCTGGTGGCCGGGGTGAGCGCGGTGGCGGTCGCGGGAGCGGCGCTGGTGTACGGGCCCGCACTGTTCGACGACGGGCCGGAGCCGCTGCCCGGTCC
>NZ_DATCVQ010000602.1:0-14983 GCF_036566765.1 Streptomyces sp.
CAGGCGGGCACGCCCCGCCGGACCTCCGCGCCCGCCGCGCCTTCGGTCCGCGCCCGGGGTCGGCACGGGGCGCCGACGGAGTGGAGCGTGGCGGCCGTCGTCGCCCGGCTGCTGCCGCCGGAGGCCGCGTCGATCGCCACGGCGGCGCTGCGGGTCGCGGGCGTCACGGTGCTGGGCGTCCTGGCGGTGCTGTTCGGCGTCGTTCTGGCACAGGCGGCGCTCCCCGACGCCCCACCGGCCGCCGCCCGCCCCAGTACCGTCCTCCAACCGCCCGCCCAGAAACCGGCAGACGAGGCCCCCGCCGATCCGCCGCCGGCAGCCGAACCCGCGCCGTCCAAGCCGACGACCGTACGAACGGTCCTGCTGCGCCCCGGGGACACCCTGTGGTCGCTGGCGCAGCGTCACCACACGACGGTGGCGGCCCTGCAGAAGGCGAACGGCCTGGGCTCCTCGACCACGATCTACGCGGGCGAGCGCCTGCGCCTCGCTGCGTTACCCGACCGAGCCGTACCGGACCGGGTCACGCCCACTCCGCCGCCCGGGAAGGCCGTCAAGGGCAAGGCGCACCGGGCCGTGCAGTTCGCCCGGGCCCAGCTCGGCAAGCCGTACGTCTGGGGCGGGACGGGGCCGTACGGATACGACTGCTCCGGTCTGGTCCAGCGGGCGTGGCGGGCCGCCGGCGTGAAGGTGTCGCGCACGACGTACACGCAGGTCCACGACGGCAGCCGTACCGCCCGCGCCCGCCTCGCCCCGGGCGACCTCGTGATCACGAATCACGGTCATCATGTCCTGCTGTACGTCGGCGACGGCAAGGTGATCGAGGCGCCCCGGCCCGGCGCCCGGGTCCGCACCGCGCCCCTGCCGCCGCACGGCCAGGTCGTCGCCTACCGGCACATCGCGCGGTGAGGCGCACGGTGGGCGCGCGGCGCACCCGGCGCTTCCGAGCTACGTCACTTCTGAAGCGTCGGCCTCGCCAGCCCCAGCACCCGGTCCTTCAGCGCCGGGAACTGTTCCCGGGTCGTCGTGACCTTCGCCGGGTCGAGGTCGACCCGCAGGACCTCCTCGGCCGGGCCCGCCTCCGCGAGGACCTCGCCCCAGGGGTCGACGGCGATCGAGTGGCCGGCCTGTTCGACGCCGGCGTGGGTGCCCGCGGTGCCGCAGGCCAGGACGTACGCCTGGTTCTCGACGGCCCGGGCCTGCGCCAGCAGGGTCCAGTGGGCGCGGCGGCGGGCCGGCCAGCCTGCCGGAATGACCAGGGCCTGCGCGCCGGCGTCGACCAGGCCGCGGAACAGCTCCGGGAAGCGCAGGTCGTAGCAGGTGGCGACGCCGAGCGTGAGCTCCGGCAGCGGTACGGTCACCAGCTCCTCGCCGGCGGCCATCAGCACGGCCTCGCCCTTGTCGAAGCCGAAGCGGTGGATCTTGCGGTAGGTGCGGACGCGCGCGCCGTCGGGGTCGTACACGAGCGAGGTGTTGTACAGCTCCCCGGCCGCCGCCTCGACGATCGATCCGGCGTGCAGCCAGACCCCGGCGTCCCGCGCCGCGGCCGACATCGCCTCATGGGTGGGGCCGTCCAGCGGTTCGGCCTCGGCGGCGAAGGACTCGTACGCGAACGCGCCCACCGGCCAGAGCTCGGGCAGCACGACGAGGTCGGCCCCCCGCTCCGCGCGGACCATTTCGGCCGCACGCGCCCGACGCGCATTGACCGGTTCGTCCGGGTCTACTGCGATCTGGATCAGCGAGGCGCGCACACTACCACCGTCCTGGCATTCGAGCCGTCAACACGGGCCTACGATCGTCACACGAAAGCACTGCCGGGGTGCCTTCGGGCAGCGTAACTTAGCGTCCGAACCTCCCACGCCGACTTGTTTTCAGCCCGCGCACCGCAGAACCGCCGAGGGGTCCCGTGACCGTCCATCCCAGCCTTCAGACCTACGCCGACGCCTGGACCCACTCCATCGAAGCGATAGCCGAGCTGGTGCAGCCGCTCGTCGAAGGCGAATGGAACCGGGCGACGCCCTGCCCGGGCTGGTCGGTGCGCGACATCGTCTCCCATGTCATCGGCATGGAGTGCGAGATGCTGGGCGACCCGCGGCCCATTCACTCCCTGCCGCGCGATCTCTACCACGTGCGCAGTGAGTTCTCCCGCTACATGGAGATGCAGGTCGATGTGCGGCGGCACCACACCGCCCCGGAGATGACCTCCGAGCTGGAGTACGTGCTGATCCGCCGGGCCCGTCAGCTGCGCAACGAGAACCGGCAGCCGGACCACAAGGTCCGCGCCCCGCTCGGCGCGGAGCAGTCGCTGGAACTGGCGTACCGGATGCGCGCCTTCGACGTCTGGGTGCACGAGCAGGACCTGCGGATCACCTTCAACAAGCCGGGCAACCTGGACTCGCCCGGTGCGCAGGTGGTCCGGGACGTGCTCCTCGAAGCGCTGCCGAAGGTGGTCGCGAAGGACGCGGGCGCGCCGGCGAACTCGGCCGTCGTCTTCGACGTGCACGGTCCGGTGGAGTTCCTGCGGACGGTGCGGGTGGACGCGGACGGCCGCGGGACGGTGGACGGGGCGCCGTCGCTGGGGCCGGCGGCGACGCTGGCGCTGGACTGGGAGACGTACGTCCGCCTCGCCTGCGGACGGATCCGTCCGGCGGCGGTCGTGGACCGGGTCAAGGTCGAGGGCGACGCGGAGCTGGCGCAGGCGATCCTGGACAACTTCGCGGTCACCCCCTGACCCGAGGGGCCGGGCCAGGCACGGCTCTTCGGTCAGACCGGGACGTGCACGGCCTCGACCCGGCTGGCCACCAGCCGTTCCCGCTCACGGCGGGCGGTACGGCCCCGCAGCCGCAGGATCTGCGTGAGGCCCAGCGCCTGGAGCACGAAGACCGACGAGAACGCGATCCGGTAGTCGTCGCCGGTCGCGTCCAGTAGCACGCCGACGGCGAGCAGCGTCGTCATCGAGGCGACGAAACCGCCCATGTTGACGATGCCTGAGGCGGTGCCTTGACGCTCCGGCGGGTTGGCCGGCCGGGCGAAGTCGAAGCCGATCATCGACGCGGGCCCGCAGGCGCCGAGCACCACGCACAGTGTGACGAGCAGCCACATCGGCGCCCGGTCACCGGGGTACGCCAAGGTGGCCGCCCACAGCAGCGCGGTCGTGGCGACCGTTCCGAGGGCGAGCGGGGTCCGGGCCGCATGGTGTCGGGCCACGATCTGCCCGTACGCCAGGCCCACCACCATGTTGGAGAGCACCACCAGGGTGAGCAGCTCACCGGCGGTCTCCCGGGAGAGCCCCTGGGCCTCGACGAGGAACGGCATCCCCCACAGGAGCAGGAACACCATGGCGGGGAACTGTGTGGTGAAGTGCACCCACATGCCGAGGCGGGTGCCGGGTTCGCGCCAGGACTGAGCGATCTGACGGCGGACGAAGGCGCCTCCGGCGTGCGAGACCGGCGCGGGCTCGTGGCCCTCGGGGTGGTCCTTGAGGAAGAGCAGCAGCAGGACGAGGACGAGCACGCCCGCGGCGGCGCTGCCGGCGAAGGTCGCCGTCCAGCCCAGGCCGTGCAGCATCCGGGAGATCAGGATCGTGGAGACCAGGTTGCCGGCCATCCCGAAGAGCGCGGCGACCTGGCCGATGAGCGGGCCGCGCCGGGCCGGGAACCAGCGGGAGCCGAGCCGCAGCACGCTGATGAACGTCATCGCGTCGCCGCAGCCGAGCAGCGCGCGGGCGGCGAGCGCCATGCCGTACGAGGGGGAGAGCGCGAAGCCCAGCTGGCCGACGGTGAACAGGACCACGCCGAGCGTCAGGACCTTCTTGGTGCCGAGCCGGTCGACCATGAGGCCGACGGGTATCTGCATGCCGGCGTAGACCAGCAGCTGGAGGATCGAGAAGGTGGACAGGGCGGAGGCGTTGACGTCGAAGCGGTCGGCGGCGTCGAGACCGGCGACGCCCAGCGACGTACGGAAGATGACGGCGACGAAGTAGACGGCGACGCCGACGCCCCAGACGAGGGCGGCGCGGCTGCCGCCGGGTGGGTCGCCGGGGAGAGCGGCGGAGGGACCGGGCGAGCCGGAGGAGCCGGACGAGCCGCTCACCGGTCCTCACCCCGGACCAGGACCTTGACCCAGCTCAGGTGCTGCCGGACGCAGTGCGCAGCGCCCTCGACATCGCCCGCCTCGATCCGCTCCAGGATCTCGGCGTGCTCGGTGATGTTCTTGGCGATGCGGTCCGGCTGGGACTGCATCACGGCCACGCCCATCCGCAGCTGGCGGTCGCGCAGCTGGTCGTAGAGGCGGGCCAGGATCTGGTTGCCGGCGTGCTGGACGATCTCGGCGTGGAAGCACCGGTCGGTGACGGCGACCTCGGCGAGGTCCCCGGCCTCGGCGCGCCGCTTCTGCTCCTCCAGGAGCTCCTTGAGCCGCGCGATCAGCGCGGGCGACGCGGGCATGGCCCGGCGCACCGCGAACTCCTCGACGAGCAGCCGGGTCTCGACGACGTCGGCGATCTCCTGCGCGGAGACGGCGAGCACCAGCGCGCCCTTCTTGGGATAGAGCTTGAGCAGCCCTTCCATCTCCAGCTTGAGCAGCGCCTCCCGCACCGGGGTCCGCGACACCCCCACGGCCTGGGCGAGCTCCCCCTCGGTGAGCAGCGTCCCGCCCTCGTAACGACGGTCGAGGACTGCTTGTTTGACATGCATGTAGACGCGATCGGCGGCTGGGGGTGCGGATGCCATGCACACAGCATAGATACAAGTGAGGTGCATCAAACAGGCCCGTCCGCATCGCGGACGGGCCTGTTTCACGTGAAACAGTCACATAGGCGCGTGTTACGCCCAGGACATCAGCCCCAGGCGATCAGCCCCGGTGACCATCCCAGGGCATCAGCCCCAGGTGATCAGCCGCTTCGGCTGCTCCAGGATCGCGGCGATGTCCGCCAGGAACTTGGAGCCCAGCTCGCCGTCGACCAGTCGGTGGTCGAACGACAGGGCCAGCGTGGTGACCTGGCGCGGCTTCACCTTGCCCTTGTGGACCCAGGGCTGGAGCTTGATCGCGCCGACCGCGAGGATCGCGGACTCGCCCGGGTTCAGAATCGGGGTACCGGTGTCGACGCCGAAGACGCCGACATTGGTGATGGTGAAGGTGCCGCCCTGCATGGCCGCCGGGGTCGTCTTGCCCTCGCGGGCGGTGGCGACCAGCTCGCTCAGGGACTGCGACAGCTCCGGCAGGGTCTGGGCGTGCGCGTCCTTGATGTTCGGCACGATCAGGCCCCGCGGGGTGGCCGCGGCGATGCCCAGGTTCACGTAGTGCTTGAGCACGATCTCCTGGTTCGCCTCGTCCCAGGCCGCGTTGATCTCCGGGTTGCGCTTGGCGGCGACCAGGACGGCCTTGGCGATGAGGAGCAGCGGGTTCACCCGCAGGCCCGCCATGTCCTTGTCGGACTTGAGTTCCTCGACCAGCTTCATCGTGCGCGTGATGTCGAAGGTGACGAACTCGGTGACGTGCGGCGCAGTGAAGGCCGAGCCGACCATCGCCGCCGCCGTCGCCTTGCGCACGCCCTTGATCGGCACCCGGGTCTCCCGGGCGTCGGACGCCACTGCGAGGGCCGGCGCGGGGGCGGCCTCGACCACCGGCGCGGGCGCCGCGGCCACGGGGGCCGGAGCGGCGGCCGCGTGGACGTCTTCGCGGGTGATGATCCCGTCCGGTCCGGTGGGGACGACCGTGGCCAGGTCGACGCCGAGGTCCTTGGCGAGCTTGCGCACCGGGGGCTTGGCCAGCGGACGGGCGGCCGTGGCGAGGCCGCCGTGCCCGTTGAGCTCGCCCTGGATCGCCGCGGCGGCCAGGCCGGACACCGCGGCGGCCTGCGCCGGCACCGTGTCGCTCTTGCGCGCGCGGCGCTTGGTGGAGGTCGCGGCGACGCCGTAGCCGACCAGGACCGGCTGACGGCCCTGCGGCTCGGCCTCCTCCTCGGGAGCCGGGGCCGCCACCGGGGCGGCGACCTGCTCGGGAGCCTCGGCGGGCGCGGCGCCGCCGACGTTCACCGAGATGATGACCTCGCCGACGTCGACCGTCGTGCCCTCGGGGAAGCGCAGCTCGTGCACGGTCCCGTCGAAGGGGATCGGCAGCTCGACGGCGGCCTTGGCCGTCTCGACCTCGCAGACGACCTGCCCGTCGGAGACCGTGTCACCGGGCTTGACGTACCACTTGAGGATCTCGGCCTCGGTGAGGCCCTCGCCCACGTCGGGCATCTTGAATTCGCGGATGGTCACGGGGCTCTCCTAGTACGCCAGCGAGCGGTCGACGGCGTCGAGCACCCGGTCCAGGCCCGGCAGGTACTCCTCCTCCAGGCGCGCCGGCGGATACGGCGCGTGGTAGCCGCCGACCCGCAGGACCGGGGCCTCGAGGTGGTAGAAGCAGCGCTCGGTGATCCGGGCGGCAATCTCCGCGCCGGAGCCGAAGAAGACCGGGGCCTCGTGGACGACGACAAGACGGCGGGTCTTCTCGACCGAGGTCTGGATGGCCTCGAAGTCGATCGGGGAGACCGTGCGCAGGTCCAGGACCTCGACGGACTTGCCCTCCTCCTGGGCGGCCGCGGCGGCCTCCAGGCAGACCTTCACCATCGGGCCGTACGCGGCCAGCGTGAGGTCCGTGCCCTCGCGGGCGACGCGGGCGCGGTGCAGCTCGCCCGGGATGGCCTCGGTGTCGACCTCGCCCTTGTCCCAGTAGCGGCGCTTGGGCTCGAAGAAGATGACCGGGTCGTCGCTCTGGATGGCCTGCTGGAGCATCCAGTACGCGTCGGAGGAGTTCGACGGCGAGACCACCTTGAGGCCCGCGACGTGCGCGAAGAGCGCCTCGGGGGACTCGGAGTGGTGCTCGACGGCGCCGATGCCGCCGCCGTACGGGATGCGGACGACGACCGGCATCTTGACCTTGCCGAGCGCGCGGGCGTGCATCTTCGCGAGCTGGGTGACGATCTGGTCGTACGCGGGGAAGACGAAGCCGTCGAACTGGATCTCCACGACCGGGCGGTAGCCGCGCAGGGCCAGGCCGATCGCGGTGCCGACGATGCCGGACTCGGCGAGCGGGGTGTCGATGACCCGGTCCTCGCCGAAGTCCTTCTGCAGCCCGTCGGTGACCCGGAAGACGCCGCCGAGCTTGCCGACGTCCTCGCCCATGATCAGGACCTTGGGGTCGGTCTCCAGGGCCTTGCGGAGCGACTCATTGAGCGCCTTGGCCAGGGGAAGCTTCTGAACAGCCATGATTACTCGGCCCCTCCGTCCGCGAAGGACGCCTGGTAGGCGGCGAACTCCGCGCGCTCCTCGTCGACGAGCGCATGCCCGTCCGCGTACACGTTCTCGAAGATCGCCATGTGATCCGGGTCGGGCATGGCGCGGACGCCCTCGCGGACGCGCTTGCCGAGCGTCTCGCTCTCCGCCTCCAGCGCGTCGAAGAACGCCGCGTCGGCGTGCCCCTCGCGCTCCAGGTACGCCTTGAGGCGCAGGATCGGGTCCTTGGCCTCCCAGGCCTCGCGCTCCTCGTCCCGGCGGTACTTCGTCGGGTCGTCGGAGGTGGTGTGCGCGCCCATCCGGTAGGTGAACGCCTCCACCAGCGTCGGGCCCTCGCCGCGCCGGGCGCGCTCCAGGGCCGAGCGGGTGACCGCGAGGCAGGCCAGGACGTCGTTGCCGTCGACCCGGACCCCGGGGAAGCCGAAGCCGCTGGCGCGCTGGTAGAGCGGGACGCGGGTCTGCTTCTCGGTGGGCTCGGAGATCGCCCACTGGTTGTTCTGACAGAAGAACACGACCGGGGCGTTGTAGACCGCGGAGAACGTGAACGCCTCGTTGACGTCGCCCTGGCTGGAGGCGCCGTCGCCGAAGTACGCGATCACGGCCGAGTCCGCGCCGTCCTTGGCGATGCCCATGGCATAGCCGGTGGCGTGCAGCGTCTGCGAGCCGATGACGATCGTGTACAGGTGGAAGTTGTTGCTGTTCGGGTCCCAGCCGCCGTGGTTCACACCGCGGAACATGCCCAGCAGGTTGGTCGGGTCGACCCCGCGGCACCAGGCGACGCCGTGCTCGCGGTAGGTCGGGAAGACGTAGTCGTCGTCGCGCAGCGCCCGGGCGGAGCCGATCTGCGCGGCCTCCTGGCCGAGCAGCGACGCCCACAGGCCCAGCTCGCCCTGACGCTGCAGCGAGGTGGCCTCGGCGTCGAAGCGGCGGGTGAGGACCATGTCCCGGTAGAGGCCGCGCAGCTCGTCGGCGCTCAGGTCGATGTCGTACTCGGGGTGCTGGACGCGCTCCCCTTCGGGCGTGAGCAGCTGAACGAGCTCGGGCTCCGAGGTTCCGGAAGCCTGTGCCTTCTTCGCGCTCGCGCTGGTGGTGCGCTTGGTGCCGCTGCTGCGTCGCGTCGTCTTGCGCGCGGCAGTGCTCTCCACGGTCACGTGCGTGCTCCTCCGTCGGTCCGGCCCCCGGGTTCGCCGGGCATGGCCAGTGCGGCTCGCCTTATCCGTGCCCGCGCACGGGGTGGGTGCGACGCGGCCGGGGTCGGGCGTGACAGGTGCCCCGGCGAGCGCCCTGTCATAAGCACGTTACCCAGAGCTCCACATTACTGCGAAACCCCATTTGACCTGCGATTTTGCTTGGATTTCCAAGTAAATCGAGAAATCACTGGTAACAGCCTTGCAGGCCGCCGGAACACCGGCACGTTATCCCGCACACCCCGGGCGCGGGAAGAGCCAATATGTGAGACTGCCCTCGTGCCTGAAGATGGAAAAATCACGGTATTTCTGCTGGACGACCACGAAGTCGTGCGCCGCGGGGTCCACGAGCTGCTGTCCGTGGAATCCGACATCGAGGTGGTCGGCGAGGCCGGAACGGCCGCGGACGCCCTGGTCAGGATCCCCGCGACGACCCCCGACGTGGCGGTGCTCGACGTGCGGCTGCCGGACGGCAGCGGGGTCGAGGTCTGCCGCGAGGTCCGTTCGCAGAACGAGCACATCAAATGCCTGATGCTCACCTCGTACGCCGACGACGAGGCCCTCTTCGACGCGATCATGGCCGGGGCCTCGGGTTATGTCCTCAAGGCGATCCGCGGCAACGAGCTGCTCTCGGCGGTACGGGACGTGGCAGCCGGAAAGTCGCTGCTCGACCCGGTGGCCACCGGCAAGGTCCTGGAGCGGCTGCGCGACGGGAACAAGCCGAAGGGCGACGACAAGCTCGACAGCCTGACCGACCAGGAACGTCGGATCCTCGACCTGATCGGCGAGGGCCTGACCAATCGGGTCATCGGCGAGCGGCTGCACCTCGCCGAGAAGACGATCAAGAACTATGTCTCCAGCCTTCTGTCGAAGCTGGGCATGGAGCGCCGCTCCCAGGCCGCCGCGTACGTGGCGCGCCGGCAGGCCGAACGGGGCTGAAGGACCCTGGTTCGGGACCAACGTCCCGGCCGGACCGGGGCCAGGGCCCCTTCCGCGGGGCCCGTCCGGCGGCGGAGGGTGGATGCCATGCCCTCCGACGCCTCCGCCTCCGCCGACGAAGCGCGCGCCATCGAGCTGCTGACCCGTGCGACGCACGGCCGGGTCGCCACCAGCATGCGGGCGATGCCCTTCGTCGCGCCCGCCCGGCACCTCGTCGACGACGGACGGGTCCTCCTGCGGCTGCACCGCGGCCTCGGCTGCCACGAGGCCTGCGACGGCGGCGTCGTCGCGTACGGGGCGGACAACTTCGGCTCCGGCGCCGCGGACGAATGGTCGGTACAGCTCACCGGGACGGCGACGATCGTCGAGCCGACCGCGGCGCAGCTGACGGCCTTCGGGCCGCTGCCCCGGCAGGAGGACGGCGAGCCGTTCGAGGCGGTCTATCTGCACCTGGAGCCGCAGTTCGCGACCGTGCACGCCCTGGACCACACGCCGGCGCACGGGACCGCCGTCGTCAATTCCGGAGAGCGACTTTTCCGCCACACCGGGTGATCTAACATCTGACGGGTGCCGCGCTCATCTGCAACGCTCGCTCCGCCCGTCGGCGCCCTGCTGCGCCGCTACGCGGACGCCGGCGAACCGCTCTCCTGCCAACCCGTCACCCAGGGCCTGCTCAACCGCGGCTACCGGCTCGCCACCACCCGGGGCGCGTACTTCCTCAAGCAGCATCTGGACGCCCCCACCGCCGACCGGGACACGATCACCCGCCAACACCGGGCCACCCAGCGCCTGCACGCCCTCGGCCTGCCCGTCGCCCCGCCGCTCGCCGACGCCGCCGGCCGCACCGTCGCCGTCATCGGCGGCCGCTGCTACGCCCTGCACCCCTGGATCGAGGGCCGGCACCGCGACGGCGCCCAGCTCACCGCCGCCGGCTCGCGCCGCCTGGGCGCGCTGCTCGGCCATGTCCACACGTGCCTGGCCCAGGTGATGGAGGCCCCGCCGCCGGGCGGCGCGTACGAGAGCGCCGACCCCGAGCAGACCGTCCGGGTCGTCGACGAACTGCTGCGCCTCGCCCGCACGCACCTGCCCCGCGACGGCTTCGACGAGCTCGCCGAGCACCGGCTCGCCGAGCGCCGCGCCCTGCTCGCCGAGCACGCGCACCGCAGGCCCCCGCCGGCCGCCGCGGGCGGCTGGGTGCACGGCGACTTCCACCCGCTGAACCTGCTCTACCGCGGTGCGGAGCCGGCCGCGATCGTCGACTGGGACCGGCTCGGCGTCCAGCCGCGGGCCGAGGAGGCGGTCCGGGCCGCCGCCATCTTCTTCGTCCAGCCCACCGGCCGGCTGGCCCTGCCGAAGGTACGCGCGTACGCGCGGGCCTACCGGCGGGCCGCCGGGGCGGACGCGGCCGAACTCGCCGCGGCGGTGCACCGGGTGTGGTGGGAACGGCTCAACGACTTCTGGATACTGCGCTGGCGCTACCAGCTGCACGACCGAAGGGCCGACCCGCAGTTTCCCGCGGTGTCGGCCCTGGCGGTCTGGTGGACCCGTGAGTACGACGCGGTACGCGACGCGTTCACCGGGTGAGGCTGTCGTCGGGTTGACGAACGATCAACCGGACGATCTGCACACGACTTGACGAACAGTCAGCGCGCCGCGCCCGTCGGCTCGCCGGCCGTGCCCGGTTCGCCCGTACTGCCGTTGGTCGTACCCGTGTTGCCGCCGTTGTCGGCCCCGCCGTCGGTCGGCTCCGTGGGCTCCGTCGGCGTGTCCGTCGGCTCCCCGGTGTTGCCCGAGTCGGTGCCGCCGTCGACGGTCCCCGGGTCGGTGGACGTCGGCTCGTCCGTCGGCGACTGCGTGAAGCTCGGCTTCGGCGGCGGCGTGTACGACGGCGTCCAGGTGTCCTGGTCGCCGCCGGTCGACGTGTCCGGCTCGTCCGTCGTGTCGGACTCCTGGTCGGACGGCGAGGGCGTCGTCTCCGGCGTGGAAGGCGTGGTGGTGACCGGCGGGTTGTCGGTCGTGCCGCCGCCCTTCTCGTTCGCCCGGTCGATCGCGTACACGACGCCGGCCACGATCGCGATCAGCGCGAGCGCGACGAACAGCAGCACCTTGCCGCGCCCGCCGCCGTTCTTGCCGCCGTAGCCGCCCTGACCGCCGTAACCGCCGCCGTCGTAACCGCCGACCCCGCCGTCGTGCGGATTGGCCGGCGGCAGGAGCGGGCCCTGCGAGGTGTCGCCGTGCATCGGGTGACCGAGCGCGGCCGTGGCGGCGGTGCCGCCGCTCGGCGTGCCCGGGCCCTCGTGGATCGCGACCGGGCCGGTGTTCCACGCGCCCGTGTGACTGCCCTGCTGCTGCAGCATCTGCAGGCCGTACTGGATCAGGCCGCGCATCTCCTCGGCGCTCTGGAACCGGTCGTCCGGGTCCTTCGCGAGGGAGCGCATGACCAGCCCGTCGAGCTCCGGCGGCGCGCCGTCGGCGACCTCGGACGGCGGGATCGGCGTGTCCTGGACGTGCTGGTAGACGACCGAGAGCGGGGTCTCGCCGGTGAACGGGGGCCGCAGCGCGAGCAGTTCGTAGAGCAGACAGCCCGTGGCGTACAAGTCGGAGCGGTGGTCGACGGCCTTGCCGAGCGCCTGCTCCGGGGAGAGGTACTGCGGGGTGCCCATGACCATGCCGGTCTGGGTCATCGTCGACTGCGCGCCGTGCAGGGCGCGCGCGATGCCGAAGTCCATCACCTTCACCGCACCGGTGTTGGTGATGATGACGTTCGCCGGCTTGATGTCGCGGTGCACGATGCCGTGCTGGTGCGAGTAGGCCAGCGCCTCCAGGACGCCGGAGACGATGATGAGCGCCTGCTCGGGGCCCGGGGCCTCGGCGCTGATCAACAGGTCGCGGATGGTGCGGCCCTCGACCAGCTCCATCACGATGTACGGCACGGACTGGCCGGCCACCACGTCCTCGCCGGAGTCGTACACGGCGACGATCGCATGGTGGTTGAGGCCCGCGACGGACTGCGCCTCGCGCGTGAAGCGGGCCTTGGAGACCGGGTCCTCGGCGAGATCGGCGCGGAGCAGCTTGACGGCGACCGTGCGGCCGAGCCGGACGTCCTCCGCCGCGAACACCTCGGCCATGCCGCCGCGGCCGAGACGGTGCGTCAGCCGGTAGCGGCCGTCACCGACCAGACCGCCGACGCCCCATGACTCCGCAGCAGCGTCCGACACTCCGTTGCCGCCTGCTTCGGGTTCGGGTGCCATCAGTCCTCGCCGTCGTGTGTTTCCGTTGTTGCCGTGACGTGCCGTCGCGTACGGCGCCCCGGGAATCCCGGAGAGGTCCTACGCCACGTCACGCTACAGGCTCACTCGGACATGCCAGTCCGAGATTGACCGGCCATCCAACCGCTTCCGCGTACACCGATGCAAATTCCGTGCCGGTCCGGTAACGCTTCCGAGACGCTTGTTGTGCTGAGGGTCACGGAACGGGCACCCGGCTTGACGTGTCCGAGCCCTCGGGCAGACTTGGCCAGTAAATTCGGGATCATCGCCGCCACGCGCGCGTACGGGGGAGTCAGAAATGAGCCAGGACGGCGCACAGGGCCGCTACGCGGGCGGTTCGGTAGCGGGCGGCCGGTACCAGCTCCGCGACCTTCTCGGCGAAGGCGGCATGGCGTCGGTGTATCTGGCGTACGACAGTGCGCTGGACCGACAGGTCGCCATCAAGACCCTTCACTCCGAACTCGGCCGCGAACAGTCGTTCCGCGAGCGGTTCCGGCGTGAGGCGCAGGCTGTTGCGAAGTTGTCGCACACCAACATCGTCTCCGTCTTCGACACCGGCGAGGACGCGCTCGACGGCGCGCTCATGCCGTACATCGTCATGGAGTACGTCGAGGGCGAGCCGCTCGGCTCGACGCTCGCCGCCGACGTGCGGCAGTACGGCGCGATGCCGGCCGACAAGGCGCTGAAGGTCACCTCGGACGTGCTGGCCGCGCTGGAGACCAGCCACGAGATGGGCCTGGTCCACCGCGACATCAAGCCCGGCAACGTGATGATGACCAAGCGCGGCGTGGTCAAGGTCATGGACTTCGGCATCGCGCGCGCCATGCAGTCGGGCGTCACGTCGATGACGCAGACCGGCATGGTCGTCGGCACCCCGCAGTACCTCTCCCCCGAGCAGGCCCTGGGGCGCGGCGTGGACGCCCGCTCCGACCTGTACTCGGTCGGCATCATGCTGTTCCAGCTGCTGACCGGACGACTGCCGTTCGACGCGGACTCGCCGCTGGCCATCGCATACGCGCATGTGCAGGAGGAGCCGGTCGCGCCGTCCTCCATCAACCGCTCGGTGACCCCGGCGATGGACGCGCTGGTGGCGCGCGCGCTGAAGAAGAACCCGAACGAGCGCTTCCCGAGCGCGGCGGCGATGCGCGACGAGTGCCTGCGGGTGCTCTCGGCGGGCCAGACCGGCGCGCCGGCGATCGTCGCGGGCGGCCCGGTGAGCAGCGGTTCGGGCGTCGGCTCGGCGGTGTTCCCGCCGGTGGGCCAGCAGACTCCCGCGCCGTACGGCGTCCAGACGCCGTACCAGGCCCCGCACACCCCGCAGCCCGGCCCGTACGGCCCGCCGACGCCCGCCCCGGCCCCCTCGTACGGCTACCCGCAGCAGGCGCAGACCCCGCCGCCGGCCCCCGCGTACCAGGCGCAGCAGCCGTACACGACGGCGCCGCAGCCCGCCGCGACGGGCGGTGGCGGCGGCCAGCGGAACATGCCGGTGATCGTGGGCGCGATCGTGGTGGCGCTGGTCGCGATCGGCGGCGTGATCACCGCGATCTCGCTGAACAAGGACGAGGACCCGGGCTCGGCGGGCGGGACCACGGGCGGCCAGAGCGCGCCCCCCGTGGCCGGCCACAAGGGGCCGGACCTCAGCAAGACGATCGAGACGAAGGAGTGCACCGAGCCGACCGAGTCGAGCGACGACCCGGAGAAGTTCGAGCTGCCCGACTTCCGCTACAAGAACATCCAGTCGGTGAAGGACTGCGTGCAGGCCGCGGGCTGGAAGATCATGAAGCAGACCCCGGTGGACGAGAACGCGTACGGCGAGGGCACGATCCTGAGCCAGTACCCGCCGGCGGACACCGAGGTGAAGAAGGAAGACGTCGAGCTGACGCTGGAGGTCTCGACGGGCAACCCGTCGTAGGAGGCGTACGCGGCGAGTTACACCCGGACGATTTCGTCCGGGATGCCGGATGTGTCCCCTCATGTGACGCTGAGTTGAACAACTCGGCGGCTCGGCACGGGAGGGGGTCACCCGGTGACTCCAGCACTCCGCAGGGCGCGGACCTGGGTCTGCGGGCCCGTCGTGGCGTGCTCGCTGCTGGCGGCCGCCGCGCCGGTCGCGCCCCTCGCGTACGTCGCGTACGGGGCTGAGAGCGCGCCCCCGATGCCCTCCGCACCGCACTCGGTCCCGGCTCAGGCCGGGCCGCCGGCCGCGCCGTCACCGCCCCCGCCCGAGCCGGTCGAGCCGTCCGAGCCGGTCGAGCCGTCCGCCGGGGAGACCGAGGCCGAGGGGCCGAGCCCCACCGCGACACTGGCCAGA
>NZ_DATCVQ010000603.1:0-8245 GCF_036566765.1 Streptomyces sp.
GGCAGACGAGTCGGGCTGTACGCCGGGTTCTGTCGCCCGGGCGCCTTGCGGCGGCCGGGGAGACGGCCATCCATCTAGGGCCGGTGTTGCCACCGGCCTCCTGCGGTCTACCCGCGAACTCGGGCGGGCAGCCCTCGAACGTTCGCGCAGGGTCATCCGGAGACGACCCCTCTTGACCTTGCTCCGGGTGGGGTTTACCTAGCCGCCTGAGTCACCTCAGGCGCTGGTGGTCTCTTACACCACCGTTTCACCCTTACCGAGGACCGAGGTCCCCGGCGGTCTGTTTTCTGTGGCACTGTCCCGCGGGTCACCCCGGGTGGGCGTTACCCACCACCCTGCCCTGTGGAGCCCGGACGTTCCTCGGGGAGATCCTGGGATCCCCACGCGGCCGTCCGCCCGGCTCGTCTGCCGTGTCGACCATGCTACCCGGCATCGGGGGCTCGCTTGACCTTGCCGCAGCGTCAGGGTTTGTACTGAGGTCATGCGAATCGGAGAGATCGCCGCGCTCGTCGGGGTCACCCCGCGGGCGGTGCGGCACTACCACCATCTCGGGCTGCTGCCCGAGCCCGCTCGGCGGGCCAACGGGTACCGCGCCTACACCGTGCGCGACGCGGTGCTGCTCGCCCGGATCCGGCGGCTCACCGAGCTCGGGCTCGGGCTCGACGAGGTGCGGGACGTGCTCGCGGACGACGGGGGGCGGGAGCTGGTCGAGGTCCTGGAGGAGCTCGACGAGGACCTGCGCCGGCAGGAGGCCGTGATCCACGAGCGGCGGGAGCGGCTCTCCGGGCTGCTCGACCAGGCTCGGGACGGGCGGCTGACCGCCGAAGGGCCCGTCTCGCCGGCCCTCTCCGCGCTGTTCCAGGACATGGCTCGCGCCTCCGTCGGGCGGCCCGAGTCGCCGATGGCCGCCAAGGACCGGGAGATGCTGGCCCTTCTGGAGACCGTCGCGCCGGAGGGCGAGGCGCGTGACCGGCTGATGGGCTCGATGCGCTCGATGGCCGAGGCCCCCGGGGCGGCGGAGCGGGCGCACGACGTGTACGCCCGTCTCGACGCGCTCGCCTCCGCGTCGCCGTCCGACCCTCGCGTCGGCGAGGCGGCCCGGGCGCTGGCCGACCTCCTGCCGGACGAGGTGGCGGCCGATCTCGGTCATGACGGGGCTCTCCCGGACACCAAGCTCGCCGCCGCGTTCTTCGCCGACTTCGCGCCGGCCCAGGAGGCGGCGGTCCTCCAGGCCATGCGGCTGGTGCAGGAGCGTGCGGGGTGAGCGGGGTGGACGGGGTGAGCGGGGGTCCGTGGGCAGTGCCGTGGGGGACGTTCTGGGGGTCGTCGTGAATGCTGCTGTGCGTGTGCTGCGCGGGGTCGCCTATGTGGCGCTGCCCGCTGAGGTCGTGTTGGCCGTGTGCCTCGTCGCCGGGGTGCGGGTGCCCGGTGGGGTGCTCGCTGTCGGCGAGGTCGTGGTGCTCTTGCTGTTCTTCGGCGAGGTGGGCTTGTACGCGCGGTTGCGGCGGAGCGGCCTCTCCGCCCGGGAGGCGCTGGAGGTGCTTGTGCCTGTGCCGGTGCTGCGGCTGATCGGGCATGAGCTTCGGTTGATGGTGAGCCTTGGGTTGTGGGTGGCTCGGAAGCGTGTCGGGGTGCGCGGCGGTGACCTGGCTTTTCCTCATGCGCGTGATCAGGCTGCTCTGATGTACGGGTTTGCGTTCGTCTGCCTTGTCGAGACCGTTGGGATGTCCTACTTGCTGGGCGGCCTTCCCGTCGTGCATGCCATCGTGCTCGTGCTCGATGTGTACACCGTGCTGTTCGTGCTGGGGCTGCAGGCTGCGGCCGTCACCCGGCCGCATGTGCTGTCCTCGGATGCCCTGCGGCTGCGGCAGGCCGCCCATGTCGACGTTCTCGTACCGCTCGACCGGATTGCCGTGGTGCGGCATGAGCTGCTTTTTTCGCATGAGAAGAGGGAGGGGGAGCTCGATCTCGCTGTGGGCTCCCAGACGTCCGTCACCCTTGAGTTGACCGAGCCCCTCGACGTGCCCCGGCTTCTCGGCGGGGCGCGGGCGGTGCGGGTGCTGCGGTTCCATGCGGACGAGCCGCGGGCCCTCCTCGCCGCGCTCAAGCAGGCGCGAACTGCACCTTCGCCGAGCCCGGGTCTGCCTGCGTGAGGCGGACGCGGAGCCAGCGGCCCAGCGGCAGTTCGTCCGTGCCGCCCGCGATCCGGGCGACCACCGCCGGGTCGTCCAGGTGGACGGCGCCGATCGTCGGCTCCTGCTCCTTGACGTCGACCACGTACGCGTCGAAGAGATCCCCGACCCGGCCCTGCAGCAGCGCCGCCTCGACGATGTCCACGCTCTCGCGCTCCACCTCGTTCGCTCGCCGCGAGCCCGCGGCCATCTCGTCGGGCAGGGCCGCCAGCGCCTCGGTCACCCACTCCGGCGGCTCGCGGCCCGCGACGGCTGCCGTGCAGAGTTCGCCCGTGTAGCGGTCGACCAGGCGACGGAGCGGAGCGGTGCAGTGGGTGTACTCGTCGGCGACCGCGGCGTGGATCGCCGGGGTGGGCAGGTTTCCGTCGGTGAAGACGGTGTAGCCGGCGCCGCGCAGGAGTGTCGTGCAGTCCTGGAGGAAGGCGGCGTGCCGCGGGTTGCGCGGGTCGAGGTGGCGGACCACGTCCGCGTACGAGACGTGGTGCGGCCAGTCGACTCCCAGGGCCTTCGCCGAGCGCCGCAGCCGGGCGACCGCGCCGTCCGGGGCCGTCGGCAGGGTGCGCAGGACGCCGGTCCCGGCGGCGGTCATCACGTCGGCCGCGGCCATGCCGGTGAGCAGGGAGATCTGGGCGTTCCAGGCGTCGGAGGGCAAGGGGGCCCGGTAGTGGAGGGTGAAGGAGCCGGCGGCTTCTACGATCTCCTGTTCCGGGACGTTCAGGGAGATTCCGCCTCGTTCTTCTTCCAGGGCCTCGCGGAGCTTTCCGATCTCGCGGAGGAGGGTCAGGGGTTCCTCTGCCGTGCCGTCGTCGATCTGTTGCTGGACGGCCGCGTAGTCGAGGCGGGCCCGGCTGCGGACCAGGGCGCGGCGGACGTCGGTGGCTACGCGGCGGCCCTCGGCGTCCAGGTCGATGCGCCAGAGGAGGGCCGGGACGGTCTGGTCGGGAAGGAGGCTCGCCACTCCCTCGGAGAGGGCCGGCGGGTGCAGGGGGACCTTGCCGTCGGGGAAGTACAGGGTCAGGACGCGACGGTGCGCCTCGGCGTCGATCGCGCCGCCGGGGGCGACGAAGGCGGCGACGTCGGCGATGGCGTAGTGCACGCGGTAGCCGCCGTCGGCGCGCCGGGTCAGGTGCATGGCCTGGTCGAGGTCCGTGGCCCCGGGCGGGTCGATCGTGAAGAAGGGGAGGTCGGTGGCGTCGTCGGCCGGCAGGCGGGGGTTCTTCGACGCGGCCTCCGCCTCCGCCAGGACCGCGGGCGGGAAGGCGTCCGGGATCCCGAGCTCGGTACGCAGTGCGCGCAGGGCGGCCCGCAGCGGAGCCTCGGCTGCGCCGGTCACGTGCAGGTGGCGGCGGGGCATGGACCGAGCGTATGGCGGGGTGCCGGGTGCGGCACTTTGTAGGCTGAGCGGTCTGGGGCCGCACCCCCAGCCCCGTACGTACGAAGGAGAACCACCGTGCTCGTGCTGTTGCCGCCGTCGGAGGGTAAGGCCGCCTCGGGCCGCGGGACGCCGCTGAAGCCGGAGTCGCTGTCGCTGCCGGGGCTCGCGGAGGCGCGGGCGGCCGTCCTGGGCGAGCTGGTCGAGCTGTGTGCCGCGGACGAGGAGAAGGCGCGCGAGGTGCTCGGCCTGAGCGAGGGGCTGCGCGGGGAGGTCGCGAAGAACGTCGAGCTGCGGACTGCGGGCGCGCGGCCGGCCGGGGAGATCTACACGGGCGTGCTGTACGACGCGCTGGGCCTGGCCACGCTGGACGCGGCGGCGCGCAAGCGGGCGCGGGCCTCGCTGCTGGTGTTCTCGGGGCTGTGGGGCGCGGTGCGGGTCGACGACCGGATTCCGTCGTACCGCTGCTCGATGGGGGTGAAGCTGCCGGGGCTCGGTGCTCTGGGCGCGCACTGGCGCGGGCCGATGGCGGCGGTACTGCCGGAGGCGGCCGGGGACGGGCTGGTCCTGGACCTGCGGTCGTCGGCGTTCGCGGCCGCCTGGCGGCCGAAGGGCGAGGTGGCGGAGCGGACGGCCACGGTACGGGTGCTGCACGCGCCGACGCGGAAGGTCGTGAGCCACTTCAACAAGGCGACGAAGGGCCGGATCGTACGGAGCCTCCTTGAGGCGGGGGCCGCGCCGAAGGGGCGGACGGAGCTGGTGGAGGCGCTGCGGGACCTGGGGTACGTGGTGGAGGAGGGGACGAAGGCGGGGGTGCTGGACGTGCTGGTGGACGAGATTCACTGATTGCAGCATGCGCAACGGTCGTTGTGTGTAGCGCTTGGCGTGGGCAGGATGGGCCCATGCTGAGCGTTCTCGACCTTGCCCCCGTCGTTCCCGTCGTCGTCGTCGAGGACGCGGCCGACGCGGTACCGCTGGCCCGGGCGCTCGTCGCGGGCGGGCTGCCGGCGATCGAGGTGACGCTGCGGACCCCGGCCGCCCTGGACGCGATCCGCGCGATCGCGGCCGAGGTCCCGGAGGCGGTCGTCGGTGCGGGCACGGTCGTGTCCGCGCCGAACGTCTCGAACGCGGCCGCCGCCGGGGCTCGGTTCCTGGTGAGCCCCGGCTGGACGGAGAGGTTGCTGGACGCGATGCGGGCGTCCGGGCTGCCGTTCCTGCCGGGGGTCTCGACCACCTCGGAGGTCGTGGCGCTGCTGGAGCGCGGGGTGCCGGAGATGAAGTTCTTCCCGGCCCAGGCCGCGGGGGGCGTCCCGTACCTGAAGTCCCTCTCGGGACCCCTCCCGCAGGCCCGGTTCTGCCCGACCGGCGGCATCTCCCGCGCGTCCGCGCCCGCGTATCTGTCGCTGCCGAACGTCGGCTGCGTCGGCGGTACGTGGATGCTGCCGGCCGACGCCCTCGCGGCGCGCGACTGGACGCGCGTCGAGGCGCTCGCCCGCGAGGCGTCGGCCCTGAAGGCCTGAAGCCCTGAGACCCTCAGGCTCTAGCGCGGGCCGATCACGCCGGCGTAGACGTGGTCCGGCGTGATGATCTCCGTGATCGCCCGGGCGAACAGCGTGGACGGCTCCTGGCCCTGGACCAGGGTGTCGGTGTTGAGCAGGAGGACCATGGTCGCCTTCTGCTCGGGCAGGTAGACCGTCACGGTCTCGTATCCCGGCAGCGAGCCGTTGTGCCCGATCCATCCGTTGGAGTCGAAGATGCCGAGACCATAGCTGGTACCGGGGAAGCCCGTCGGCAGCGTCTTGAGGCGCTCGGCCTGGGTCTCGGGGCTGAGCAGCTCCCCCGTGGCGACGACCTTGGCCCAGCGGCGCAGGTCGTGCAGGTTCGAGATCATCGCCCCCGCCGACCAACCCCAGCTGGGGTTCCAGTCCGTGGCGTCCTCGATCGCGCCGCTCAGCGTCTGGTCGGTGTAGCCATGCGCGTGCGGCTCGGGGAACTCGGCCCCCTCCGGGAACAGCGTGTGGCGCAGGCGGGCCGGGCGGAGGACGCGCTGGTCGAAGAAGTCGCCGAGCCGCTGACCGCTGACCTTCTCGACCACCAGGCCGAGCAGGATGAGGTTGGAGTTGCAGTACTGGAACTGCGCGCCCGGCTCGAAGGTGTTCGGGTGCCGGTAGCCGTACGAGAGCACCTCCCACGGGTTGAAGCCGCGCTTCGGGTCGCTCAGGAAGTCGTGGTCGAAGTCCGGGTCGGAGGTGTACGGGAACAGGCCGCTGCGCATCTCGGCGAGGTGGCGCAGCGTGATCTTGTCACCGTTGGGGACGCCGCGGATGTACTTGTCGATCGGGTCGTCGAGGCCGACCTTGCCCTCGTCGACGAGTTCGAGCAGCGCGGTGACCGTGAAGGTCTTGGTCTCGCTGCCGATCCGGAGGTAGGTGTCCTTGAACATCGGCTGCCCGGTGGTCTTGTCGGCGACTCCGGTCGCCCGGACGTAGCACCCCTTGCCCGGAATCCACAGTCCGACGACGACCCCGGGGACGCCCGCCTGCGTGCGGACGTCCTCGATCGTCTTGTCCAGCCGGGCGTTCAGCTCGGGGCCGAGTCCGCCCTTCGGGCAGTCCTCCTTCTCGTGCCGGTCGGCCGCGACGGCGTCGACGGCTGTGGCGGAGGTCGCTGCCACCGGGGCCAGCACGGACGCCACGAGCAACGCGGCGGCGAACAGACGACGGGCGGAGGTACGTCTCATGTCGGGGGCCTCTTCCGGGTCGGGGCTGAGGCGGCCAGGTCACCACCCGAACCCTTGGTGGAGGCCCCGGTCCGAAACGCGTTCCCGCGAGTCCACTCGTTCGGGGGCGATCAGGACCGCCGTTGGCCGCCGAACGTCAGGCCGACGTGGTCGGTCACGGCCCGGTACCCGAGGCGCTGGTACAGCGCGTTGCTGGTGGGGTTGGCCAAGTCCGCGAAGAGCAGCACCTGCTGGGCGCCCGCGTCGAGTGCCGCACGGGTCACGGAGCTCGTCACGGCGCCCGCGTAGCCGTGCCCGCGTGCCTCGGCCGGTGTGTACACGGACGAGACCCGGGCCTGGCCCGCGACGACCGGCGAGACGCTCGCCATCGAGACCGGACCGTCCTCGGTCTCCCAGAGGTGGAACCGGCCGTCGGCGACGCGGGCCTCGATGTTCGGCGTGTAGTCGAAGTCGGGGTTCTCGCCGATGGCGTGGGCGAAGTCCCGCATCCACCGGACCGCGCGGGGGACGTCCTCGGCCGTCGCCGTCCGCGGTCGGCCCCTCGGGGCGGGGTCCGGCGGGGTGAGCTCGGCGAGTCGGTAGAGGCGCAGCCGAAGCGTCGTCGTCCACGGGCGGTCCCGCTCGCGGCTCAGCTCGCGGGCGAAGGCCTCGGCCGGCTCCGTCTCGCCGCGCACGACGGTCGCCTCCGCCGCGCCCGGCAGAACGTGGACGAGGGCGCGGGCCGCCGCCACCGGCATCGGTCCGAGCGTCGGCTCATGGGCGACCTTGGACAGGAAGGCGCCCGTGACGCTCCCGTCCGGCTCGGTCCACCAGCCGTACTGTGCGTGCGCGACGGGCTGCCGTCGCGCGGCCTCGCTGAGGGTGAGCAGCACGGTGCTGCGCGCCGGATCGGCGGTGAGGTGCTCGTGGGCGGCGGCGTGGAAGACGCCGGCGAGCTCGGTGAGGTGCCAGGTCATGGGGGGATGGTGCTACGGAGCAGGGCGGCGCGGCGCGGGATTTTCCCGGGCCGCGCCGCCGCGCTCCGTCACCTCACGCTTCGTCACCTCAGGTGCGAGGTGTCGTTCAGGAGGCGGACGGAGGCGTTGCCGTCCGCGTAGTACGCCACCGCCGAGAGCGAGGCCGCCGAGAGTTCCATGCGGAACAGGGACTCCGGGGGTGCGCCCAGGGCCAGGCGGATCAGGGTCTTGATGGGGGTGACGTGGGTGACCAGGAGGACCGTGCGGCCCGCGTACGCGGTGGCCAGCTGGTCCCGGGTCGCGGCGACCCGGCGGGCGACCGTCGCGAAGCTCTCGCCGCCGCCGGTGGGTTCGGCCTTCGGGGAGGCGAGCCAGTCGTCGAGGTCGTCGGGGTACCGCTCCCGTACCTCGCCGAACGTCAGGCCCTCCCATGCGCCGAAGTCCGTCTCGCGCAGGCCCTCCTCGATCCGGACGTCCAGGCCCAGGCGGGCGGCGACCGTCTCGGCGGTCTGGCGGCAGCGCTTGAGCGGTGAGGTGACGATCTCCTGGATCGTGCCGCGCGCGGCGAGCGCCGCGGCGACCGCGTCGGCCTGACGCAGCCCGGCGGCGGACAGCTCGGGGTCGTTGCCGCCGCTGCCGGAGAATCGCTTCTCCGGGGTGAGCGCCGTCTCCCCGTGCCGCAGCAGAACGAACGTGGCGGGCGCGCCCATGTCGGCCCCGCCGCCCCAGCCTTGGGAGGGGGCGGGGGTGGCTGCCTCATCGGTCGACACCGAGCCGCCGTGACGTACCGCGTACGCCGCGCCGCCCGCCGCCGCCTCGAAGTCGCCGGTGCCGGCGCCCGTCGCCAGTGACGCCCTGGCCTGTGCCGCCAGGGTCTCGTCCGGGGCGAAGAGGCCCTCTTCTGCCGGGGTCGTCGCGCGCGACGGCGTGGACAGGGCCGCTCGGGCCTTCGCCGCGCCTGCGGCCGCGTCGCCGGGAGGGCCGG
>NZ_DATCVQ010000604.1:0-3640 GCF_036566765.1 Streptomyces sp.
TCAACGATGCCGCCGTGGCGCAGTCATTCTTCTTCTGGGTCGGGATCGGGATTCTGGCGGGATTCAACGAACGGTGGGTCAAACGGCTGATCTCGCAGCCGATGAGTGAGAAGGACAAGGGAGCGTAGCTCTACTCAGTGATGCCCCTCCTGAGTAACGGCGATGGCTGAGGTGCCGGTCTCGCCGCCGGCGAAGACGATCTGTACGGTCGTGCTCGTGTCTGGCGGGCGCCGGGGTTGGTCACCCGTGGGCGTGCGCTAGTTGATCGCGCGCGACTGGGGGGCTGGTACGGGCATGGCGGTTGACGCTGCTCGATCGGCAGAGGGGTTCACGTCGGCCAAGGCTCGCGGGTGCTCGCCGTGGAACATCACAGCCTCGGGCTGGCAGACCGGTGAGGGGCGGGGCGGTCGGTAGTTCGCGCTCAGCCCGCCCCGGGCCGCTCTGCGAGCTCCTTGGCGGACGCCGTCGCCTCCCCTCCCACTCCCGCCACCCGCTTCGTCTCCACACGCCGCGTCAAGTTCCGTACGTCCGGGACCAGCAACACCAGCGCTGTCACCACCACGATCAGCGTCGCCGAGCCCCACAGGGCGTTGCTGCGGCCGAACAGGCTCTCCGCCGGGCCCGCCAGGGCCGTGGAGACGGGGAGCATCGCCGTCGAGCCGAACCAGTCGTAGGCGGAGACGCGGGAGAGTTTCTCCTCCGGGATCTCCTGGTGCAGCGTGGTCATCCACGCCACGCCGAACACCTCTATCGCCACACCGCTGACGAACATCGCCGCGGACAGCCCGAGCGTGTCCAGCGGCACGGCCAGCGCCGCTGACGGGAGCGCGATCGGGAAGACGCCCAGCGTGCCGACCAGCAGCATCCGGCGCGGCTTCCAGCGCATCATGAGCAGCGCGCCCGCCAGCGTGCCGACGCCGAACGCGGCCAGGGCCAGGCCCCAGGGGCGTGCGCCGCCGAGTTCGTCGCGGGCGACCAGCGGGCCGTACACCGACTCGGCCGCGCCGACCAGCGCCACCACGATGGAGAACTGCGCGACGATCGACCACAGCCACGGGCGGCCGATGAACTCGTGCCAGCCCTCCCGCAGATCGGCGAGCAGCCCGCCGCCCGGCTCGCGTTCGGCGATGTGGCTCACGTCCAGGAAGGCGCGCAGCCCGCCCGCGACCGCGAAGGCGGCCGCGTCGACGGCCAGCACCCAGCCGGGGCCGACGGCCGCGACCAGGACGCCGCCGAGCGCGGCCCCGCCGAGGCCCGCGCCGTGCATGGCCATCCGGAACAGCGCGAAGGCCCGGCCCGCCTGCTCGCCGCTCACGCTGGACATCAGCATGCCCTCGGCCGCCGGGTTGAAGAACGCCTGGCCCGTGCCGCACAGCGCGGTCAGGACCATCATCTGCCAGATCTGCGGGTCGCCGACCAGCACGAGCACCGCGAAGGCCGCCTGCGAGACGCAGTTGAGGGCGTTGGCGGCGACCATCACGCGATGCCGGGGCACCCGGTCGGCGATCGCGCCGCCGATCAGCAGGAAGAGAACGAGGGGGACGATCCGTGCCGCCGCCACCAGGCCAACGTCCCCCGCATCGCCGCCCGCGTCGAACACCGCCCAGGTGGTGGCGATCAGCGCGCCGTGGGTGCCGAGGTTGGTGACGATCGCGGCGGCGGTCAGCAGGGTGTAGTTGCGTCCGGCCCACTCGGGGGCCCGACGGCGTGCGGCGGCGGGAGTACTCACTCAGGGACTATCCCCGCCGACGCACCTGTCTGCCAAACCGATTACCGGCCGACCCCTACGACTGCGACTGCGACTGCGACTGCGATTACGACGACGAGGAGAGCCGTACTGTGCTCAGGATCTGCCGCATCGTCGCGTCCGGAACCTCGTCCTTGACACCGGCGTTCGCGTACAGCACCCACGTCGCGAAGTCGCCCTTCGCGTTCTTGAAGCTGAACGCGATCGACTTGCCGTCGGTGTCGCACTTGTTCTTCTTCGTCAGGCCGGTGGCCTTGGCCGTCGCGACATGGCCGCTCAGGCCGGACTTCGAGGTGTACGCCTCGGCCGGGCTGATCTTGATGAGCTGCTTGAGCTTGGCCTCGGGCTCGTCCTGGGCGAACGGCCCGAAGACCCACGCGCCCGCCTCGTTGCGGGCGTTCTCGGAGGTGTTGGTCGCGCCCTGGCCGCCGCGGGTGCCGGTGGCGGCGAGGTTGCTGTCCTCCTTGGACCCGTCCTTGTCGGTGTCCTCGCTGCACCACTTGGACTTGTACTCGGCCGGGGCCGACATGACGATGTACGCCGAGCTGTCGTCCTTCTTGTGGTCGTCAATGATCATCGAGACGCCGCTGCCGGCCACCTCCCAGCTCGCCGGGACGTCGAACAGCGTGCCGTGCCGCGGGTTGAAGACGGGCTTCCAGCCGGGGATCGTCGGCTTGGCCCCCTCGCCGCCGCGCGGGTTGTCGATCGGCGGCGAGCTCGCGGGGGCCGCGGAGGAGCTGGCGGGCGGTTTCGGGTCACCGCCGGCCTTCGCTCCCTTGTCGTCGTCCTTGAGGACCAGGAAGCCCGTGACGCCGGCCGCGACGACCACCGCGAGGGCCGCGCCGATCGCGACGAGCGTCGTCTGGTTCTTCTTGCCGCCGGGCCCGCCCGGCTGCGGCGCGCCCGGCACCGCGTACTGCGGCACCGTCGGCTGCTGGTACGGGTTGGGCTGCGGGTACCCGGGCTGCGGCGGCTGACCCGGCTGCCCGGGCTGCTGCGCCGGCGGCGGGTAGCCCGGCTGCTGGTAGCCGGGCTGCGCCACCGTCGGCTGCTGGTACGGATTCGGCTGCCCGTATCCCGGCTGCTGGTACGGGTTCTGACTCTGGTCCTGCTGCGGGTTCTGCTCGCCCCCGGGCGGCTGCTGTCCTGGCCACATGGCCAGTAACCATAGAGGGGGAGCGAACCGGGCGGGGTACGGGGATGGCCAAGCCGTACTACTCGTGGGTAACATCGCGGCCATGAGCGCAGACCAGATGTCCGTCGGCGAGATGCTCGCCGCCACGGTCCCGATGGCCAGGACCCTGAACCTGGAGTTCCTGGAGACCACCCCGGAGCGCGCCGTCGTGCGCCTGCCGGACCAGGCCGACTACCACAACCACGTCGGCGGACCGCACGCCGGAGCGATGTTCACGCTGGCCGAGTCCGCCAGCGGCGCCATCGTCCTGGCCGCCTTCGGCGACCAGCTGGGCCGCGCCGTGCCGCTCGCCGTCAAGGCCGAGATCGGCTACAAGAAGCTCGCGATGGGCGTCGTCACCGCGACCGCCACCCTCGGCCGCCCGGCCGCCGAGGTCGTCGCCGAACTCGACGCGGGCGAGCGCCCCGAGTTCCCCGTCCGCATCGACATCACGCGTGAGGACGGCGCCGTCACCGGCGAGATGACCGTCGTCTGGACCCTGCGTCCCAACAGCTGACCGGTCGACCGGCGCACCGCCCCCGCACCCCAATGGGTGCGGGGGCGGTCGTGTTCCGGGAGCGGTGCCCGGGAAACGCACGGACCGTCACGCATAGTGCGCTCAGACCGTTCGTGCCGTGCGAAGGAGCCGTCCCCATGCCCGACGACGTCCCGCCCCCGTCGCAGGAGAGGCCCGCCGCGCGCGGCGTCACCCGCCGCAC
>NZ_DATCVQ010000605.1:0-31141 GCF_036566765.1 Streptomyces sp.
GCAGGGCAGGCCGGCCGTACCCGTGCGCGGCGCGTGTTCGGCCGGTCAGTCGTCGATGGATCCCAGCGAGTCGTCCTCCAGGCTGGCCGCCAGCCACTGCTCGACGGCGCTGATGTGGGTGGTCGCGGTGGAGACGGCGAGCAGCGTGTCCCGCGCCTCCAGTGCGCGGAGGATCTCCTCGTGGTCCTTGTGGGCGTTCTCCAGGGCGTGGCTGGTCCGGCTGCCGCGCATGATGCGTACGCGCTGCGTACGGGTGGAGAGCACGGACAGGAGCATGGACAGCACCGGGTTGCCGACGGCCTCGACGATCCTGAGGTGGAAGGCGATGTCGTGGGCGACGAACTCGTCGACGGTGGCAGCGGAGCGGCACTGGTCGAGGAGGTGGCGCAGTTCCCTCAGGTCGTCCGGCTGCAGAAGGGCGGCGGCGAGTCCGGTGGCCTGCGGTTCGAGGAGCCTGCGGACCTGGAGCAGCTGCAGGGCGGTCTGCCCCTGGGAGACGTCGGCCGCGAAGGAGAGACTCTCGAGCAGCAGGTGGGGCTCCAGGCTGGAGACGTACGTGCCGTCGCCCTGCCGGGTGATCAGGATCCGCATGGCGGTCAGAGCCCGGACGGCTTCGCGCAGCGAGCTGCGGGACAGGCCGAGCTGTTCGGCGAGGACCTCTTCCTTCGGAAGGCGGGAGCCGGGTGCGAGTTCGCCGGTGACGATCATCGCCTTGATCTTGTCGATGGCCTCGTCGGTCAGTGCCACGAGTGTGTCTCTCCAAGCCGGGTGTGTGACGGGCGGCGGCTCTGCCCGCCCGTTCCGGGGCCGGGCGGAGCCGTTCGTGGGGTGAGGCTATTCCTGCTTCTCGCCGGAGGCGAAGCGGGAGATGACCAGGGCGACAATGATGATGAGGCCGTTGAGGAACTGGTTCCACAGGGGCGGTACCCCCGCCAGTGTCATGACGTTGACGACGAGCTGGAGGGTCAGTACACCCGTCAGGGCTCCGAACACCGAGCCCTTGCCGCCGTTGAGGCTCACGCCGCCGATGACGGTCGCCGCGAAGACCTGGAAGATCCAGCCGCTGCCCTGGGTCGCGGAGATGGAGCCGTAGTGGCCGCTGTAGAGGATGCCGGCGAACGCGGCGAGCACACCGCCGACGACAAGGGCGATCCACACGATCCGCTCGACGCGGATGCCGGCGGTGCGGGCCGCCTCTGCGTTGCCGCCGATCGCGTACAGGGCCCGGCCGTGCCGCAGCCAGGCCAGCGCGCTGCCGCCGATGGCGAAGAGCGCCGCGCAGACCCAGATCGCGGCGGGCACGCCGAGCCACGAAGCCTTGCCCAGGTAGGTGAAGGACGGCGGCAGGTCGATGATGGACTGGCCCTCGGACAGTGCGACCTGGAGGCCGCGCAGCATGGTCAGGGCCCCCAGCGTCACGATGAAGCCGTTGAGGCGCAGTTTGAGGATCAGGAATCCGTTGACGGCGCCGATCAGTGCGCCGACGAGCAGGCACAGCGGTACGGCCGTCCACTCGGGAAGGAGTCCGAGCCCGTTGAACCGGCCTCCGCTGGTGGGCAGGATCAGCCAGACGGCGACGAGAGGAGCGACGCCGATGGTCGACTCCAAGGAGAGGTCCATCCGGCCGCAGATCAGGATGAACGTCGTGGCGAGGACGAGCAGGCTCAGTTCGGTGGACTGCTGGGCGACGCCGATGAGGTTGTCGGCGGTGAGGAAGGCCGGCGAGACGATGAACCCGATCAGGCCGAGCACCAGGATGGCGGGGACGAGGGAAAGCTCACGGAAGCGGCCGAGGTCGACGCGCCGACGCGCGGGGCTCCCGGTGGCAGCCTCCGCCGCGCTCGTCGCGGGCTCGGTGAGATCTGTGGTGGCGGACATGACTACCTTCCGTGCTTGTCGGTGCCGGATGCGGGGGATGCGCTGCCGGCGTCGGTGACGCCCTCGATCGCGGCGACGACGTCCTCGTCCTTCCAGCCGCGCCGGAACTCGGCGACGACCCGTCCGTGGAACATGACGACGACCCGGTCGCACACCTTGAGGTCGTCGAGCTCGTCGGAGACGATCAGCGCGGCCCTGCCGCTGTCGGCGACCTGTCGGATCCTGCCGAGCAGGAACTCCTTGGACTTGACGTCGACGCCGTTGGTGGGCCGGATGGCCACCAGGACGTGGGGGTCCGTGGCGAGGGCGCGGGCGACCACGACCTTCTGCTGGTTGCCGCCGGAGAGGGCGGAGACCGGGGTGGCGGCTCCCGGGGTCTTGATGTCGAGATCCCGGATCATGCGCTGGGCGAAGACCTTCGTCCGGGAGGGCAGCACCGTGCCGAACGGGCCGAGCTGGTCCGTGACCGTGAGCGTCGCGTTCTCCGCCACGCTCCGGTCGTTCACCAGTCCCTGGAGGTGGCGGTCCTCGGGGACGAGACCGACCCCGGCGGCGAGGGCGGACGGCACGCTGCCGGTGCGTACGATCCTGCCGGCGGCCGAGATCCTGCCGCCCTTGGCGCGGTGCAGACCGGCGACGGCCTCGCCCACCTGCACGTTGCCGCTGGCCGCCGAGCCGGCGAGTCCGACGACCTCGCCCTGACGGACCGAGAGCGACAGGTCCTCGCAGACACCGGGAAGCGTCAGCGCGTCGATCGCCAGCAGCTCCACGGCGTCGGTCACCTCCGCCGGGGGCCTGCCCTGCATCACGGACGTGACGGAGGCGGACTCGCCGGTCATGGCCTCGACCAGCGCCTGATGGCCGAGCCGGGCCACCGGCGCGGTGAGGACGTGCGCCGCGTCGCGGTAGACCGTGACGGTGCTGCAGAGGTCGTACACCTCTTGCAGGTGGTGGGAGATGAAGAGGAAGGCGACGCCCTGCTCCTGGAGGTCGCGGAGCCTGTCGAAGAGGCGGCCGATGCCGCGGGCGTCGAGCTTGGCGGTCGGCTCGTCGAGGATGATGAAGCGGGCGCCGAAGGACAGTGCCCGGGCGATCTCGACGAATTGCCGCTGCTCGACGGTGAGGTCCTTCGCCCGTGCGGCGGGGTCGACTTCCACCCCGTATTCGCCGAGCAACTCCTCCGCGCGGACCCGGAGCTGCTTCCATCGGATGCGCCGCAGCGGTCCGGCGCTCTGTCGGTTGAGGAAGAGGTTCTCGGCGACCGTGAGGTCGCCGATGACGGTGGAGTGCTGGTAGACGCAGGCGACGCGGGACCGCCAGGCGTCGATGTCGCCGACGGCGGGTGCCGGTGCGCCCGAGAAGCGCAGGGATCCGGTGTCGGGTCGCTGTAGTCCGGTGAGGACGGAGACGAGCGTCGACTTGCCGGCGCCGTTGCGTCCGACCAGGGCGTGCGACTCGCCCGCCGCGACGCTGATGCGGGCGTCGCGCAGGGCGACGGTCGCGCCGAACCGTTTGGTGATGCCGGTGGCCTCGGCCACCGGGGCCGGGTGTCCGGAGCCTGTCGCCGGGGCGGTCGCGGTGTCCGCCATGGTGGATACCGTCCTTCGTGTGCGGGTGCTGGGGTGATGGGGAGCGCGAGGAGCGGCGCGGTGGGGCGAGGGCGATGTCACCCGCCCCACCGCGGGTGTCGGCGGTCAGCCGACGTTGTTGCCCCACAGGGCCTTGTCCTCGACGTTCTCCTTGGTCACCAGCGGAGCGGGCAGCTGGTCCTCCAGACCGTTCGGGATCTTGACGATGGTGGAGCCGTGGTCCGTCGCACCCGGCTGGAAGGTCTTGCCCTCGGTCGCGGCCTTGGCGTAGTACAGCGCGTACTTGGCGTAGAGGTCGGCGGGCTGGGAGACGGTGGCGTCGATCTGGCCCTTGCGGATCGCGTCGAACTCCTGCGGGATGCCGTCGTTGGAGATGATCGAGATGTGTCCCTTCTCGCCGGCCGGCTTCAGCAGACCCTTCTGCTCCAGGAGCGCCAGCGTCGGCTGCAGGAAGACGCCGCCGGCCTGCATGTAGATGCCGTTCAGATCCGGGTTCTGGGCGAGCAGCGACTGGAGCTTGGCGGAGGCCACGTCGCCCTTCCAGTCGGTGGGCAGCTCGAAGACCTTGATCTTCGGGAACTTCGTCTTCATGCACGCGGCGAACGCCTCTGAGCGGTCGCGCCCGTTGATGGAGTCCAGGGCGCCCTGCAGCTCGGCGACCTTGCCCTCGCCGTTCAGCTGCTTGCCGAGGAACTCGCATGCCTTGGTTCCGTACGCCCGGTTGTCGGCCCGGACCACCATGTAGACGTCGCCCTTGTCCGGCCGGGTGTCGACGCTGACCACCGGGATCTTCGCCGCCGACAGGGTGTCGAGGGTCGAGGCCACGGCCCCGGTGTCCTGGGGCGCCATGACGACGGCCTTGGCCCCGGTGTTCTGGAACACCTGCACGTTGGCGACCAGCTTGGTGATGTCGTTCTGCGAATTGCTCAGGGGCAGGGTGTGGACCCCTCCGGACGCGATGTCCTTGTTCAGGTACTGCGCGTAGGAGTTCCAGAAGTCGGAGTCGGAGCGCGGCAGGTCGATGCCGATGGCGGGCTTGCCGCTGCCGGAGCCGGCCGAGTCCGCGCCCTCACGGTTGCACGCGGTGGCGAGGGACAGTGCCGCGAGGACGGCGGCGGCTGCCGTGGCGGTGGAACGGGTGCGAGCGAGCTTCATGGCTGTGTTCTCTCCTGAGCCGGGGCGGGGGAGCCGCAGAACGAGGGTGGGAGGTGGCGGATTCGCCTGCCGGGAGGGGCGAGCCCGCCGTCCGGGCGGAGGGCGGCCCGGCGCGTGGCGTGCGGGACCGTGCCCGGGGGAACGGCAAGTGAGGTCCAGCCGGTGACCGAGGCTTCGGAGACGAATGCAGTCATCGCGGAGGCAGGGAGCGGACGCTGGAGGTGTGCACATTCCTCCGATGTATCTCGGACGTCGAGGACGTTACGACGGCGTTGCCGACGTTGACAAGGGGTCCGCTTCCATCGAATCCCCGGACGTCGGGGCCTGGAGTTCCACTGAATCCCTGTCAGGTGCGCGTGGTGCGTGGGGATGAGCGTCTCGACGTCTCGAATCCCCGGCCGCGACCACTCGATCGCAGATACATCCGATGTATGCGTTGCGGGCCATGCGTCCTTGTGTCTACAGTCGCGCTGCCGCCATACGTCCGATGACTCTGTCCGATGCCTGAAGGCGCGGGCCATCGTCGACCCCTGCGGTCGACCTCCTCGACGAACCAGCCATGGCAAGGGAGTTGTCCAGTGAAACTGCTACGTGTCGGTGCCCCTGGTGAGGAGCGGCCCGCCGTCCGCACCGACGACGGCCGACTGCTCGACCTCTCCTCCGTGGGCTCCGACATCGACGGCGCCTTCCTCGCCTCGGGCGGTCTCGACCGGGCTCGTACGGCGCTGGCGGAGGGATCGCTGCCCGAGCTGGACCCGGAAGGACTACGCGTCGGGGCACCCGTCGCCCGCCCCGGCAAGGTCGTCTGCGTCGGCCTGAACTACCGGGACCACGCCGCCGAGACCGGCGCGCAGCTCCCCTCGCGGCCGGTCGTGTTCATGAAGGACCCGGGCACGGTCGTGGGCCCGTACGACGAGGTGCTGATACCCCGCCGCTCGGCGAAGACGGACTGGGAGGTCGAACTCGCCGTCGTCATCGGCCGCAGGGCGCGCTACCTCGCCGGGCCGGCCGCCGCACGGGCGGTGATCGCGGGGTACGCGGTCAGCCACGACGTGTCGGAACGCGAGTTCCAGCTGGAGTACTCGCCCCAGTGGGACCTGGGCAAGTCCTGCGAGACCTTCAACCCCCTCGGCCCCTGGCTCGTCACCGCCGACGAGGTCGGCGACGCCCAGAACCTTCGACTGCGCCTGAGCGTCAACGGTGTGAAGCGGCAGGACGGCCACACCGGCGACATGATCTTCACGGTCGACCACATCGTGTCGTACCTCAGCCAGTACATGGTCCTGGAGCCGGGCGACGTCATCAACACGGGCACGCCCGCGGGCGTGGCCCTCGGCCTGCCCGGCACCCCCTTCCTGACTCCCGGCGACACCGTCGAGCTGTCCGTCGACGGGCTCGGCAGCCAGCGCCAGACCTTCGGCCAAGCGTGAAAGGCACCCCTTTGACTGCAACCCCCGCCCGGATCACCGCGGTCGACACCTTCGACATCCGCTTCCCGACCTCACGGGAGCTGGACGGGTCGGACGCGATGAACCCGGACCCGGACTACTCCGCCGCCTACCTGATCCTGCGCACCGACGCCGGCGACGGGCTCGAAGGACACGGCTTCACCTTCACCATCGGACGCGGCAACGACGTCCAGGTCGCCGCCGTCGACGCGCTGCGGCACCACGTGGTGGGACGCCCCGTGGCGGAACTCTGCGCCGACCCGGCCTCGCTCAGCCGTGACCTGATCGGAGACAGCCAGCTGCGCTGGCTCGGCCCCGAGAAGGGAGTGATGCACATGGCGATCGGCGCCGTCGTCAACGCTGTGTGGGACCTCGCCGCCAAGCGGGCCGGCAGGCCGCTGTGGCAACTGCTCGCCCACGCCTCCCCGGAATGGCTGGTCTCCCAGGTCGACTTCCGCTACATCGCCGATGCCCTCACTCCCGAGGAGGCCCTCCACCTCCTCCGCGAGGGGCGCGCAGGCCTCGCCGAGCGCGAGACGGCGCTGCTGGCACGCGGCTACCCCGGCTACACCACATCACCGGGCTGGCTCGGCTACTCCGACGACAAGCTCACCCGGCTCGCCCGGCAGGCTGTCGCGGACGGCTTCACCCAGATCAAGCTCAAGGTCGGTGCCGACCTCGACGACGACATCCGACGACTGCGCACCGCACGTGCCGCCGTCGGCGCCGGCATCCGCATCGCCATCGACGCCAACCAGCGGTGGAACGTGAACGAGGCGATCGACTGGACCCGCGCCCTCGCCGAATTCGACCCGTACTGGATCGAGGAGCCCACCAGCCCCGACGACATCCTCGGCCACGCGACGATCCGCAAGGCCGTGACACCGGTGAAGGTCGCCACGGGCGAGCACGTGCAGAACCGTGTCGTCTTCAAGCAGCTCCTGGAAGCCGGCGCCATCGACGTCCTCCAGATCGACGCCGCCCGGGTCGGAGGCGTCAACGAGAACCTCGCGATCCTGCTGCTCGCCGCCAAGTTCGGTGTGCCCGTCTGCCCGCACGCCGGCGGGGTGGGGCTCTGCGAGCTGGTGCAGCACCTGTCGATGTTCGACTACCTGGCACTGTCCGGCACCACGGAGAACCGCGTGATCGAATACGTCGACCACCTCCACCAGCACTTCACCGAGCCCGTGGTGATACGCGACGGCCACTACGCCGCGCCGCTCGCCCCCGGCTTCTCCGCCGCCATGCGGGCGGAGTCCATGGCCGAGTACCGCTACCCGGACGGAACGTTCTGGGTGGCCGACCGCACCGGACAGGAGAACGTGGCATGACCGAGCTGTCAGGCCTCAGGGCCGTCGTCACCGGCGGCGCTTCCGGCATCGGACGGGCCACGTCCCGCGCGCTGGCCGCGCGTGGCGCGGCGGTCGCCGTGCTCGACCTTGACCCGTCCGGCGTGCCCGAACCACTGCTCGCCCTCAAGGCCGACGTCGGGGACGACGTCTCGGTACGCACGGCCGTGGACATCTCCGCCGCACGACTGGGCGGCATCGACATCCTCGTCAACAACGCGGGCATCGGCGCCGCCGGAACCGTCGAGGACAACGACGACGAGCAGTGGCACCGCGTCCTGGACGTCAACGTCGTCGGCATGGTCCGTACCACCCGGGCGGCCCTGCCGTATCTGCGCCGATCCGCGCACGCCGCCGTCGTCAACACCTGCTCCATCGCGGCCACCGCCGGGCTCCCGCAGCGGGCTCTGTACTCCGCGAGCAAGGGAGCCGTGCTGTCCCTCACCCTCGCCATGGCCGCGGACCACGTCCGCGAGGGCATCCGGGTCAACTGCGTCAACCCCGGCACCGCCGACACCCCCTGGGTGAGCCGGCTCCTGGACGCCGCCGACGACCCACGGGCCGAGCGCGCCGCCCTCGAAGGCCGCCAGCCCATGGGCCGACTGGTCACGGCCGAGGAAGTAGCCGCCGCCATCGTGTACCTCGCCGGTCCCGCCGCCGCCAGTGTCACCGGCACCGCGCTCGCGGTCGACGGCGGCATGCAGGGACTGCGCCTGCGCCCGGCGGTCCCCTCGTGAGGACCACCATCCCGGGCGGTGGTGCCCTCCGGGTCTCACGACTGGCGCTGGGCTGCGCCGCCCTCGGCAACCTCTACGAGCCGGTGAGCGACGAGACCGCCCGCGCCACCGTGGACGCGGCCTGGGACGCCGGTGTCCGCACCTTCGACACCGCACCCCATTACGGTCTGGGTCTGTCGGAACAGCGCCTCGGGGCGGCCCTGCACGGCCGCCCCCGCGACGAGTACACCCTCTCGACCAAGGTGGGCCGCATCCTCGTACCCGACGCCGAGGGCCGCGGCGGCGACGACCTCGCCAACGGCTTCGCCGTGGCGGCGACCCACCGCCGCGTCTGGGACTTCAGCGCCGACGGGGTGCTGCGCTCCCTGGAGGCGAGCCTGGACCGCCTCGGCCTCGACCGTGTCGACCTCGCTCTCCTGCACGACCCGGACGAACACGCCGAGCAGGCCCTTCGCGAGGCGTACCCGGCGCTGGAACGGCTGCGCGCCGAAGGCGTGGTCGGGGCGATCGGCGTCGGGATGAACCAGTCCGCGCTGCCCGCCCGCTTCCTGCGCGAGACCGACATCGACGTGGTCCTCCTCGCCGGCCGCTACACCCTGCTCGATCAGGACGGGCTCGGCGAGCTGCTGCCGGAGGCGGCCGCCCGCGGCCGTGGCGTGATCATCGGAGGCGTACTCAACTCCGGTCTGCTCACCGCTCCGAGGCCGGGTGCCACGTACGACTACGCGCCCGCCCCGCAGCCGGTGCTCGACCGTGCCCTGCGGCTCCTGGAGATCACCGAACGCCACGGCGTCCCGTTGCGTGCCGCCGCCCTGCACTTCCCGTTCGGCCACCCCGCCGTCGCGAGCGTCCTGACGGGCGCGCGGTCCCCCGAGGAGGTGCGCGACACCGTGGAGCAGCTGCGCCGTCCGGTCCCGGACGCGCTGTGGGACGAACTGCGCGCCGAAGGCCTCCTCGGCCCGGGTGTCCCCGTCCCCCACGCCGGACCGTCGAAGGAGGAGTCATGAGGGTCGCCCTGCACACCAGGGTCCGCGCCGACCGCGTGGAGGAGTACGAGGCGGCGCACCGCGAGGTGCCCGAGGAACTCACCGCCGCCATCCGCGCCGCCGGCGTCAGGGAGTGGACGATCTGGCGCAGCGGCACCGATCTGTTCCACCTACTGGAGGTGGACGACTACGCGACGACGATCGCCTCGCTCGGGAAACTGCCGGTCAACACCGCCTGGCAGGCACGGATGAGCGGCCTCCTGGACGTCGTCCACGACTACTCGGACGAGGGTGCGGACGCCTCGCTGCCGGTGGTGTGGCAGCTGTGACCGCCTCCCACACCGAGCTCCGCGTCGTCGACGCCCACCACCACGTGTGGCAGCTGTCCGTACGCGACCAGGACTGGATCACCGGACCCGAACTGGCGCCGCTGCGGCGCGATTTCACCCTCGCCGACCTGGAGCCCGAGGCCCGCGCCGCCGGAGTCGCCGCCACCGTGCTGGTGCAGACGGTCACCGTGCCGGAGGAGACCCCGGAATTCCTGTCCCTGGCCGCGCGCAGCGACCTGGTCGCCGGTGTGGTCGGCTGGACCGACCTGACCGCCGCCGACGTCACCGACACCCTCGCGGGGCTGCGCGCGGGACCGGGCGGCGAACATCTGGTCGGCATCCGCCATCAGGTGCAGGGAGAACCCGACCCTCGCTGGCTGACCCGCCCCGACGTGCTGCGCGGTCTGGCCGCGGTCGCCGAGGCCGGACTCGTCTACGACCTCGTGGTGAAGCCCCATCAGCTGGAGGCCGCGGCCGAAGCCGCCGAGCTCCTGCCGGGACTCACCTTCGTCCTCGACCACCTGGGCAAGCCGGCCATCGGATCCGGTGAACTCGCCTCCTGGGCCCGGCGGATCCGACGGCTCGCCTCTCTGCCCAACACCGTCTGCAAACTCTCCGGCATGGTCACCGAGGCCGACTGGGACTCATGGACTCCGGACGACCTCAAGCCGTACGCCGACACGGTCCTGGACGCCTTCGGTCCGGAGCGGCTGATGTACGGATCCGACTGGCCCGTCTGCCGTCTCGCGGCCACCTACGCCGAAGTCCTCGGTGCCGCACACGCGGTGACGGCGCGACTCGACCCGGCGGAACGCCACGAGGTCTTCGCCGGCACCGCCACGCGGACCTACGGCCTGACGGTTACCGGATCCCCGGGTTCGCCGAAGGAAGCACCATGCGCATAGCCCTCTTCATCACCTGCTTCAACGACACGATGTTCCCCCGTACGGGCCGGGCGGTGACCGCACTCCTCGAACGCCTGGGCCACACCGTCGAGTTCCCGCAGGGGCAGACCTGCTGCGGCCAGATGCACTTCAACACCGGGTACCGCCGAGAGGCCCTGCCTCTGGTGCGCCGCTTCGCCGAGGTCTTCGCGGGCTACGACGCCGTCGTCGCCCCTTCCGGATCCTGCGCGGGCATGGTGCGCGGCCACCACCGGGTGCTGGCCGCCCAGTACGGGGACCCGGCCCTCGCCGAGGCGGTCGAGCGGGTGGTGCCGACGGTGTACGAACTGTCGGAACTCCTCGTCGACGTGCTCGGCGTCACCGATGTCGGGGCGTACTTCCCGCACCGCGTCACCTATCACCCCACGTGCCACTCGCTGCGCATGCTGCGGGTCGGGGACCGGCCCCTGCGGCTGTTGCGCGCCGTACGGGGCATCGACCTCGTCGAACTGCCCGACGCCGGATCCTGCTGCGGCTTCGGCGGCACGTTCGCGCTGAAGAACGCGGACGTGTCCAACGCCATGCTCGCCGACAAGACGCGCCATGTCCTGGGCACCGGCGCCGAGATCCTGTGCGCGGGCGACAACTCGTGCCTGGCGCACATCGGCGGCGGGCTCTCCCGCCTCCGTACGGGCGTCGGCTCCCTGCATCTGGCCGAGATCCTGGCCGCCACGGAAGGAGACGCACGGTGAGCGGTGCCGACAACGTCGTGTGGCTGGGAGCCCCGGCCTTCCCCGAAGCCGCGCGCGCCGCGCTCGCCGACAGCCGGTTGCGCGCGAACCTCCGCCGGGCCACCGGCACCATCCGGGACAAGCGGCTCGCGGTCACCGCCGAATTGGAGGACTGGGAGGAGCTGAGGGAGACGGCGGCGGCCGTCAAACGGCACACGCTCCGTCACCTGGACCACTACCTCCTGCGCCTGGAGAAGGCGGTGACCGCGGCGGGCGGAACGGTGCACTGGGCGGCCGACGCCGCGGCGGCAAATCGCATCGTGACCGAGCTGGTCCGGGCGACCGGCGAGCGCGAGGTCGTCAAGGTCAAGTCGATGGCCACGCAGGAGATCGGCCTCAACGAGGCGCTCGCCGACGCCGGCATCCGCGCCTACGAGACCGATCTCGCCGAACTCATCGTGCAGTTGGGCGGCGACCGCCCCTCCCACATCCTCGTGCCGGCCATTCACCGGGGCCGCTCCGAGATCCGGGAGATCTTTCGACGGGAGATGGGGGAGTGGGGCAGGCCGGCCCCCGACACGCTCACCGACGACCCACGCGATCTCGCCGAGGCCGCCCGTCTCCATCTGCGGGAGAAGTTCCTCCGGGCCAAGGTCGCCGTCTCCGGAGCCAACTTCGCCGCAGCCGACACCGGCACGGTGGTGGTCGTGGAGTCGGAGGGCAACGGGCGGATGTGTCTGACCCTGCCGGAAACCCTGATCACCGTCATGGGCATCGAGAAGGTCCTTCCCCGCTTCGCCGACCTGGACGTCTTCCTCCAACTGCTGCCGCGCTCCTCGACCGGCGAGCGCATGAACCCGTACACCTCGCTGTGGACCGGCGTCACCGACGGAGACGGTCCCAGCAGCTTCCATCTGGTGCTGCTCGACAACGGCCGCACCGCCACCCTGGCCGACGAGGTGGGCCGTCAGGCGCTGTCCTGCATCCGCTGCTCGGCGTGTCTCAACGTGTGCCCGGTCTACGAGCGCGCCGGCGGTCACGCCTACGGCTCCGTCTACCCCGGGCCGATCGGCGCCGTCCTGACCCCGCAGCTCGTCGGCGTCGCGAACGCCGCCTCGCTGCCCTTCGCCTCGACTCTGTGCGGTGCCTGTTACGACGCCTGCCCCGTGAAGATCGACATTCCGGAAGTGCTGGTCCATCTGCGTGCCGAGGCCGTCGAGGCCGAGCGGCGGAGCCGGCTGCTGCCCACCCCGGAGGCGCTGGCGATGAAGGCCGCGAGTGCTGTCCTGTCCTCGCCGGGGCGGCTCGCCACGGTGCAGAAGCTGGCCGCCCTCGGAGCCCGCCTGCTGTTCCGCGACGGCCTGATCGGTGCGCTGCCGGGGCCGCTCGCCCGCTGGTCCGGCACCCGGGACACGCCCGTGCCACCCCGGGAGTCGATGCGGGCCTGGTGGCGCCGTACGAGAACGGGCCCGCGAGACGAAGGCCGTCCGGCGACGGAGGGGAAGGAACGACGATGAGCGATCGAGAGGCCGTGCTGCGCGCGGTGAGGACGGCGCTGGCCGGCGTACCGGATTCCGAGAGCCCCGACGACCCTCCTTCGCGTGGCCCCGGCGTTGACCACGCGGGGCCGGACGTCGTCGGGCTGTTCGCCGAGCGCGCCGCCGAGTACCGGGCCGTGGTGGTCAGGGTGGCACCGGCCGACGCCGCCGCAGCGGTCGGCCGCGCCCTGGCGCGTACCGGAGCGCGGTCCGTGGTCGTGCCGCCCGGACTTCCCGCGGATCTGCTCCCGGAAGGGCCGTGGTCGTGGCTGACGGACGCGCCGCCCCTGACGGTCGGCCGGCTGGACCTCGCGGACGCCGTGGTCACCACCGCCGCCTCCGGCATCGCCGTCACCGGCACGGTGGCCCTCGACCACGGCCCCGGTCAGGGCCGCAGGGCGCTGACCCTGCTGCCGGACCAGCACGTCTGCGTGATCAGAGCGGACCGCATCGCCCCCGACGTGCCCGAGGCGCTGGGCCTGCTCGATCCGTACCGACCGCTGACGCTCGTCTCGGGGCCTTCGGCCACCAGCGACATCGAACTGGACCGGGTGGAGGGCGTGCACGGGCCGAGGGTCCTGGACATCGTCGTGATCGACGAAGGAGCTCGGGTTCAAACCTCCGACGTATCTGGCCAAGTCTCCTGTCGCAGCGGCGAATTGATGACGTATGAGTGATGCACGGCTCTAGACATCGGATCTCTTGCGCCGCAAAGATGACGACGCCTTCGGCGAAAGCCGGTGAGCCCCCACTTCCCCCGCAAGAGAACCCCTCGATGGATGGGAGACCGTGCCATGACCGAAGAGGCCCGACCGCAGCGCCGAAGCATCCTCAAGTTCGGTGGTGCTTTCGCCTTCGCACCCCTGGTCACTCAGTTGACCGACTGGACGCCGGCCGGCCAAGCCGCCGCCGCGCCGGCGGCCCCCGCGTCGGAGGCCGTCCAGTGGCCGACCCTCTCGCGTACGGCGCTGAAGTATCCCGTCCCTGCCATGGACTGGCAGTCGCAGGCTCTGCCGATCGGCAACGGCCGACTGGGCGCCATGCTCTTCGCCGACCCCGACCAGGAGCGCATCCAGTTCAACGAGCAGAGCCTGTGGGGCGGGGTCAACAACTACGACAACGCCCTCGCGGGCAAGCCGGACAGCGATTTCGACACCGGCATGACCGGCTTCGGCTCGTACCGGAACTTCGGTGACGTCGTGGTCTCCTTCCACGCCCGCCCGAAGGTCACGGTGCCCGGAGGCCCGTACCGGACCTCCTCGACGGAAGGCGTCGACAAGACGTACGACGGCGCGCCGAGCACCAAGTGGTGCATCGACGGGCCGGGCGCCAAGGTGCAGTGGCAGGTCGAGCTGCCCGACCCCGTCGCGGTCGCGTCCTACCGTCTGACGAGTGCCAACGACGTTCCGGAGCGCGACCCGCAGGAGTGGACGCTGTCCGGTTCCTCCGACGGCGCCACCTGGACCACCGTGGACAGTCGCACTCTGGCGACGCCCTTCGAGAGCCGCTTCCAGACGAAGGAATTCACCTGCAGCGGCACCGGGGCCTACCGCTTCTACCGCTTCGACTTCGTCCCCAAGGCCGGGGTAAGCCACTTCCAGGTGAGCGAGATAGCCCTGCCCGGAGTCGACCTCGTCGGGGGAGGAGCGATGTACCTGTCCTCGCCGAGCGGACACTCCGAGGGAGCCGGTACCGAGGCCGGGGCGCAGGGCATCTCGCGTTCGGTGGACGCCGATCCCGCCACCGTCTGGCGGGTGGAGGGAGGCGCACCCGCGGTCGTCTGGCAGGCCGACCTGCCCCGCGCGGCCGTCGTCACCTCGTACGCGCTGACGGCGGCCCCGGACCGTGCGCGGGACGACCCCCGGAGGTGGGTGCTCGAGGCGTCGCAGGACGGGCAGGTCTGGGTGACGCTCGACGTGCAGAACCCGGGTGCGTCCTTCGCCGGGCGCGGTGAGACCCGGACCTACCGGATCACCAACGCCACGGCCTACCGCACCTACCGGATCACCTTCACCCCCGGCAAGGCGTCCACCGGCTTCCAGATCGCGGAGGTCGCCCTGGCGGGCACGGGTCTCGATACGCGCACTCTGCGCACGTTCGTCGACTACCAGCGCGCCCTGGACTTCGCCCAGGGCCTCCATGTCACCCGCTTCGGCGCACCGGGACGGCGCGCCCTGCGGGAGGCCTTCGCCAGCCGGTCCGCGGACGTCATGGTCTTCCGGTACACATCGGACACCGACCGGGGACTGTCCGGAGTGATCTCCCTGACGTCCGGACAAGAGGGGGCTCCTGCAACCGTCGACGCCACCGCCGGGCGGATCGCCTTCCGCGGAGTCATGGGCAACGGCCTCAAGCACGCGTGCACCGTCCAGATCGCACACACGGACGGAGACGTGCGCGCGGAGGGGGCGACCCTCCGGTTCAGCGGTTGCACGAGCCTGACCCTGCTGCTCGACGCCCGCACCGACTACAAGCTCGACGCCGCCGCCGGGTGGCGCGGAGTCGATCCGGAACCGGTCGTCGTGCGCACGCTCGACGCGGCGGCCGCCCGGTCCTACGACGAGCTGCGCGAGGAGCACACCGCCGCGACGCGGGCCCTCATGAACCGTGTCTCCGTCGACTGGGGCACCTCCGGTGACGCCGTCGTCGCCCTCCCCACCCCCGTCCGGCTGGCACGGTACGCGGCGGGCGGGCAGGACCCGACCCTCGAACAGACGATGTTCGACCTCGGGCGGTATCTGCTGATCAGCTCCTCGCGCCCGGGAGGGCTGCCCGCCAACCTCCAGGGGCTCTGGAACGACAGCAACGCGCCGGCGTGGGCCTCCGACTACCACACCAACATCAATGTGCAGATGAACTACTGGGGAGCCGAGACGACGAACCTGCCGGAGTGCCACGAGGCGCTCGTCGGATTCATCCAGCAGGTGGCGGTCCCCAGCCGCGTGGCGACGCGCAACGCCTTCGGCGCGGACTCCCGGGGCTGGACCGCCCGTACCAGCCAGAGCATCTTCGGTGGCAACGCGTGGGAGTGGAACACCGTCGCGAGCGCCTGGTACGCGCAGCATCTGTACGAGCACTGGGCGTTCACCCAGGACATGGTCCACCTCCGCACCGTCGCATACCCGATGATCAAGGAGATCTGCGCGTTCTGGGAGGGACACCTCAAGGAGCGCGCGGACGGACTCCTCGTCGCGCCGAACGGCTGGTCCCCCGAGCACGGGCCGCGCGAGGACGGGGTCATGTACGACCAGCAGATCATCTGGGACCTGTTCCAGAACTACCTCGACTGCGAGGCGGTACTCGACGCGGACCCCGACCACCGGGCCAAGGTCGCGGACATGCAGGCGCGCCTCGCACCGAACAGGATCGGACGGTGGGGGCAGTTGCAGGAGTGGCAGGACGACATCGACAGCCCCACCGACACCCATCGCCACACCTCGCACCTCTTCGCGGTCTATCCGGGCCGGCAGATCACCACGGGGACGCCGGACTTCGCGGCCGCCGCCCTGGTCTCGCTCAAGGCGAGGTGCGGGGAACGGGAGGGCGTCCCGTTCACGGCCGCGACGGTGTCGGGCGACAGCCGCCGCTCGTGGACCTGGCCCTGGCGGGCGGCCCTCTTCGCCCGCCTCGGCGACGGGCACCGCGCCGGGATCATGCTGCGCGGACTGCTGACGTTCAACACGTTGCCCAACCTGTTCTGCAACCATCCGCCCTTCCAGATGGACGGCAACTTCGGCATCTCGGGTGCCGTGGCGGAGATGCTGCTGCAGAGCCACGACGGCGTCATCCGGCTGCTGCCCGCACTGCCGGACGAATGGAAGGCCAAGGGCTCCTTCACGGGCCTGCGCGCCCGCGGGGGCTACGAGGTCAGCTGCGAGTGGCGGGACGGGAAGGTCACGTCCTACCGGATCGTGGCCGACCGGGCGCCCGCGCGGACGACCGTCGCCGTGCGGGTGAACGGCGTCGACAAGAACGTAAGGCCGGCCAAGAGCTGACAGGGGAACCGGGAGAGCCACCGCCGCTCCGTCGGCGGCAGGCCGTGGTCGTCCGGCGCGAGGCCGCTCAGCCCGCGGTGACCGAGCGGTCCACCGCCCGCGGGCTGAGGGCGTCCTCGATCACCATGACCGCGGCGCCGACGACGCCCGCGCGGTCGCCCAGGAGGCGGCCGCGCATGGTCAGGTGCTGCGTGGCCAGCGGCAGGGAGCGGCTGTAGACGACCTCACGGATGCCCGCGAGGAGGTGTTCACCGGCATCCGCGAGGTCGCCGCCGACGACGATCACGCCCGGATTGAAGAAGTTCACCAGAGAGGCCAGGACCTCGCCGATGTCCCGGCCGGTCTGGCGGACCAGCTGGACGGCCAACGGGCTTCCGGAGCGGACCAGTTGGACCACACCCCGGGCGTCGGCGGCGTGCTCTCCCAGGGCGCGCAGTCGTGCGGCGAGGGCGCCGCCGCCGGCGACGGCCTCCAGGCATCCGGTGTTGCCGCACCGGCACAGTTGGTCCCCGGCGGAAAGAACCCTGATGTGCCCGATGTCGCCGGCGGCCCCCTGGGCGCCGCGGTGGAGGCGGTGCTCCGTGATGATGCCGCTGCCGATGCCGGTGCCGACCTTCACGAAGAGCAGGTGCTCGCACTCGTCGCCGGCGGCCCAGTGCTCGCCGAGCGCCATGATGTTGACGTCGTTGTCGACCAGGACGGGAACGCCGAGCCGTTCCCGGAGCCACTGGGACACGTCGAAGCCGTCCCAGCCGGGCATGATCGGCGGGTTGACGGGGCGTCCGGTGCCGTGTTCGACGGGGCCCGGGAGTCCGATGCCGGCCCCGCACACATCGGCGAGGGTGCGGCCGCACTCGTCGAGGAGAGCGCCGAAGGCGTCGACCAGCCAGCCCAGGACATGGTCGGGTCCCTCGGAGATCGGCATGTCCTGGGTGTGCTCGGCCATCACCCGGGTCTTCAGGTCGGTCAGGGCGATCCGCGCGTGCGTGGCGCCGAGGTCGGCGCAGAGCACCAGCCTGGCCTCGTCGTTGAAGGCGAAAGCCACGGCGGGCCGGCCGCCAGAGGAGATGGCGCCCTCGGCCGGGGCGATCCATTCCTGGTCGAGCAGGGCGTCGAGGCGCTGCGACACCGTGGATCTGGCGAGTCCGGTGAGCTGCATCAGTTCGGTACGCGTACGGGCGCGGCCGTCCCGAAGGATAGCCAGTAGTGCCCCCGCTCCAGCCGTCTCTGTGGTCAACGCTCCGTCTCCTCGTCGTCTCGTCGTCGTCGCGCCGGGCTAATGGTACCGAACTTCGCACTTTTGCTTGACCGTCGTCATAAGTCGTTCCTACGATCCGCAACATGCTTGAAATAAGACGAGAGTTGGCGGAACTCAGGGTGGGGATCGTTGGAACTGGCTTTATCGGGCGGGTACATGCCCGGGCCGTGGCACAGGCCGGTGCCCGACTGGTCGGCGTCGCCGCGGCGAACGCCGAGACCGCGCTGGAGGGTGGCAGGCTCCTCGGGGCGGAACTCGCCTTCGAGTCGGCCGAGGAGCTGATCGGCTCCGGCCGCATCGATGTCGTCCACATCTGCACTCCCAACCACCTGCACGCCCCCCTGGCCCTGAAGGCGCTCGACGCGGGACTCGCCGTCATCTGCGAGAAACCGCTCGCGACCGACGCGCGGACCGCGGCTCTCATGGCCGAACGTGCCGCGGAGAAGGGAGTCGTGGCCACCGTCCCCTTCGCCTACCGCTTCCACGCGATGGTCCGGGAGGCCCGCGTCAGACTCGCCGAGATCGGCAAGGTCAGCCTCGTTCAGGGGAGTTACCTGCAGGACTGGCTCCTGGAGCCCACCGACGACAACTGGCGCGTCGACCCCGCGCTCGGCGGCCCCGGCCGGGTGGTCGGTGACATCGGCTCGCACTGGTGCGACCTGGCCGAGTTCATCACCGGCGACCGGATCACCAAGGTCAGCGCCCAGACCGCCGTGGTCGTCCCGGAGCGGGCCGGCCGGGGAACCGTGCGCACCGAGGACATCGCCACCGTCCAGTTCACCACCGCCTCCGGTGCTCTCGGCGCGATGACGATCAGCCAGGTCGCCCCCGGACGCAAGAACCGCCTGTTCCTGGAGGTCTCGGGGACCACCGGAAGCCTCGCCTTCGACCAGGAGCACCCCGACCAGCTGTGGCTCGGCGGCCGCACCGACTCCAAGGCTCTGGTCCGGGACCCGCTGACCCTCTCCGACGAGGCCCGGCCCTACTCGCCGCTCCCGGCGGGGCACCCGCAGGGCTTCCACGACTGCTTCGACGCCTTCGTCGCCGACACCTACGCCGCGGTGCGGGGGGAACACCGCGACGGACTGCCCACCTTCGCGCACGGCGCCCGGGCCGCCGTCATCACCGACGCGATCCTCGGCTCCGCACAAACCGGCGGGTGGGTCTCGTGCTGAGGATGACCGGTATCGGCAAGACCTTCCCTGGCGCCCGGGTGCTCTCCGGCGTCGACCTGGAGGTGGCGGCCGGCGAGGTGCACGCCCTCATCGGGGAGAACGGCGCCGGCAAGTCCACCCTCATGAAGATCCTCGCCGGGGTGCACACCCCCGACGAGGGCACGATCGAGATCGACGGCCGCGCCCTGGCCTTCGGGCACCCGCTGGACGCCCAGCGGGCCGGAGTCTCGATCATCTACCAGGAACTGACGCTGCTGCCCGAGCGGACCGTCGCCGAGAACGTCTTCCTCGGCCGCGAACCCGTCCGCCGCGGTCTCGTCGACCGGGAGACGATGGAGCGCACCACCGCCGAACTCCTCGCCTCGCTCGGAGAGGAGTCCTTCGGCCCCCGCGATCTCGTCCGCCGGCTCTCTGTCGCCCAGCAGCAGGTCGTGGAGATCGTCAAGGCACTCTCGGTCGACGCCCGGATCGTCGTCATGGACGAGCCCACCGCGGCCCTCGCCGAACACGAGGTCGAACTGCTCTACCGCCTGGTCCGCCAGTTGCGCGAGCGCGGCATCGCCGTCCTCTACATCTCCCACCGGCTGCGCGAGATCTTCGACCTCGCCGACCGGGTCACCGTCCTCAAGGACGGCGCCAAGGTCGCCACCGAACCCGTCGACCGGATCACCACCGCCGATCTGGTCAGGCTGATGGTCGGCCGCGAGCTCACCGACTACTACCCGCCCCGCGCCCAGCGGCCGCCGGGAGACGTCCTGCTCTCGGTCCGCGGCGGCGGCAACGACCGGCTCGACGGCATCGACCTGGAGCTGCGCGCCGGGGAGATCGTCGGCGTGGCCGGACTCCAGGGCGCCGGCCGCACCGAACTGGTCAAGGCGCTGTTCGGCGCGGAGCCCTTCACCCGGGGCGAGATGACCCCGCGCAGACCCCGCTCGGTACGGGACGGCATCGCGGCGGGCATCGGCCTGGTCACCGAGGATCGCAAGTCCGAAGGGCTCGCCCTGCACCAGTCGGTCCGCGACAACGCGCTCCTCGTGGCGAGGGCCCGCAAGGGACGTGCCGGCGGATCCGTACTCGAACTGCTCGAACGGGTACGGCTCGCGCCGCCCCGTCCCGAGCAGGAGGTCCGCTACCTCTCCGGCGGCAACCAGCAGAAGGTCGTCCTGGCCAAGTGGCTGACCGTCGCCCCGAGCGTGCTGCTCTTCGACGAGCCGACCCGAGGCGTCGACGTCGGCGCCAAGGCGGCCATCCACGAGCTCGTACGAGAACTCGCCGACGGCGGCATGGCCGTCCTGATGGTCTCCTCCGAGCTCCCCGAACTCATCGGCATGAGCGACCGGATCCTCGTCCTGCGGGACGGCCGGATCGCCGGTCAACTGCCCGCAGGCGCAACGGAGGAAGCCGTGATGGAACTGGCGGCCGGATCATGACCCAGGAACTGCAGCCCCCCCTGCCCAGGACCGCCGCACTGCGCGGCCTGCGCGGCCTCGGCGCCGACAGCCCGGCCCGCCCCGTCTACCTGGCGCTCGTCGCGCTGACAGTCCTCGCATGGATTCTCTTCCTCACCGACGGCGGCCAGTTCTTCAGCCAGGTGAACACCGTCGGCATCCTCCAGCGCTCGGCCGCGCTCGGCATCGTCGCCGTGGGCCAGACGCTCGTGATCCTCGCCGGCTCCCTGGACCTCTCGGTCGCCTTCCTCATCAGCCTGGTCTCCCTGGTCGCGGCCGAGACCATGGCCGGCTACGGGGTCCTCCCCGCGATCGGCGCGGTCCTGGCCGTCAGCGCCCTCGTCGGCCTGGTGAACGGACTGGTGATCACCCGCCTGAAGGTGCACGCGTTCATCGCGACCCTGGGCATCTCCCTGATCATCAAGGGCGTGCTCGACCAGCGGTACGACGGCCCCGCCGGCAGCGTTCCCGAATCCTTCCAGCACCTCGGGTACGACCGCGTCGGACCCGTCCCCGTATCGGCCCTGCTCTGGGCGGCCATCGCGTTCGCCGCCTGGTTCCTGCTGCGCCGCACCACCCTCGGCTACCGGATCTACGCCGTCGGAGGCGATCCCGAGGTCGCCCGCCTCTCCGGCGTACGGACGGACCGGGTCGTCGTCGCCGCCCATGTGCTCTGCGCGCTGTGCGCCGGTCTGGCCGGCCTGCTGCTCGCCGCACGGCTCGGCGCCGGCGCGCCGACCGTCGGCAGCGACGGCGGCTACGACCTGGAGTCCATCGCCGCGGTCGTCCTCGGCGGCACCGCCCTCGCGGGCGGCCGGGGAGGCGTGGCCGGCACCGCCGGGGGAGTGCTCCTCCTGGCCGTCCTCGACAGCGTCTTCAACCAGCTCGAAATCAACTCGTTCGCCAAGGACGTGGTACGCGGGCTCGTCCTCGTCGCCGCCCTGGCGATCTACGCCCGCCGGAGGCTCGCCCGATGAGACGCACCCTGCCCATCTTCGGAGTCCTCGCCGTCCTGCTCGTCGCGATCGCCGTCGCCAACCCGTACTTCCTCGAACTCCCCGGCTTCCTCGCCTTCGTGAAGCGGGCCGCGCCGCTGGCGATCCTCGCCGCCGGCCAGTACTTCGTCATCGTCTCCGGGGAGTTCGACCTCTCGGTCGGTTCGCTCGTCACCGCCGAAGTCGTGATCGCAGCGCGCCTGATCGACGGCGACCCCGGGGCGACCTGGCCCGTCATCGTCCTGCTGCTCGTCCTCGGCACGCTGATCGGACTGGTCAACGGGGCGGTGACCACGTTCCTGCGGGTCCCCTCCTTCATCACCACCCTCGGCATGATGCTGATCCTGGCCGGCGCCGTCTTCCTGTGGACGGGCGGTGCCCCGCGCGGTGCGCTCACCGAGCAGTTCCGCACCTTCGGGCGTGGCGGCCTCGGCCCCGTACCGTGGTCGGTCCTGATCCTCCTGGCCGTCGTGGTCGCCGTCGTGCTCCTGATGCGCGCCGACTTCGGACGCACCCTCGTCGCCACCGGCGACAACCCGGGCGCCGCCGCGCTCTCGGGCGTACGGGTACCCCGCACGAAGACGATCGCGTTCGTGCTCTCCGGACTGTCCGCCGCGGTCTGCGCGGTCCTCCTCGGCGGGTTCGCCGGAGTCTCCGCCCAGGTCGGCCAGGGCCTGGAGTTCCAGGCCATCACCGCGGTGGTGCTCGGCGGTGTCGTACTCGGCGGCGGCCGCGGTTCGGTGGTGGCCGCCATCGCCGGAGCCTTCACCCTCGAAGCCCTGTTCACCCTGCTCAACCTGTACGGCATCTCGGGCGCCCTCGAGTCCGCCGTCCAGGGCGTCATCCTCATCGCCGCCATCGCCCTGGGCGCCCTGAGCCTGCCCGCACGGTCGGCTCGCGCCCGCACCACGAACGCCACCTCCCACACCACCCCCGACCCCACCCACGCGAAGGGCTGATCCCCATGTCACTCAACCCCAGACGCGCGCTCGCCGGTGCCGTGCTCGCCACCCTGCTGCCACTGTCGGCCTGCTCCAGTGACCTGCCCGAAGGGCCCGCGGCACCTGGCGGAGCCACGTCCAAGGGCTCCGGGGACGGCAAGAAGAACACCGGCGACCAGTCGAAGTTCTTCGTCCAGGCCGACTACGACGCCCAGCTCGCGATGCGCACCAAGCAGGCGACCGGTCCGGCCGGCAAGCCGTGGGAGCAGGCCATCGACCCACAGCCGGTCGACACCGCCGCGTACAAGAAGACCGGGCAGTACCACCTGTGCTTCTCCAACGCGGCCACCGACAACCCCTGGCGACAGGTCGGCTGGAAGACCATGCAGGCTGAGGTGGCCCTGCACAAGGAGATCGCCGAGTTCACCGTCCTGGACGCCGAGGGCAAGGACGACAAGCAGATCTCGGACATCGCCGAGCTCTCCGCCAAGGGCTGCGACGCGCTGATCGTCTCGCCCAACACCACCGCCACGCTCACCCCCGCAGTCAAGGGCGCCTGCCCGAAGGTGCCGGTCATCGTCTTCGACCGCGGAGTCCAGACGGACTGCCCGGTCACCTTCATCAAGCCGATCGGCGGTTACGCGTTCGGCGCCGACGCCGCCGAGTTCCTCATCGACAAGGTGAAGCCCGGCGGCAAGGTTCTCGCCCTGCGCATCCTGCCCGGCGTCGACGTCCTGGAGACCCGCTGGTCGGCCGCGAAGGTCGCCTTCGACAAGAGCGAACTCGACGTCGTCGGTGTCGAGTTCACCGACGGCGACGCCGCCAAGACCAAGGCCGTCGTCAGTGACTACATCCAGCGGTTCGGAAAGATCGACGGTGTCTGGATGGACGCCGGCGCCACCTCCGTCGCCGCCGTCGAAGCCTTCGAGGACGCCGGCGTGCCCGTCCCGCCGATCAACGGCGAGGACCAGCAGGACTTCCTCCAGAAGTGGAAGGACGCCCACCTGACCGCCGTCGCCCCCACCTACCCGACGTACCAGTGGCGCACCCCGGTCATCGCCGCCCTCAAGATCCTCAAGGGCGAGAGCGTGCCGAAGGTCTGGAACCTGCCGCAGCCCAAGGTGACCCAGGACAGCCTCGGCGACTACCTCAAGCCCGGCATGCCGCCCCTGCACTACGCGCTCTGCGGCTGCGAGGCCATGCCGGGATACCCGCAGAAGTGGGGCGGCAAGTAGATGCGATCCCTCGGCGTCAACACCTGGGTCTGGGCCTCGCCGCTCACCGACACCGTCCTGGAGAAGCTGGCCCCCCGAGTCGCCGACTGGGGATTCGACGTGATCGAACTCCCCGTCGAGCGACCGGGGGACTGGGACCCCGACCGCGCCGCGGAACTCCTCGCCCGCCTGGGTCTCGCCGCCTCGGTCGTCCTCGTCATGCCGCCGGGCCGCGAACTGGTCGCAGCCCCCGCCGAGACGATCCGCGACACCCAGGACTACCTGCGCCACTGTGTGGACGTCGCCGTCACCCTGGGAGCCCCCGCCGTCAGCGGACCGGCGTACGCGTCGGTCGGCCGCACCTGGAAGCTCGACGCCGACGAACGCGCCTCCGTCTACGCGGAGCTGCGCGAGAACCTCACGCCCGTCGTGGACTACGCCGCCGAACGGGGCGTGCGGATCGGCGTCGAACCGCTCAACCGCTACGAGACCAGCCTGATCAACACCGTCGACCAGGCGCTGGAGGCGCTGCCCGAACACTGCGGGCTGGCCCTCGACACCTACCACCTGAACATCGAGGAAAGGAGCCCGATCCAGGCGATCCGGGACGCCGGCTCGAGGATCGCCCACCTCCAGGTGTGTGGGACCGACCGCGGTGCCCCCGGTGCCGACCACTTCGACTGGCCCGGCTTCGCCTCCGCCGTCGACGAGGTCGGCTACGAAGGCCCGCTCGTCATCGAGTCCTTCACCCCGGACAACGCGGCCATCGCCACGGCCGCCTCCATCTGGCGGCCCCTGGCCGCCTCCCAGGACGCCATCGCCACCGACGGGCTGGCGTTCCTGCGGACGCTCTGAGCACTGACCCCAGCTGATCCTCCGTCTCAGGGAGCCAAGCAGTGCAATCCTCACGCATGAGACGTGCCCTCTCGGCCGTCACCATGACGCTCCTCGCCCTGGTGTTCCTCCAACTCCCCGCCCCGCAGGCCGCCGCCGAACCCCAGGCCGAGCCGGCGTTCAAGGTCCTGTTGTTCACCAAGACCGCCGCCGGTGCCTACCGCCACGACTCCATATCGGCCGGCGTCGCGATGTTCCAGCAGCTCGCCGTCGACAACGGCTTCCAGCTCGACCAGAGCGAGGACTCCGCCGTCTTCACCTCGGCCGGGCTGAACACCTACGACGCCGTCATCATGTTCCAGACCTCCGGCATGGTCTGGGACAACGACGCCGAACGCCAGGGCATGCAGGACTACGTGCGCAGCGGACGCGGCGTCATCGCCGTCCACAACGCCACCGACATGAACATCGAGTCGGAGTTCCCCTGGTGGGACCAGGTCGTCATGGGCGGCGCGCACATGACCGCGCACTCTTCCATCGTCCAGGGCACCGCCAAGGTCGCCGACAAGGTGCACCCGTCCACCGCCGGACTGCCGGACCGCTGGGCGCGCACCGAGGAGTGGTACAACTTCGACAAGAACGCGCGCGGTAACGTGCACGTCCTCGTCACCGCCGACGAGACCACGTACGACGCCGGCGGCGCCAAGATGGGCCCCGACCACCCGATCTCCTGGTGCCAGGTCGCCGAGGGCGGCAAGGTGTGGGCCACCGCGATGGGCCACCAGACCGCCTCGTACTCCGAGCCGTTGTTCCGGCAGCACCTGCTCGGCGGTGTGAAGTGGGCCGCGGGCGCCGCGGCAGGCGACTGCGGCGGTACGGTCTCCAACCGCTACCAGAAGGTGGCGCTCGACAGCGCGCCCGACCAGCCCATGGCCCTGGACGTCGCCGACGACGGCAAGGTCTTCTACATCTCCCGCTCCGGCTCCGTGCACGTCATCCACGAGCACGACGGCGCGTCCGAGACGCACACCGCCGGTGTCCTGGACGTCTACGACGGCGGTGAGGACGGCGGGATCGGTCTGGCCCTCGACCCGGACTTCGCCACCAACCGCTGGATCTACCTCAACTACTCGCCCACGGGCACCGCCGAGGTCAACCGGGTCTCCCGCTTCACCGTCAAGGCCGACGACACGCTGGACATGGCCAGCGAGAAGAAGCTCGTCGACGTCCCCGCCTACCGCGAGGTGGACGAGCCCGGCCACACCGGCGGCTACCTCGACTTCGGCCCCGGCGGCAACCTGTACATCGGTCCCGGCGACGACACCAACCCCTTCGCCTCCGACGGCTACGCCCCGATAGACGAGCGGGAGGGCCGGGAGCACTACGACGCCCAGCGCACCTCCTCCAACACCAACGACCTGCGCGGCAAGATCCTGCGCATCCACCCCGAGGACGACGGCACCTACACCGTCCCACAGGGCAACCTCTTCGCCCCCGGCACGGCCAAGACCCGGCCCGAGATCTACGCGATGGGCTTCCGCAACCCGTTCCGCTTCGCGGTCGACCCGGAGACCGGCTGGATATCGCTCGGCGACTACGGTCCCGACGCCGGCGCCGCCAACCCCGACCGCGGCCCCGAGGGCACGGTCGAATGGAACCTGATCAAGCAGCCCGGCTTCTACGGCTGGCCCTACTGCACGGGCAACAACACCCCGTTCAACGACTACGACTTCACCACCAACACCTCCGGCGCGAAGTTCGACTGCGCCGCGCCGAAGAACGACTCACCCAACAACACCGGTCTCACCGATCTGCCCGCCGCCAAGGCGGCCACGGTCTGGTACGACTACCACGCCTCGGCACAGTTCCCCGAGCTCGGCAGCGGCGGCGGCGCCCCGATGGGCGGCCCGTTCTACCACTACGACCCGGCGAACCCGTCGGAGCGCAAGTTCCCCTCCTACTACGACAAGACACCGTTCTTCTACGAGTGGAGCCGCAACTACTTCAAGGAGTTCCGCCTGGACTCCGGCGGTCAGTTGCTGAAGATCAACCCGCTGGTCGCCCAGATCGCCCCGCACGCCGCCATCGACATGAAGTTCGGCCCCGACGGCGCCATGTACATAGCCGAGTGGGGCAACGGGTTCGGCCACTCCAACACCGACGACGGCATCTACCGGATCGACTACGTCGCCGGTAACCGGGCCCCGCTGGCCAAGGCGTCCGCGACGCCGGACTCCGGCAAGGCACCGCTCCCCGTCACCTTCTCCCCGGAGGGCTCCAGCGACCCCGACGGAGACGCCCTGACGTACGCCTGGGACTTCGGCGACGGCGCAACCTCCACCGAGGCGAACCCCACACACACCTACGCCACCAACGGGCAGTACACCGCCCGGCTGACGGTCCGTGACGCGGGCGGCAAGACAGCCACCGCCAACGTCCCCGTGACCGTGGGCAACACCCGCCCCAAGGTCACGTTCACGAAGCCGCCCAACGGCAGTTTCATCCAGCTCGGTGACAACATCGCCTACCAGGTGAGTGTGACCGACCCCGAGGACCGCAAGATCGACTGCTCCAAGGTCGTCGTGACCGCGGCGCTCGGACACGACAGCCACAGCCACGACACCGGCCAGTTCACCGGCTGCTCCGGAACGATCCCGACCAGCGCCTCCGGTCACGACGCCGACGCGAACACCTTCTTCGTCCTCTCCGCCGACTACACCGACGCGGGGGGCCTGAAGGGCACCACCAGCATCACCCTGCAGCCCCGGCACAAGCAGGCCGAGTACGCCACGGCCAAGTCCGGGGTCCGGATCGTCGAGCAGAGCGGGGCCGAGGGCGGCAAGCGCATCGGTGACGTCTCCGACGGCGACTGGATCGCCTTCACCCCGATGAACATGGCCGGCATCGAGAAGGTGAGCTTCCGGGCGTCGTCCCCGTCGGCCACCGGCGGCTCCATCGAGCTGCGCGCCGACTCGCCGACGGGCAAGCTCATCGCCTCGACTCCGGTCCCGGACACCGGAGGCTGGGACGACTACAAGCACTTGCCGCCGGTGAAGGTCACCGATCCGCGGGGCACCCACACCGTCTACGCGGTGTTCAAGGCGCCGGGGGCGAGCCCCTTCGATCTGGACTCGCTGACCTTCCTGCGCAGGGGCGACGCCCCGCCGACGGACCCGCCGGGCCCGGAGAGCGGGAGCACGTACACGCTCACCAGCCAGTCGAGCGGCAAGCTGGTCGACGTGCGGTCCGCCTCCACCGAGGACGGCGCGGCGGTCATCCAGTACACCGCCAACGGCGGCACCAACCAGCAGTGGAAGCTGACGGACGCCGGCGACGGCACCTTCCGGCTGGTCTCGGCGCTCAGCGCCAAGTGCCTGGAACTGCCCGGTGACCAGGTGACGCAGGACGGCGCGCTCGCCCGGCAGTGGACGTGCGGCACCGGTGACAACCAGCGCTGGAAGCTGGAGGCAGCGGGCACCGGCGTCTACCGGGTCGTGTCGCTCTCCGGAGGCAAGTGCCTGGACGTACCCGGACAGTCCACCGACGACGACGTCCAGTTGATCCAGTGGACCTGCAACGGCGGCGCCAACCAGCAGTGGAAGTTCACCAAGACCGGCTGATCGCGTCCCGTCGGACCGACCTGACCCGATCCGACGGGACCTGATCCGCCCCCGGCCCGGCGCCCGCACATCAAGCGGGCGCCGGGCCCCCAGCGGCACCCCCCGCTGCCCTTCACCACCCCGCACGCGCACGAGGAGTGAAACCCCGATGACACGTCCGATCACCCTGTTCACCGGGCAATGGGCCGACCTCCCGTTCGAGGAGGTGTGCCGGCTCGCCGCCGAGTGGGGCTACGACGGCCTCGAAATCGCCTGCTGGGGCGACCACTTCGAAGTCGACCGAGCCCTCGCCGACCCGGAGTACGTACCGAAGAAGCGCGCGGTGCTCGACCAGTACGGCCTGGGTGTCTGGGCGATCTCCAACCACCTCGTCGGCCAGGCGGTCTGCGACCATCCGATCGACGCCCGCCACCGCGCCATCCTGCCCGCGCGGCTCTGGGACGACGACCCGGAGCGAGTACGCCGCAACGCGGCCCGTGAGATGGCGGACACGGCCAGGGCCGCGGCGCTGCTCGGCGTCGGCACGGTCGTCGGCTTCACCGGATCGTCGATCTGGCACATGGTCGCCATGTTCCCGCCGGTCCCGGCCGATGCGATCGACGCCGGATACCGCGACTTCGCCGACCGATGGCACCCGATCCTCGACGTCTTCGAGGAGCACGGCGTCCGGTTCGCCCTGGAGGTCCACCCGAGCGAGATCGCCTACGACCACTGGACCACCCGGCGCACCCTGGACGCGATCGGCCACCGACCGTCCTTCGGGCTCAACTGGGACCCGTCCCACATGATGTGGCAGGACATCGACCCGGTCGGCTTCATCCTCGACTTCGCCGACCGCATCTACCACGTGGACTGCAAGGACACGAAGATCCGCGCCCGCGACGGCCGCCGGGGCCGGCTCTCCTCGCACCTCGCCTGGGGCGACCCGCGCAGGGCCTGGGACTTCGTCTCCACCGGCCACGGAGACGTTCCGTGGGAGGAGTGCCTCCGCGCACTGAACACCGTCGGCTACACCGGCCCCCTCTCCGTCGAATGGGAGGACGCGGGCATGGACCGCCTGACCGGCGCCGCAGAGGCCGTGACCTTCCTGCGTCACCTGTCCCGCATCAGCCCCCCGGCCGCCTCTTTCGACGCCGCGTTCGACACCTCCGCCTCAGGAGCCGACCATGAGTGAATCCGCACGCCGCACCCCGTGGGACACCGCACGCGAAGCCGCGCAGGACGCCGCTCACAACGCCGCGCAGGACGCCGTGATCGACGCTCCGCAGGGCACCGCGCAGGACTCCGGACGGATCGGCGTCTGGCTGGTCGGGGCCCGCGGCTCGGTGGCGACCACGGCCACCGTCGGCGCCGCCGCCGTCTCCGCCGGTCTCGTCCCCCCGACCGGCATGGTCGCCCAGCTGCCGGAGTTCGCCGGCAGCGGGCTGCCGGCTCTGGACCGCCTCGTCTTCGGCGGGCACGACGTCACCGAGACCCCGCTCCCGAAGCGGGCCGAGCAGCTGGCCGAGGCCGGGGCGTTCTCGCCGGCACTGCTCGGGCCCGTCGCCGACGCTCTTCATGCCGCCGACGCCGAGATCCGGCCGGGCGTACGGAACGAGGCCGACGGACCGCCCCAGGCCCTGACCGCCGCCGCACTCGTCGAGGACCTGGTCGCCTTCCGCCGCCGCCACCAGCTGAGCGATGTCATCGTCGTCGACGTCTCCTCCACCGAGCCGCCGGCCGTACCCCATCCGGCCCACGAGGACCCCAAGGCGCTGGAACAGGCCCTCGCCACCGGAGTCGACGTCCTGCCGCCCAGCTCCCTCTACGCCTACGCCGCCCTGCGCGCCGGCTGCGCCCACATCGGCTTCACCCCGTCACCGGGCATGCGGATCCCGGCCCTCCGCCGCCTCGCCGAGGACCTCGGCCTGCCCTACGCCGGAAGCGACGCGAAGACCGGCGAGACCCTCGTCCGCACAGCCCTGGCACCCATGTTCGCCCACCGGGCCCTGCGCGTGCGGTCCTGGTCCGGCACGAACCTGCTGGGCGGCGGCGATGGAGCCACCCTGGCCGACCCGGAGGCCGCCGCCAGCAAGAACGCGTCCAAGCGCGGCGGGCTCGCCGCCCTGCTGGGCACCGGCGTCGAAGGGCTCACCCACATCGACTACGTCCCCAGCATGGGAGAGCGGAAGACGGCCTGGGACCACATCGCCTTCGAGGGGTTCCTCGGCGCCTCCATGACGCTCCAGTTCACCTGGGACGGCTGGGACTCGGCACTGGCCGCACCGCTCGTCCTCGACCTCGTCCGCTTCCTGGCCCGCGCCCGGCAGACCGGCGCCGCCGGACCGCAGGAACAGCTCGGCTTCTTCTTCAAGGACCCCGTCGGTCCGGAGGGGACCGTCCCCGACCACCGGCTCGTCACCCAGTTCGAGCGGCTGCGCGGCTGGTACGCGGAGGGCGGCCGATGACCGACCCGCGCGCCCTCGTCGAACTCGTCAGAGCCCCGGCGGCACTCACCGTCCCCGGCGACGTCCTCGCCGGCGCCGCCGCGGCGGGCCGGCCCCTCCGGGGGAGCACGGCCGGCCTCGCCGCGGCCTCGGTCTGCCTCTACTGGTCCGGCATGGCCCTCAACGACTACGCCGACCGGGAGGTGGACGCCGAGGAACGCCCCGGGCGCCCCATCCCCTCCGGCCGGGTCGCTCCCCGTACCGCGCTGGCCGTCGCCACCGGGCTCGGCGGGGCCGGACTCGCCCTCGCCGCGGCGGCCGGTGGCCGACGCGCCCTCGGCGTCGCCGTGCCGCTCGCCGCCACCGTCTGGGCCTACGACCTGCGCCTCAAGGACACCCCGTACGGACCCGCCGCCATGGCCGCCGCGCGCGGCCTCGACGTCCTCATGGGCGCCGGCACCGGCGCGTGGCGCCGCGCGCTCCCGGCCGCCCTGACCGTCGCCGGCCACACGTACGCCCTCACCACCGTGAGCCGGAAGGAGGTCGAGGGCGCCGCCGCGTCGCTCCCCGCCGCCGCGCTCGCCACCTCCGTGGCCGTGGGCCTCACCGCG
>NZ_DATCVQ010000606.1:0-4011 GCF_036566765.1 Streptomyces sp.
GCACCGTCCGCTCGCCCCCGACCGCCTCCAGCGCGTCGAGCGCGGCCGCCGGGGACTGCGGCAGGGCGGCGAGTACGGCCTCCTCGGTCTCGGCGGCGCGCAGGGCGCGGAGCGCGCGCAGGAACGGGACGGGCGTCGCCGTGAGCGGCAGTACGCGGGCGATCTCGGCGGCCACCGGCAGACCCGCCACACCCTGCCCGTCCAGCGCCACGAGCAGGTCGAGCCGGCGCGGCCAATCAGGGTCGTCCGGCGTGGTGTCGACCAGCCGGCGCAGCAGCTCGTGCCGACTGGTGAACAGGACGGTCGCCACCGCTCGGGCCGGGATGCTGTGGTCGGCGAGCGCCAGGCCGAGCACGGCCGGGACGTCCGGATCGGTGGCGAAGTGCCCGCGCCGGTGCATCGCGCCAAGGCAGTCCACCGCCGGCCCGCCGAGCAGCAGCGGATCCTCGGCGGCGAGCGCGAGAACCGCGGGGACGTCGCCCCGCCGTGCCGTCTCTCCGAACAGCGCCAGGGCCCGCCGCCGCACCCGGGGCGGCAGCTCCCCGTCCTCGGCGGCCCGCCGCAGCAGGTCGCCGTGTCCATGCCGGACGGCGGTCGTGAGCGCGGCGTCGGCGGTCGCGGGCCCGAGCAGACCGGCCAGCCGTTCCGCTGCCACCGGCTCCAACGCCGCCCAGGGCTCCGCGAGTTCAGTCAGCGCGCCGACCACCACGTCATCCGTACGCGAGCCCAGCAGCCCTACCGACGCGGCGCGCACGAACGCGGGCCCGAGCAACCCCGCATGCAGCCCCTCCCGGGCCAGCCGCAGCGCCTCGGCCTCCAGCACCGCGTCACCGCTGCCCGCCAACTCCTCCACGAGCGCAGCCGCTTCCGCCACCGAGCCGATCTCCGTCCCCCGGACGGCCTGATACACCAGCTCCCCGCGATCAGTCCGCCGCAGCGCCGCCGCATCCCGCGCGATCTCCGCCCGCAGCAACGCGACCCGCACGGGCGTGACCAACACCTCCGGCGGCCACTCCGACCCCGTCGCGCCGGCCTCCGCCCACGCGAGCGCCTTCTCGGGGCTCACGGGTGCGCCGTGGCCCACCGATTCGGAACGGGCCACGCTGTCCGAGGGAGTGATCACCCCGGGATCGTACGATCCTCCCACCGCGCCCCGCACGCCCCTTTCGGCCCCCCGGGCCGTGTCCCGCGCCCGCCGCCGCGAGTAGATCCTTGGACGTACGGACTTACGCCTCCGTGTGCATGACCCTGCCCTCCCCGCGTACGGGGGCTCCTTCCGGCGCCGGCGCCGGCCCCCGCCCTCTCAGCCCCCGTGGCCCGTCCGCCCCAGCCAGTCCAGCGCGGCCCGGGCCGTGAACTCGGGCTGGCCGCCCGGGAACAGCAGGTCCGCCGCGCGGAATGCCGGGTCGTCCGCCGTCGCCGCGACGTACGGCACCGCGATGCAGCGCATCCCGGCCGCCGAGGCGGCGGCAGCGCCCGGTGGCGCGTCCTCCACGACGACGCACGCGCCCGCCGGGACGCCGAGTCGGCGCGCCGCCTCCAGGAACACGTCCGGCTCCGGCTTGCCGCGCGGGACCTCCTCCGCGGAGACGAGAGTCGTGAGGTACGCGGCCAGGCCGGTCACGGCGAGGATCGCCTCGATGGCGGCCCGCGACGAGCCCGACGCCACCGCCATCGGCGTGCCCTGCGCGTGCAGCAGCTCCACGAACTTCCGCATCTGCGGGTAGACCGGGGTCGACGCCCGCGCCAGCTCCAGATAGTGCCGGTTCTTGGCCGCCAGCAGCTCGTCGACCGGGGCATCGATCCCGTACTCCCGGCCCAGTGTCTCCAGCGTCTCGCGGGTGCCGATGCCGATGAAGTCGGTGTGCCGCTCCCAGCCGAAGTCGGTGACCCCGTACGCCGCCAGGGTCCGCCGGCCCGCCTCGTAGTAGTTCGGCTCGCTGTCCACCAGGGTGCCGTCGAGGTCGAAGACGACGGCGGTGCGTACGGCGCTCATGCGCCCCAGCATCTCAGGACGCGGCCCGGCACCACGTCCAGCACGCCGCCCGGCAGCACGTCAGGACGCCGCCCGGCAGCACGTCAGGACGCCGCCCGAGCAGCCTCTCAGGACGCCGCCCGGCCTACCGCCTCCACCAGGGGCAGCAGCCGGTGCGGGACGCGTTCGCGCAGGGCCATTTCGGTCCGTGTCCGTACGACCCCCGGCAGGTTGATCAGGCGCTGGATCACGTCCTCCAGGTGCCCGTTGTCCCGGGCCACGACCCGGGTCAGCAGGTCCCCGCCGCCCGTGATCGAGAACGCCTCGACGATCTCCGGTACGGCCGCGAGCGCGTCCCCGACCTCGTCGAGATGCCCCTGCGTCACCTCGATGTGGACGAACGCCAGCACCGGGTGTCCGAGCGCCGCGGGCGAGAGCACCGGCCCGGTGGCGGTGATCACCCCGTCCCGCTCCATCCGGTCGATCCGTGCCTGCAGGGTGCCGCGGGCGACGCCGAGGATCCGCGCGTACTCGCGCACACTGGTGCGCGGCTGCTCGATCAGCAGTCGCAGGATGCGGGTGTCCAGCGCGTCGACGGCCATGGTCCGTCGGCCTCCTCATGGCCAGGTGTCCGGTCCTCCGACCGTACCAATGGCCCAGTCACGACGCAGAACCCGCGCCACGGAGCCGCACGATGCCGGGCGTCGCGCGGGGTCACCAACCGAAGCGGCGGTCGATCTCCTTGGTGAACTCCTCGAAGGTCAGCACGTCGTCGCCGTCCTGGTTCGCGGCGTCGAACAGCGCCGAGGCGGCGTCGGCGTCACCGAGACCCCAGAAGGGCAGGTCGCCCTGGGCGGCGAGGGTGGGGCCCTTGCTGCGCAGGGCCGTGATCACCTCGACGCGGGTGAGCGTGCCGTCGTGGTCGAGGTCCAGCGCGTCGAACAGTTTGCGAGCCTTCTTGCTCATGGGGTGATCCTTTCGGAAGGAGTCGGGGGGAGAGGGAGTCCGCGGAGTCCGCAGGGTCCGTGGGGTCCACGAGGTTCATGGGTCACGAGGGGAGACGCGGCGCGGCGGCCGGGGGTTCAGTCATGATCCAGGGCGAGTTCCTCGACGGCGCGGTGCCAGGCTTGAGCGTCCTCACGGGCGCGTCCGCGCAGGTCGGCAGCGACACGTACCCCTCCGTCCCCGGCTCGGACCCGCGCGAGATCCTCGCGCTGCCGCCGCAGCTCCACGTCCGCGCCCGGGGCGCGGGGATCGCGTTCCAGCGCGGAGACCGCGGCCATGGCGGTGGTCTGGAGGCAGCGCAGAGCGCCGTCCCACGGCCCGCCGGCGCAGGCGGCGGCCGCCTCCGCCACGGCCGTCAGGGCGTCGAGGTGCAGCATGAGGGCTCCCTCGGGCACCTCCTCGTCGTCGTCGCCGTCCATGACGAGGTCCGCGTACGCGACGGAGCACTCCTCCACCGCGGCGGCGAGCTCCCGCAGCCGCTCCGGTGCGGCCCCCTCCCAGCAGCCCGCCAGCAGCTCCTCGACGACGTCCGCCTCGCCGGCGGCGTGGCTGCGGAAGCGCTCGTCGCGCAGACACCCGGCGATCCGCTCTGCCGCCGCGAGCCCCACCAGGGCGGCCGCCTCGGGAGCGAGCCCGCCGAGCGCCGCCTGCCACTCCTGGAAGTCCCAGCCGTCCCTGTCCCTGTCCATGTCCGAAACCCTACGACCGTTCCCGTACGGCCTCGGCGCGCGAGCCTGCGCGACGGCTGCGTCCCCACCTTCGCCGGTGCCGTCGTGCACGCGCGAGCCTGTGCGTCGCCCGCTCTCCGGCCCTGGCCGGTGCCGGTGTCGCCGCCTCAGCTCGCGCCCGTGCCCCCACGTCTTCCCGCGCCCTCCTCGGGGCCAGGGCCCCCGCCCCCGCCCCCGCCCGTCCCCGTGATCCGTTCGAGGTCGGTCACCAGGGAGTCGAGCCACGCCACGGTCACGTAGTACGGCGGCGGCGCGTCTCTCGGCTCCGCCTCGAACCCCGCGACGGTGGGGTCCCGGAGCGGT
>NZ_DATCVQ010000607.1:0-18111 GCF_036566765.1 Streptomyces sp.
CGGCCGGGCCTGAGGCCGGCATGAGGTGGCGGGAGAGGGTGGTCAGGGCCTCTTCGATCTCGGTCAGGCGGGTGGGGTCGTCGGAGCCCAGGGCGGCGGCCAGGGCGGATTCGATGCGGGTGGCGCGGACCTGGGCGACGCGGGCGGAGATCTCGGGAGCCGGGCGGACGAGGACGCGGCGGCGGTCGGCGGGATCCGGGACGGTCTCGACGGAGCTCGCTTCCTTCAAGCGGGCGACTGCCGTGGACACCTGACTCTGCGGCAGGCCCGTGCGGGCGGCGATCTCGCCTACGGAGCTGTCAGGGTGGGCGGCGACGTCGCTGGCCACGATCAGGACGAGGCGGGCACTGCCGGCGTACCGGCCCTCGCCGCCGGGGGGTTCGGGCAGGGCGTCCTCGCCGATTTTCATCAGGATGCGGCCCAGCAGGAACAGTTCGACTCCGTTCACATCCCCAATGTACATCGAGTTCGATCCATCGAGTTTGATTCATTGGGTTTGATGTATCCAGCTCGATGGAATATTGTGGATGGAGGACGCGGTGGAAGGGCCATCGCTAATCGAGGGGGAACGCTGTGACCAGGGCCATCGACAGGGACATGCACACGGACACGGACATGGACCGCGGGGTGCTCTCCGTTCCGGGGGGCGTCCTGCACTACCAGGTGCGGGGTGCCGGGCCGCTGCTGCTGATCTCGCAGAGTGGGGAGGGGGACGCCGATCGCAGTACCGACCTCGTCGAGCAGCTCGCCGGGGACTACCGCGTGATCACGTACGACCGGCGGGGTCTGTCGCGCAGTCGGCTGGACTCCCCCGAGCGCGGGGCGACCCTGGTCGAGCATGCCGATGACGTGCACCGGCTGGTAACCGCCCTCGGCGACGGCCCCGTGCTCATGCTCGGCTGCAGTCTCGGGGCGGTCATCGGGCTGCACGCCGCCGTGCGCCATCCGGGGTTGATCCACACGCTCATCGCTCACGAACCCGTCGCGCCGCGACTGCTGCCCGGCCAGGAGCGCGGTCGGCACGAGGGCGAACTCGCCGAGCTTCAGGAGCTCTACCGCCAGGGCGGTCTCGGCACCGTGCTCCCGGAGATCGCCCGGACGCTCGGCATCGACCCGGCCGGCGCCGACGCCGAGCCCGGGCTGACGCCGCAGCCGATGGACGCCCAGCGGGTCGCCAACTTCGACTACTTCATCCGGCACGACTTCACCGCGATCATCCACGACACCCTCGACACCGATGCTGTGAAAGCGAGCGGCACCCGCATAGTCCCCGCCTTCGGGCGCACCACGCCGCGCACCGTCTTCGACTACCGGTGCGCCCAGTCGCTGGCCGAGATCGTCGGCCGCGAGGCGGTGGAGTTCCCCGGCGGGCACAACGGGAACACCAGTCACCCGCGCGCCTACGCGGCCCGGCTCCGGGAGGTCCTGGCCGAGGTGGGATGACGCCCCGGAGGAGGTCGGGGGGCGGAGGAGGCCAGGGGGCTGAGGAGGTCAGGGGCGGAGGTGTTTCGCTTCGAATCTGCCGGCGCCGAGGACCAGGACGAACGAGACCTGCTGGCCCTCGGAGAGGCTCTGGGTGTCGCCCTCGATGTCCTCGGCGGTGAAGAACACCGGCTCCTCCGACCCCACGGGGAGCACGAAACCATAGCCATGACGGCGGTCGAACGACTTCACGAACCCGATGCTTCTACCTTTCATGGCGGCCTCCTTCTTCCATGAGTACCCGCCGGGCGGCCCCTTCGCTCGTCGCCTACCCGAGGTCAGGACGGGCGGGTCGCTCTGATCGAGTACATCAGGGGGATCCGGGCGCGGTTCGGCGGGAAGCGGTAGTAGCCGTTGTCGTCGCGGCGGAGGGTGCCGTAGCGGGGGAAGAGGGAGGCCTCGTGTTCGTGGAGGAAGTCGATGCGCAGGCCCGCCGCCGCGATCGCCGAGACGACCTCGCCGACCGGGTGCTGCCACTCCACGCTGCGGTTGTGCACGGTCTCGGCTTCGAGATCGGCGTACGTCCCGGGTGTGATGTCCACCCAGGCGTCGCGGGCGAAGTAGTCGTGCAGGACGCGTGAGCCGGTCTCGTCGTCGAGGACGTCCGTCAGGGGGTGGAATTCAGCGAGGTAGAGGAAGCCGCCGGGGGCTACCAGGGAGGCCGCCACCTCGGCCCAGCGCTCGACGTCCGGGAGCCAGTTGAGCGCGCCGGTGCCGGTGTAGACGATGTCATACGCGCGGTCGGGGACCGCCTCCGCGGCGTCGTAGACGTCGGCGGCGACGAAGGCCGCGCGGTCCGCGGACAGGCCCAGGTCGGCGGCGAGGCCGCGGGCCGTCTCGACGGCCGGCTGGGAGAAGTCCAGGCCGACGACCTGCGCCGCGCCGCGGCGGGCCCAGGACAGGGTGTCCAGGCCTATGTGGCACTGCAGGTGGAGCAGCGAGCGGCCGGTGACGTCGCCGACCTCCGCGAGCTCGAAGTCCCGCAGCGCCTCCTTGCCGGCGCGGAAGGAGGCGAGGTCGTAGAACTCGCTCGCGACATGGATCGGGACGCGTTCGTCCCAGCGCGCGCGATTGGCTTCGCGCCAGTCGGAGGGGGTCGATGCATACATGCCCGGGAGGTTATTCACAGGTTCAGGAGGGCGCGAGCGGATTGTCGGCGGCGCGGAGCATCATGGGGCCATGACCGAGACCAGCAAGACCGGTGACGAGACCGAGGCCGGCAACGAGAACACCGGTGCCGTGCCCGTCTGGGAGCAGCGCTTCCGGGCCCCGCGGGTGTCCCTGCCCGACTGGGCCGAGGAGGCCCCGGAGCGTTCGCTGTTCGTGTCCAACGCGACGGGGACGTACGAGCTGTACGCGTGGGAGCGGGCGACGGGCATACAGCGCCAGGTCACGGACCGGCCCAACGGGACGACGGACGGGACGCTGCCGCCCGACGGCCGGTCGGTGTGGTGGTTCTCGGACACGGACGGGGACGAATTCGGGGTCTGGATGCGCCAGCCCTTCGAGGGCGGGGCCGACGAGCCGGCCGTCCCGGGGCTCGCCCCGTCCTACCCGGCGGGCCTCGCCCTCGGCCGCGACGGGACGGTGGTCGTGGGCCGGTCCACGGACGAGGACGGCTCGACGATCCATCTCGTACGGCCCGGGCGGCCGGAGCCGGCCGAGATCTACCGGCACCGCGAGTCGGCGGGTGTCGGCGACCTCTCGTACGACTCCACGCTGATCGCGATCGAGCACACCGAGCACGGCGACTCGATGCACGCCTCGCTGCGCGTGGTCCGCGCCGAGGACGGGTCGACGGTGGCGGAGCTGGACGACACCAAGGGCGGCACGGAGGAGCTCGGCCTGTCCGTCCTGGGCTTCGCCCCGCTGGCCGGCGACACCCGACTGCTGGTCGGGCACCAGCGACGCGGGCGCTGGGAGCCGATGCTGTGGGACGTGGCCACGGGCGCGGAGACCGACCTGGCCCTGGAGCTGCCCGGCGACGTCTCGGCGGAGTGGTACCCGGACGGCTCGGGGCTGCTGATCCAGCACGGTTACGAGGCGCGCAGCGAGCTGTGGCGGTACGAGATCGGCACCGGCGCGCTGGTGAAGGTGGACACCCCGGCGGGCACGGTCTCGGGCGCGACCGCGCGGCCGGACGGCTCGGTGGAGTACATGTGGTCGTCGGCCGCGCGGCCGGCGGTGCTGCGATCGACGGCGGGCGGCGTGGTGCTCGACCCTCCGGGGCCGAAGGCGCCGGAGTCGGTGCCGGTGGAGGACGTGTGGGTGGAGGGCCCCGGCGGCCGGATCCACGCGCTTGTGCAGCGGCCGACCTCCGGCGAGGGCCCGTTCCCGACGGTGTTCGAGATCCACGGCGGCCCCACCTGGCACGACAGCGACGCGTTCGCGGCGGGCCCGGCGGCCTGGCTGGACCACGGCTTCGCGGTGGTCCGGGTCAACTACCGCGGCTCGACGGGCTACGGGCGGGAGTGGACGGACGCGCTCAAGCACCGGGTCGGGCTGATCGAGCTGGAGGACATCGCGGCGGTCCGCGCGTGGGCGGTCGACTCGGGCCTCGCCGACCCGGAGCGGCTGGTCCTGGCGGGCGGCTCCTGGGGCGGGTATCTGACGCTGCTGGGCCTCGGCACCCAGCCGGACTCCTGGTCGCTGGGCCTTGCCGCGGTGCCGGTCGCCGACTACGTGACGGCGTACCACGACGAGATGGAGGCGCTGAAGGCGCTGGACCGCACGCTGCTCGGCGGTTCGCCGGAGGAGGTGCCGGAGCGGTTCGAGGCCTCGTCGCCGCTGACGTACGTGGACGCGGTGAAGGCCCCGGTGTACATCTCGGCGGGGGTCAACGACCCGCGCTGCCCGATCCGCCAGGTGGAGAACTACGTGGACCGGCTGGCGGCCCGGGGCGCGGTGCACGAGGTGTACCGGTACGACGCGGGGCACGGCTCCCTGGTGGTGGACGAACGGATCAAGCAGGTGCGGCTCGAGCTGGACTTCGTCCGACGCCACCTGGGGACCCCGGCGAAGGAAAGGTGAGGCCGCTGCGTACGGTGGTGGGGTGTACGGGTTCCTGAGAACGCCCCGCTGGTGGGGGATCAACGTCTTCGTCCTGCTGGCGATTCCGTTCTGCGTGTTCATGGGGACGTGGCAGCTGGGCAAGTTCGAGGACCGTGTGGACACCCACGAGGCGGCCGAGCGACGCCCGGATCCGGCGGGCCAGAAGGCGGTGCCGCTGGCCTCCCTGCTCCCGGTGGACCAGGAGACCTCGGGCCGGGTCGCCGAGGCGAAGGGCCGGTACGGCGAGCAGTTCCTGGTGCCGGACCGGCGGCTCGGTGAGCGTGACGGCGCGTACGTGCTGACCCTGCTGAAGACGGACGACGGCCGGGCGCTGCCGGTGGTACGGGGCTGGCTGCCCACCGGCGCGCAGGCCCCGGCCCCGCCGTCCGGCGAGGTCACGGTCACCGGCGCGCTGCAGGCCTCGGAGAACGCGGGCACCAAGGGCGCATCCGCCGCAGGCGGGCTGCCCGAGGGGCAGGTGGGGCTGATCAGCGCGGCCGCGCTGGTGAACCTGGTCGACGACGACGTCTACGACGCGTGGCTGACCCAGACCGACTCCCCCGCCGGCCTGACCCCCGTCCCGCCGAAGGCGGCCGCGGGCACCAGCCTTGACGTCAAGGCGTTCCAGAACCTGGGCTACACGGCCGAGTGGTTCGTCTTCGCGGGCTTCGTCGTCTTCATGTGGTTCCGCCTGCTGCGCCGTGAGGCGGAGGCCCACCGCGACGAGGCCCTCGGCCTCACCTGAGGCCGAGGGGCGGAGCCACCACAGGACCTCAGGACGCGTCCAGCACGCCCGTCCGGTAGATCGTGCCCGCGCAGGCGTTCGAGATGGTCGTCACCGCGGCCGGCGCGCCCGACTCGGGCGTGTGACTCACCGAGACGCTGCCGTCCGCCACACCGCCGTCCTCCGCGACCAGCTGCGGGGCCGTGCCGTCGGTGGAGTCCGAGCCGGTCGAGCCGCTGGATCCGGTCCCGCCGTCCGTGGCCGGCGGGGTCGGCGTCGGCGAGGTGTTGGTCGTCGGGCACGTCTCCGAGGGGACCCAGGCGAACTTCACCTCGTACGCCGTGTCCGGCTTCAGCAGCAGCGAGGGGGACTCCTGCGACGGGTCCGGCAGGCCGCCGGCCGCGTCGCCCGCATGATGCGTCACGACCGAGATCTTGGCCGGGTCGGCCGCGCCCGCCGCCTGGAAGGAGACGCCGCCCGCGCCGGTGACGGCGCAGTCCCGGCCGGAGATGTTGGAGATCCGGAAGGTGCCGTACACCTTGCCCTCCGCGTCCGGTCCGCCCGCGTGCGCCGACGTGACGCCGAGCTGGTCGGCCCGGCAGGTCGGCGAGGTGACGGGCACGGACTCCGGTACGTGATCGCCCGTCCCCTGGTCCAAGCCGCCGCCGGTGCGCGAGTCGGATCCGCGGGGCTTCTCCTTGGCCGGGTCGTCGCGGGTGCCCGGGGAGGTCGAGAAGGTCGGGGAGCCGCTGCCCTTCCCGCCGCCCTCGACGCCCGTCTCGCTGCCGGTGCCGCCCTGCGCCTGCTCGCCGTGCCCGGCGTTGACCGCGCGCTCGTCGGTGACCCCGCCCGAGGTCGCGACGTGCACGAACGCCGGGACGGCCGTACCGATCAAAACCGCGGCGGCCGCGAAGCCGACGACGGCCTGCCGCTTGCGGGCGCGCCGCGCGGGCACCGCCCGGCGCAGGTGCTCCAGCGCCCCGTCGGTCGGCTCCAGGTCGCTCACCGCGCCCTGGAACAGCCGCCGCAGCGCCTCCTCGTCCCCGCGGTGGCTGGTGCCGAAGGCCCCGCCCAGAAGCTCGCCCAGCCCGTTGTCCGGCTCTGGCCCGTCGTTCACAATGTCGTTTCCACTCAGCTCGTCGCGTTCGTCCCGCTCGGCGCGGTCCTCACGCCCGTCCTGCTCGGCGCGGCCATCCCGCTCGGCGCGCTCGTCGTGCCCGTCATCAAGCGGCCCGCTCATGTCGTGGCCTCCATGGCGACCCGCAGCGCCGCGATGCCGCGCGAGCCGTAAGCCTTCACCGAGCCCAGGGATATCCCGAGCGTCTCGGCGACCTGCGCCTCGGTCATGTCGGCGAAGTACCGCAGCACCAGCACCTCGCGCTGCCGCCGCTGCAGTCCGCGCATCGCCTTGATCAGCGCGTCCCGCTCCAGCTGGTCGTACGCGCCCTCCTCCGCGCTCGCCATGTCGGGCATCGGCTTCGACAGGAGTTTCAGGCCGAGGATGCGCCGACGCAGCGCGGAACGCGACAGGTTCACCACCGTCTGCCGCAGGTAGGCCAGCGTCTTCTGGGGGTCGCGGACCCGCGAGCGCGCGGAGTGCACGCGGATGAAGGCCTCCTGGACCACGTCCTCGCAGGAGGCGGTGTCGTCCAGGAGCAGGGCGGCGAGACCCAGCAGCGACCGGTAGTGGGCGCGGTAGGTCTCGGTGAGGTGGTCGACGGTGGTCCCCGCGGCCATGGCGTCGTCAGCGCCCTCGCGCGGGTTCGGAATGCGGGTGGTGCGGGCGGCGGGCATCGGAGCGATCACCGGCATGCCGCCGGCCGGACGCGGCCGCCGGAGCGGACGCACCACGGTGCCTGCGGCGGGAGCGCCGGACCCGCTGCGGACGGGAGCAAGCGCCCCGCCCCGAACGGAAGCCGGTGCCGGGCCCCGAACGGGTGCGGGTGACGAGCCCCGAACCGGCGCCGCGTCCCGCACAGGAGCCAGCGCCCCGGCCCGGACCGGGACGAGCGCCGCGCCCCGCGCGGGGACGAGCGCCGCGCCGCGGAGCGAGACCACCGCTGTGATGTCGAGTACCTCTGCCACGCCTGTTGGACACGTTCCCCCCCGTCAGGGTTGTACGCGTACGCCACCGTTTTTGGCGGTGCGTCGTTCGTCCTCATGCGTACCCGATCTTCCCCATGACCCCGTTCGTGCCGCCGCCGCCCATGGCACCCCGAGGGTGCACACAGAGACGCCCCCGGCCCGGCCATCGGTTGCGGACAAGGGGAAGAGCATCGTCGAACATGACATCGTCGCAGTTCAAGAGCCACTTACTCGTGACTTGTCCGCGACTTGCTCACATCGCGCACACAGATCCTACAAAGGCGAACGATCACGCGTCGCCGAATTCCGGACGCTTCCCGGATTCCGGACGAAGCGCGGAAACGACCGATTCGGCGATCTGCACGACATTGAGCGCCGCGCCCTTGCGGAGGTTGTCGCCGCAGACGAAGAACTCGAGCGCCCGCTCGTCGTCGGCCGCCCGCCGCACCCGCCCCACCCAGGTGGGATCGGTGCCGACGACGTCGGCCGGAGTGGGGAAGTCCCCGGCGCCCGGATCGTCGTAGAGCACCACGCCCGGGGAGGTGGCGAGGATCTCGTGGGCCCGCCCCACCGTCACCGGGTGCTCGAAGCGCGCGTGCACGGACAGCGAGTGCGTGGTCAGCACCGGCACCCGGACGCAGGTCGCGACGACCGGCAGCTTCGGCAGGCCCAGGATCTTGCGGGTCTCCGCGCGCAGGCCCAGCTCCTCGGAGGACCAGCCGCCCTCGGCCGCCGCGCCCGACCAGGGCACCACGTTGAGCGCCACGGGCCCGGCGAACGGCCCGGTGTCCTCGCCGACGGCCCGCCGTACGTCGCCGGGGTGCGAGCCCAGCTCCGTGCCGGCGACCATGGACAGCTGGGCACGCAGCGCGGCCACGCCGTCCTGCCCGGCCCCGCTGACCGCCTGCAGCGCGGTGACGACAACCTCGCCGACGCCGAACTCGGCGTGCAGCGCGCCCAGCGCCACGATCAGCGCCAGGGTGCTGCAGCCGGGGCTCGCGACGATGCCGCGCGGGCGCACCCGTACGGCGTGCGGGTTGATCTCGGGCACGACCAGCGGCACGTCCGGGTCCAGCCGGAACGCCGCCGAGTTGTCCACGACCACCGCGCCCTTGGCGGCGGCGATCGGCGCCCATTGCGCCGCCACGTCCTGCGGTACGAGGAAGAGGGCGACGTCCACCCCCTCCAGTACGTCCTCGGAGAGGGCCACGACCTCGGACTCCTCGCCGCGCACGGCCAGCTTGCGGCCGGCCGAGCGCGGGGAGGCGACGAGTCGGATCTCGCCCCAGATGTCGGCGTGCTGGGACAGCATCTGGAGCATCACCGAGCCGACGGCTCCGGTCGCACCGACGACCGCGAGCGTCGGCCTGCGGTTCATCGGCCGGTGCCTCCATAGACGACGGCCTCGTCGGAGTCGCTGTCGAGGCCGAAGGCGGTGTGGACGGCGCGGACGGCCTCGTTGACGTCGTCCTGGCGGGTCACGACCGAGATGCGGATCTCGGAGGTCGAGATCAGCTCGATGTTGACCCCCGCGTCGGACAGCGCGCGGAAGAAGTCGGCGGTGACGCCCGGGTTGGTCTTCATGCCCGCGCCGACCAGGGAGATCTTGCCGATCTGGTCGTCGTAGCGCAGCGAGTCGAAGCCGATCGAGTTCTTCGCCTTCTCCAGGGCCTCGATGGCCTTGGGGCCCTCGGTCTTGGGGAGGGTGAAGGAGATGTCCGTCAGGCCGGTGGACGCGGCGGACACGTTCTGCACGATCATGTCGATGTTGATCTCGGCGTCCGCGATGGCGCGGAAGATCGCCGCGGCCTCGCCCGGCTTGTCCGGTACGCCGACGACCGTGATCTTCGCTTCGGAGACGTCGTGAGCGACTCCGGAGATGATGGCGTGCTCCACCTGCTCGTCCCCATTCGGCTTTTCGTTGCTGACCCAGGTGCCCGGCAGCCCCGAGAACGAGGACCGCACGTGGATCGGGATGTTGTATCGGCGCGCGTACTCCACGCAGCGGTGCAGCAGCACCTTGGAGCCGGAGGCGGCGAGCTCCAGCATGTCCTCGGAAGAGATCCAGTCCATCTTCCGGGCCTTCTTCACCACGCGCGGGTCGGCGGTGAAGACGCCGTCCACGTCGGTGTAGATCTCGCAGACCTCGGCGTCCAGCGCGGCCGCGAGGGCGACGGCGGTGGTGTCCGAGCCGCCGCGGCCGAGGGTGGTGATGTCCTTGGAGTCCGCCGAGACGCCCTGGAAACCGGCGACGATGGCGATGTTGCCCTCGTCGAGAGCGGTACGGATCCGGCCCGGCGTGACATCGATGATGCGCGCTTTGTTGTGGACCGAGTCGGTGATGACGCCTGCCTGGCTGCCGGTGAACGACTGGGCCTCGTGGCCCAGGTTTTTGATCGCCATGGCCAGCAGGGCCATGGAGATCCGCTCTCCGGCGGTCAGCAGCATGTCGAACTCACGCCCGGCAGGAATCGGGGAAACCTGCTCGGCGAGATCGATCAGCTCGTCCGTCGTGTCGCCCATCGCGGATACCACGACGACCACCTGGTGGCCGGCCTTCTTGGCATCGACGATTCGCTTGGCGACGCGCTTGATGCCTTCGGCATCGGCAACGGAGGAGCCTCCGTACTTCTGCACGACAAGGCCCACGTGCGCTCCTCGCTCAGTCTCTGCCGCAGTCATCACTGCGGTCGGCTCAGTCTAACGAGCGGTCGGGGATCGCCGACCGGATATCGCATGCTGAGATGTCCTGCTCAAGAGATGATCGCAGGTGCGACAGACGGAGGCGTGACGGACAGAGGTCCGGCAGACAGACGTCCGACAGACAGAGGCGCGACGGACAGGGGGTGTCCCGTCAGCGCTTGGCCGGCCGCAGCCCCAGCGGGGCGGCGATCTCCTGGACCATCACCCGGCCGGCCTCCTCCGCGAGGTCGTCCTCGGTGACGTCCTCGTCCGTGTCCAGGCCGTCCAGCTCGGCGAGCGGCTGGTCCAGGCGGACGTGCGCGACCAGCGACTGCAGCGCCCGCAGGGTCGCCGAGGCGGTCGGTCCCCAGTTGGAGAAGTACGAGAACTGCCACCACCACAGCGCCTCGGACGTCCGGCCGGCCCGGTAGTGGGCCAGTCCGTGCCGCAGGTCGGTGACGATGTCCGCCAGGTTGTCCGAGATCCGGGACGGGATCGGGGCCTTGCGCGGCTCGTACGGGTCGAAGACCTCGGAGAACACGTCCACCGGGTCGAGCAGCACCGCGAACCGCTCGCGCAGCTCGTCGACGTCCAGGTCCGGGCCGGTGTCCGGCTCGTACCGCTCGTCCGGGACGATGTCCTCGTGCGCGCCGAGCCGCCCGCCCGCCAGCAGCAGCTGGGAGAGCTCGAGGAGCAGGAACGGGACCGCGCTGTCGGGCTCGTCGCCCTTGGCCACTTCCGTGGTCGCGACGATGAAGGACTCGATCGAGTCCGCGATCTGGACGGCGAAGTCGTCCGGGTCCTGCGTGATCGAGTGCAGCGTGGCGTCAGACATCGAGGGTGCCTCCCTTGAGCGCACGGTGCGCGCATGCCCTGTCGTCATACATCTAGCAGGCGCCGCCCCTCGAACGCACGGCCCAGGGTGACCTCGTCCGCGTACTCCAGATCGCCGCCGACGGGCAGCCCGCTGGCGAGCCGGGTCACCTTGAGCCCCATGGGCTTGATCATCCGCGCCAGGTACGTCGCGGTGGCCTCGCCCTCCAGGTTCGGGTCGGTGGCCAGGATCAGCTCGGTGACCGTGCCGTCCGCGAGCCGCGCGAGCAGTTCGCGGATCCGCAGGTCGTCCGGGCCGACGCCCTCGATCGGGCTGATCGCGCCGCCGAGCACGTGGTAGCGGCCGCGGAACTCACGGGTCCGCTCGATCGCCACGACGTCCTTCGGCTCTTCGACCACGCAGATCACCGTCAGGTCCCGGCGCGGGTCGCGGCAGATGTTGCACTGCTCCTGCTGGGCCACGTTGCCGCAGACCGCGCAGAACCGGACCTTCTCCTTGACCTCGAGGAGCGCGTGCGCCAGCCGGCGCACATCGGTCGGCTCCGCCTGGAGGATGTGGAAGGCGATCCGCTGCGCGCTCTTGGGACCGACGCCGGGCAGCCTGCCCAGTTCGTCGATGAGGTCCTGAACCACGCCTTCGTACAACGGAACGCCCTTCTCGGGGGTGCTTGTTTCTAACGGTAGTGGCTGGAAGTGCGCCTTAGAAGCGGAAGGCGCCTTCGGAACCGGAGTACGGCCCGGAAGCCGAACCGGGTACGGCTGGAGCCGAACCGGAGGTACGGCTCAGAAGCCCAGGCCCGGCATGCCGCCCAGGCCCTGCGCGAGCGGGCCGAGCTTGGCCTGCTGGAGCTGCTGCGCGTTGTCGTTGGCCGCCTTCACGGCCGCGACGACCAGGTCGGCCAGCGTCTCGGTGTCCTCCGGGTCGACCGCCTTCGGGTCGATCACCAGACCGCGCAGCTCGCCGGAGCCGGTCACGGTCGCCTTGACGAGGCCGCCGCCCGCCTGGCCCTCGACCTCCGTCGCGGCGAGCTCCTCCTGGGCGCGCGCGAGGTCCTGCTGCATCTTCTGGGCCTGCTGGAGAAGCTGCTGCATGTTGGGCTGGCCACCACCGGGGATCACGATCACTCACTCCTGGCAATCACTGACGACTGAGCGTCGTCCGTACTCACGACTGGTCGGTACGCCGAGCCTACGTGGTCCACGCCCCGGCTGCCGCCCAACTCTTTCGAGTGAGAAACTCGGTGCTCCTCTACCTGATCAAGACCCTCTTGCGGGCGGAAATCCCGGGAATGCGGGCCCATCGCCCACCATTCGGCGGTAGGAAGGGCAGGCACCACGTGCACCGCACGTCACGCACGACGCATCGCACGACGCAACCATGCAGAGGAGTGCCCCGGTGAGCCAGCAGCCGGAGATGCAGCCGCCGGAGATGCAGCCGGAGCAGCCGGGCCGGGACCCGCGTCCGAAGGAGAACCGGGACCGCAACCGGGACCGCGACCGCAACCCCGATCTGACGGGTTCGCCGTTCCCGCTCGGGGACTGGGGCGAGCCCGCGGAGCGCCTCGACGAGCTGTACCGCTGGGTCGAGGGCAACGCGCTGCGCACCGCCGAGTGGTACCTCTCCGACCGCGTCCGCAAGCGCCTCGCCGCCCGCGCCCTGCGCATCGGCACGGCCCTGGGCGTCGTCGTGGGGGCCGCGCTGCCGCTGCTCGACCTGACGGGCGTCGCGGCGGACGGCGCGGCCGCCTGGGGCTACCTGTCGCTGCTGCTCGCGGCGGCCTGCATCGCGTGCGACCGGTTCTTCGGCCTCACGTCCGGCTGGATAAGGGACGTGGCCACCGCCCAGGCCATCCAGCGGCGGCTGCAGGCGCTGCAGTTCGACTGGGCGTCGGAGAGCGTGCGCGAGGTGCTGGGCCCCACGGAGGGCACCGCGAGCGAGGCGGCGGAGCGCTGCCTGGGCGTGCTGCGCCGGTTCTCGGAGGACGTGACGGAGCTGGTCCGGGCGGAGACGGCGGACTGGATGGTCGAGTTCCGCTCCGGCCCCGCGCCGCTGGTGATGCAGTCGGTGGGGGCACCGGGCGGCCGCCCGGAGAACCCGCACCCCTCGACCCGCTTCCCGCTCCCCCCGGGCACCCGCCCGAACATGCCGCGGCAGCGCCCGCCGGAGCCCCGCTGAGCCAGGGCCGGAACCCGACTCGGCGGGGGTCCGGCCCTCCCGCTCAGCTGAAGATGATCATCGAGCCTTGGCCGAGGCTCCGCGTCGCCGCCGCATGCAGCCCCAGCCACACGTGCCGCTCCCGCGCGAACGGGCTCTCGTCGTACGGCATCGGCCCCGCAGGCTCCTCCAGCGAGGTCGGCCGGTCCGGCGGGCGCGGCGCGGCCGGCGGGTTCGCCGGGTCGATGCCGATCGCCGGCGCCACGAACTCCAGCTCCCGCAGCAGCCCCTGCGAGGAGCCGAGCGGGCCGCCGCCCTCCAGCAGCTCGTCGTTGGAGAGCGGAGCAGGGAAGTCCACCGGGACGTACGCGCCTGCGTGGTCGTAGTGCCAGACCAGATGCGACTGCTGCGCGGTCGCCTCGAACATCTCCAGGAGCTGCTCGTAGTCCCCGCCGAGCTCGCCGACGGGCTCGACCGGCAGCCCGCACATCTGGAGCAGGTACGCGCGGCGCAGGAAGTGCAGGGCGTCGTAGTCGAAGCCGGCGACGGGCGCGACGTCGCCGGACAGCCCCGGCATGTAGGCGAAGACGGGGACGGTGGGCAGACCGGAGTCGGTCAGGGCCTTGTCGTAGGCGGCGATCTCTTCGGCGAAGGGATTGTCGGGGCTGTGGCACAGCACGTCGACAAGGGGGACCAGCCACAGGTCACAGGCCAAGGCGGGCTCGCTCTCCGTCGTCAGTCGTGAGTCATCAGTCGTCAGGTCGGGACAGCGTAGTGGCCTCTGTACCCTCCGCACAGGCCGGGTACGCGCTCAGTGCCCCCGAGCTTGTAAACGCTCCAGCCGGTCCGCCCACTGCAGCGCGTGCGCGTTGTACTCCTCGACGACGGCGATCGCGGCCGCCGCGTCCCCCTGCGTGATCGCGTCGACGAGGTCGGTGTGCCCGCCCCACAGCCAGTCGAGCAGCTCGTGGTCGGAGCGCAGATAGGGCACGGCGAAGACCCAGGCGTGCACGCGCAGCCGGTGCAGGAAGTCCGCGACGTAGTCGTTGGCGGCGACGAGCCGGCTCAGCTCGCGCCAGAAGCGGATGTCGTACCCGATGAGGATGTCCAGGTCGCCGGCGCGGGCGGCGCGGGCGGCGGCCTCGGCCCGGCGGCGCACGGAGGCCAGAACGGCCCCGAACCGCACATCGGGCTCGCCGGGCGGGGCCGGCGTCTGGGGCTGGTGCGCGTCGGCGAGGGCGGAAAGATGGCGGCGGAATATCCCGTCCACGATCATCATCCGGGCCTCGACCATGCCCCGGTAGTCGTCGATCGTGAACCGGTGGACGGCGAACCCGCGGTGGTGGTCGGAGTCGAGCAGCCCCTGCGCGGACAGGTCGACGAGGGCCTCGCGCACAGGTGTCGCGGACACCCCGTACTGCTCGGCGATCTGCTTGACGGTGAACACGTCGCCCGGGCGGAGACGCCCCGCGAGGATCTCGTCACGCAGCGCGTCCGCGATCTGCTGTCGCAGGGTGCTGCGCGTCACCGTCCCGTTCGCGGCTCCGTTGTCGGCCATGGTGCGGCCCCCTCCGTCCGGCTCCCGGACACCCTAGTCCAGGCGGGGAGGGGGCCTTGCCGATCAACGTCGTCGATCAGACCGTGTGCTCGTCCGCCACCGAGAGCGCCGCGTCCAGGGCCGCCAGGCCCTCCTTGGCCTCGGCCTCGGAGACGTTGCAGGCCGGGACGGCGTGGGTGCGGTTCATGTTGATGAAGGGCCACAGACCGTGCTTCTTGGCCGCCGCGCCGAAGGCCACCATGGGGGCGTTGGCCTCGCCGGCCGCGTTGTACGGGACGAGCGGCTCGCGCGTCTCCTTGTTCTTCACCAGGTCGAGCGCCCAGAACGCGCCGAGGCCGCGGACCTCGCCGACGGACGGGTGGCGCTCGGCCAGCTCGCGCAGGCCCGGGCCGAGGACGGTCTCGCCGATGTGGGCGGCGTGCTCGACGACCTTCTCGTCCTCCATCACATGGATGGTCTCGACGGCGGCGGCGCAGGCGAGCGGGTGACCGGAGTAGGTCAGTCCGCCCGGGTAGGGCCGCTTGTCGAAGGTGGCCGCGATCTCCGCGCTGATGGCGACGCCGCCGAGCGGCACGTAACCGGAGTTGACGCCCTTGGCGAAGGTCAGCAGGTCGGGGACGACGTCGAAGTGCTCGGCGGCGAACCATTTGCCGGTCCGGCCGAAGCCGGCCATGACCTCGTCGAGGACGAAGACGATCCCGTACTTGTCGCAGATCGCGCGGACGCCGGCGAGGTATCCGGGCGGCGGCGTCATGATGCCGGCGGTGCCGGGGACGGTCTCCAGGATGATCGCCGCGACGGTCTGCGGACCCTCGAAGGCGATGGTGTCCTCCAGGTGCGCGAGCGCGCGCTCGCACTCCTGCTGCTCGTTCTCGGCGTAGAACGGCGAGCGGTAGAGGAACGGCGCCCAGAAGCGCACGACGCCGGCGGAGCCGGTGTCGGAGGCCCAGCGGCGCGGGTCGCCGGTGAGGTTGATCGCCGTGGACGTCGCGCCGTGGTACGAGCGGAAGGCGGAGAGCACCTTGTGGCGGCCCGTGTGCAGACGGGCCATCCGGACGGCGTTCTCGACGGCCTCGGCGCCGCCGTTGGTGAAGAAGATCTTGTCCAGGTCGCCGGGGGTGCGCTCGGCGATGAGGCGTGCGGCCTCGGAGCGTACGTCGATGGCGAAGGCGGGCGCGAAGGTGGTGAGCTTCGCGGCCTGCTCCTGGATGGCGGCGACCACGCGGGGGTGCTGGTAGCCGATGTTGGTGTAGACGAGGCCGCTGGTGAAGTCGAGGTAGCGGTTGCCGTCGTAGTCCCAGAAGTACGAACCCTCGGCGCCGGCGACGGCGAGCGGGTCGATCAGGCCCTGGGCGGACCAGGAGTGGAACACATGCGCACGGTCGGCGGCCTTCACGGCCGCGCCGGCCTGGGGATCGGGTACGACATGAGGGGTCATGCGCCCAGGGTAAGGACGTGCAGGTCGGAGCGGCCATGACCATCTTGTCCACCGAGACCGGGAGGGACGCGACACGTTGCTGGGAGGGGCGCGACACGTTACCGAGAGGGCGCGGGATTGACAGCAAGCTGTCGACATGACAGTCTGCTGTCATCAGCACGAAGACAGGCACCACGACAGCCGCAGGAGGCCCGCAATGCCCCGCACCGTTCACCTCGCCGTCTACGACACCCTCGCCGACTGGGAGACCGGCCACGCCACCGCATGGCTCGCCCGCGCCGGCTTCACGATCAAGACCGTCGGCTTCGTCGCCGACAAGCCCGTCACCACCATCGCCGGCATCCGGATCGTCCCCGACCTCGCGCTCGCGGACCTGCGCCCCGAGGACAGCGAGCTGCTGATCCTGCCGGGCGCCGACCTGTGGGACACCAGCGACGAGCTCGCGCCGTTCGCGGCCGAGGCCCGCGCGTTCCTGGACGCGAAGGTCCCGGTCGCGGCGATCTGCGGCGCGACCGCCGGCCTGGCCCGCGAGGGCCTGCTCGACGACCGCGCGCACACCAGCGCCGTCGACTTCTACCTCGCCGCGACGGGGTACGCGGGCGCGGAGCGGTACGTCGAGACCGACGCCGTCACCGACGGCGAGCTGATCACGGCGGGCCCGACCGAGCCGGTAGCCTTCGCCCGCGAGATCCTCGGCAAGCTGGGCGCGTTCGAGGGCGCGAAGCTGGACGCCTGGTACCGGCTTTTCCACGACTCGGACCCGGCGGCGTTTGAAGAGCTCAACGCCACAGAAGGAGAAGAGGCTCAGTGAGCCGCGAACAGCAGGACGCGCTGTCCCAGACCGCTCTCGCCGTGTTCCGGCTGAACGGCCAGTTCCTCTCCGTCGCGGACCGACTGGCCGAGCCGGCGGGCCTGACGGCCGCGTGGTGGCAGGTCCTGGGCGCGGTCCTGCCCGAGCCCCTCCCCGTCTCCGGGATCGCCCGCGTCATGGGCATCACCCGGCAGAGCGTCCAGCGCATCGCGGACCTCCTGGTGGCCAAGGGCCTGGCCGCGTACGAGCCGAACCCGGCCCACCGCCGCGCCAAGCTCCTCACCCCCACCCCGGAGGGCCGCGCGGCGATCCACCGCATCAACCCAGGCCACGAGGTACTGGCCGTCCGCCTGGCGAGCGAACTGGGCGGCCAGGAGGCGTTCGACGAGACGGTACGGGTCCTCCACCGACTGTCGGCGGCCCTGGACGCGATCGAGGCGGCGCAGGAGCCCGCACCGGTCGATCAGTAGCCTCAGCCCTCTGCGGCGTGCCCCGGTTGAAACCATCACTTGAGGTCTACGTGCATCTACGGGGCCGGCACAGCCTCCCGCGCCGCGGCTGAGCCGCCCCCGGCAGACGGCGTCAGCAGGACGACCACGGCGCTGCGCAGCAGCAGCGGGTGCACGAACCGGCCCGGCCCGGTCGGCGGGAAGCGCCACGAGAGCGGCCAGGTGTGGCCGCTGAGCGCGGGCACCGGCACGTAACTCACATGGGCGGGACCCGCGTTCAGCCGGGTGACGCCGCGCGGCCACGCGCGGTGCGCCGTGGAACCCGGCGGGACGAGGAAGTACACCCCCCGCCGCCCGTTCGCCTCTATGACGACCGGCCCGGGGTCGCCGCCCGTGAGCCGTTCCATGCAGTCGGCGAGACGGCGCCCGTCGTCGCCGTCGACCCGTACCGCGTCGAATTGCACCCCTGCTTTGCGGAGTTGGAATCCGGAAACTGGAATCCAATCCATGTTTTCTTCCCGATTCGCTGCTTTCACGAAGACATGCTCTCGCGTCGTCGCTAACGTTTTCCAGGACTGAGGAGGGCGCGTCGGGAACCCTTTGACCTGCGCGAACGCGCCTTGCAGGCAGTCGAATTCGGCGGGGAGCAGTTGAGACCGGTTGAGATCGGTTGAGTCCGAATGGGGATCGCGATGGCGCGAGCGGAGAACAAAGAGACGGCGGGTCCCGCGGCACGGATGGCTGCCGTGGTGGCGAAGAGATTGCGAGTGAAGAAAGGCCTGACGCAGGACCAACTGGGGGCGCAGATGGGATACACCGGCGCGGCGATCAGCGCCATGGAG
>NZ_DATCVQ010000608.1:0-8439 GCF_036566765.1 Streptomyces sp.
TGGTGTCGTCGTCCAGGTACGCCACGGCGGAGCCGGCGGCCTGCTTGGCCAGGCGGCCCGTCTCGAAGCGGATGGTGCGGGTGCCGAAGGAGCCGTTGTCGATGACGGCCTCGGCGTAGTGGGTCTCGTTCTCCACTAGCGGTTTCTCCTACGTTGTCGTCTTTTGCGTCTTTTCGTCCGCGCGCCCGTGTGGCGGGGGACGATGCGGGAGAAGCGCTGTCGTGGCGGGCCGGTCTTCGATCGAAGCACCCGGGGAATGAGGGGTCCGGGGGCCACTACCGAGGACCGGCGGCGTGCCGGCTGCTTCTCGCGCGTGGATGTGGCGTTGTGTGACCAGACTAATTGCCGGTCGGCACTTTGCGCACGTACAGCAAAGGGAGCGGCCCCCTAAAAGTGGGAACCGCTCCCTTCACGGCGACTTACTTCGCGCCGCCGGCCGCACCGCGGCGGATGCCCAGGCGGTCGACCAGCGTACGGAAGCGCTGGATGTCCTTCTTGGCCAGGTACTGCAGCAGGCGGCGACGCTGGCCCACCAGGATCAGCAGACCACGACGGGAGTGGTGGTCGTGCTTGTGCTGCTTGAGGTGCTCGGTCAGGTCAGAGATACGACGGGAGAGCATCGCGACCTGGACCTCGGGGGAGCCGGTGTCGCCCTCCTTCTGGCCGAACTCGGCGAAAATCTGCTTCTTCGTAGCGGCGTCGAGAGACACTCGGTACTCCTCTTGGTGTTCGATGCGCCCACGAGTGCCCCTGGTCTTGATCTCAGGGGAAGCTTCCGTGACTCGGAGGCGAAGGCGCGATGAGCGCTGCTCCCCGATTCTTCGAAAGCGCGAGCCTTCGAGAGGATTCCGGGAGCGCGTACACAAACGGCCGTCACACAGCGTACCAGCCCGGGAGACAGCGGCCGGGCGGGGCCCGGGTTCTCCGTCGCGGGGCCCGCGTCAGTTCGCGAGGGAGCGGGCCGCCTCGTACACGTCCAGGACGGCGAGACAGAGCGGGACGAGACTCAGCAGCACCGCGCCCTCGGCCAGGTCGGTGAGCCGGCCCCAGAACGGCGAGACGCCCCTCCCCGGGACGATCAGGCCGATCGCGGTGACCAGGGCGGCGCCCACGGCGACGGCTGCGGTCAGCCAGATCGTACGGATCTCCGGCTGGTCCGCGGGCAGGTCCAGGGCGAGGCCGGCGATCAGCAGGGCGAGGGCGGCGAGCCCGGCCGCGAGGACGCAGCCGACCTGCGCGGTGTAGCGGAAGAGGCGGGCGCGCAGCAGCAGCGCGAGACCTGCGGCGAGCGCGAGCAGCCGGGACCAGGCGCCCGCGTCCGGGGAGAGGCTGAGGATCGCCGCCGCGCCGACGACGGCGCCGGCGCAGCCGCCGACCAGGCCGAGCAGCAGTTCGTGGCCGCGGCGGGCCTGCCGGGCGATGCGCTCGGCGTCGACGGGGAGGCCGATGGGGGCCATGGGGGGCGCGCCGTGTGCGGGGCGCGCGCCGTACGGGTCTGGGTTCGCGTAGGCGGTGGGGCTGGGGGCGCCGTGGGGCGTCGCCGGGCTTCCGTACGGGGCGGGGCCGTACGCGGCGGGGTTTCCGTACGGGGCGTCGGGGTGCGGGTACGGGGCGGTCGCCGGGCGCGCGTAGCCGATGGGGAGACGGGCGAAGCGGGCCGAAAGGCCCGGCAGGAAGGCGACGAGTCCGATGGCGGCCGGGGCGCAGACGGCGGCCGCCGCGGTGGCGGAGGCGCCGGTGAGGATCGTGGCGAAGGACGCCAGGGTGCCGGTCACGGCCAGGAGGACGGCCGAGACGAAGGGTGCGTCCCCGCTCGGCAGCAGCGCCACCAGGACGACGGAGGCGACGAGCACGGTCACGCAGCCCAGCAGGAACTGGAGCCGGCCCGGCCCCTCCCCCGCGTGCGGCGCGACGATCCCGGAGCCGGCGATCATCAGCAGCGGCAGCGCGCCGAGGCCGACGGCGACCGCGGAGCCCCCGTCCTCGTACACCCGGGCGCGGACGGCGGCGAAGGCCGTCAGCAGGACGCCGAGGACGGCCGCGACGACGCCCGGCAGGCCGTGCATGTCGTGCCGGGCCGGCTCGGCGTACCAGAGGACCAGGCCGACGAGGCCGAGCAGCAGGACGCCCGCGCCGAGCCCGGCGGCGCGCAGCGGCTCCCCGCCCCACAGCCGGCGGTCGCGGGTGACGGCGGACGCGACGGCGTCGGCGACGTCGTCGAAGACCGCGGGCGGCAGGGACTGCGCGAACGGGCGGAGCGTGAGCAGCTCGCCGTCGAGGACCCGCTGGTCGGCGAGGGTGCGCGCGCCGTCGAGGACGGTGCCGTCGAGACGGACCAGGTGGTGGCCGGTGGGCGTGCCCGGGGGCTGGGGCCGGCCGACGAGCCGCAGGATCTCCGGGTACACGTCGGCGACCGCGAGGTCCGCCGGGAGCGCGACGTCGACGCGGCTGTCCGGCGCGACCACGGTGACGCGGCAGAAACCGGTCGGCGCGGTCGGGCCGCCGGTCGGCGCGGTCGTACTCACGTCTTCAGCCCCCTCGTTCGCGGTTGCGCACGCTGCGCGCGTCACCCTACCGGGGGGCGGCGCGGACCCCGGCCAGTAGGATCACCGTCTCGCGCGGTGACGTCCGCACACCAAGCACGAGGGATTCACGAGGGATTGATGCTCCGGTGAGCCAGATCGTGGTCGAACGATGAGCCAGATCGTCGTCAAACGCCCGCCGAGGACGTTTCCGCCCGACGTCCCCGACGGGGAGCTGGTTCTTCAGTCGCCGCCGGAACTCCCGCGCCAGGAGCGCGAGTCGTTGCTGATGCAGCTGCTCCCGATGCTCGGCATGGGCGCGTCGGCGGTCTTCTTCTTCCTACCGGGCGCGCATCCGTTCATGCGGATCATGGGCGCGCTGATGGTGGTGTCGACGCTCGGCATGGCGATCGCCCAGTGGGTACGCCATCGCAACGGAGCACAGGGAAGCCTGGCCGAGGCGCGGCGGGACTACCTCGCGTACCTGGCGCGGATCCGCCGTACGGTCCGCCGGACCGCGCAGCGCCAGCGCGACGCCCAGTTGTATCTGCACCCCGCGCCCGATCAGCTGTGGGCGGTGGTGGCCGAGGGCACACGGCTGTGGGAACGGCGGGTGGGCGACCCGGACTTCGGCCAGGTACGGATCGGGCTCGGCGCTCAGCGGCTCGCGACGCCGCTGGTCGCCCCGGACACGGCCCCGGTGGACGGTCTCGAGCCGCTGTGCGCGGGCGCGATGCGGCAGTTCCTCGCGGTGCACGGCGCGTTGGACGGGCTGCCAGTGGCGATCGCGCTGCGCGCCTTCCCGCGGCTGACGGTGACCGGTGAGCCGGAGTCGGCGCGGGCGGCCGCGCGGGCGCTGGTGTGTCAGCTGGCGACGCTGCACTCCCCCGACGACCTGGTGGTCGCGGTGGTCGCGGCGCGGGGCGCGGCGGCGTACTGGGACTGGGTCAAGTGGCTGCCGCACGCGCAGGCGCCGGGCCTGCTCGACGGGGCGGGCACCAGGCGGCTGTTCGGCGACGACCTCACGGAGGTGGAGGAGGCGCTGCGGTCGGTGGGGCGGCTCGACGGGCGGCCCCGGTTCGGCCGGGACGCGCCGCCGGTGCTCGACCGCCCGCACGTCGTGGTGGTGCTCGACGGGGCGGTCCTGCCGCACGACTCGGCGCTCGCGGCCGCGGAGGGCCTGCAGGGCGTGACAGTGGTGACGCTGGGCGAGGGCGGCGAGCCGTGGCGCTCGGGCGGGCTCGCGGCAGAGGTGCTGCCGGGGCTGCTGCGGCTCGACTCCGGGACCGGCGTCGCGCACGAGGGCGTGCCGGACGGGATCTCGCTGCCGGCCGCGGAGGCGCTGGCCCGGCGGCTGGCCCCGCTGCGGACGGGCGGCGCGGACGACGACGAACCGCTCCTCGCCGACCTGGACTTCACCGAGCTGCTCGGCCTCGACGACGCGGCCGGCGCGGAGGTCGCGGCGCGGTCCCGGCGGCCCCGGTCGGCCGCTGAGCGGCTGCGGGTGCCGATCGGCGTCGGCGAGGACGGGCAGCCGGTCATGCTGGACCTGAAGGAGTCGGCGCAGGACGGCATGGGTCCGCACGGGCTGTGCGTCGGCGCGACCGGCTCGGGGAAGTCCGAACTGCTGCGCACGCTGGTGCTCGGGCTCGCGGTGACCCACCCCTCCGAGACGCTGAACTTCGTCCTCGCGGACTTCAAGGGCGGGGCGACGTTCGCGGGCATGGCGCGGCTGCCGCACGTCGCCGCGGTGATCACCAATCTCGCCGACGACCTGACGCTGGTCGACCGGATGGGCGACGCGATCCGCGGCGAGCTGCAGCGGCGACAGGAACTGCTGCGCGCGGCGGGCAACTACGCCAACATCCACGACTACGAACGGGCGCGGGCGGCGGGCGCGGCGCTCGAACCGCTGGCCTCGCTGGTGCTCGTGATCGACGAGTTCTCCGAACTGCTCAGCGCGAAGCCCGACTTCATCGACATGTTCATCCAGATCGGCCGGATCGGGCGTTCGCTGGGCGTGCATCTGCTGCTCGCCTCGCAGCGCGTGGAGGAGGGCAGGCTGCGCGGCCTCGACACGTACCTGTCGTACCGGATCGGGCTGCGGACCTTCTCGGCGGCGGAGTCGCGCACGGCGCTCGGAGTCCCGGACGCCTACCACCTGCCGTCGGCGCCGGGCTCGGGCTATCTGAAGTTCGGCACGGACGAGATGGTGCGGTTCAAGGCGGCGTACGTCTCGGGGGCGTACGGGACGCGTGGGCGTGGCTCGGGGGGCGGCGGCCCGGCGCCGGACGGGGCCTCGGGGGTCGCGGTGCGGGCGGCGCTGTTCACGGCGGGGGCGGTGCCGGTGACGTACGCGGGGCCGGTGCCGGATGAGGAGGAGGACGGCGCCGACGACGCGTTTGCGGAGACCGTTCTCGACGTGATCGTGCGCGGGTTGGAGGGGCAGGGCGTGCCGGCCCACCAGGTGTGGCTGCCGCCGCTCGACCGCGCGCCGACCCTCGACCAGTTGCTGCCGGGCCTCGCGCGCACGCAGGAGCGGGGCTTCACGGCGACGCAGTACACCCGGCCGGGCGGGCTGACCGTGCCGCTCGGGCTGGTCGACAAGCCCTTCGAGCAGCGCCGCGAGGTGCTGTACCGGGACTTCTCGGGCGCGGCGGGCCACATGCTGGTGGTCGGCGGCCCGCAGTCGGGCAAGTCGACGCTGATGCGGACGCTGGTCGCCTCGTTCGCGCTCACCCACACGCCGCGCGAGGCGCAGTTCTACGCCCTGGACTTCGGCGGCGGCGGACTGGCCGCCCTCGCGGACCTGCCCCACGTCGGCGGGGTGGCCTCGCGGCTGGACCCCGAGCGGGTACGGCGGACGGTCGCCGAGGTCGTGGGCGTACTGAACCGGCGCGAGGAGTTCTTCCGCGCGCACGGGATCGACTCGATGGCCGCGTACCGGCGGCAGCGGGCGAGCGGGGCGCTGCCGGACGAGGTGTTCGGCGACGTGTTCCTGATCGTGGACGGCTGGGGCGGGTTCCGGAGCGAGTACGAGGGCCTGGAGCCTGTGCTCGCGGACCTGGCGGCGCGGGGTCTCGGGTACGGCGTCCACGTCGTCCTGACGGCCGCGCGCTACATGGAGGTCCGGGCGGGGATCAAGGACCAGCTGCTGAACCGGCTTGAGCTGCGGCTCGGCGACGTCATGGACTCGGAGTTCGACCGGCGGGTGGCGGAGAACGTCCCGCCGGGGGTGCCGGGACGAGGGCAGGTGCCGGAGAAGCTGCACTTCATGGCGGCGGTGCCGCGAGTGGGGGACGGCGACGACGTGTCCGTCGGGGCGGCGGAACTCGTCGCGGCTGTACGGGACGGCTGGAGCGGTCCGGCGGCGCCGGGAGTGCGGCTGCTGCCGCACCGGCTGCCTGCCGAACGATTGCCGAAGGGCTTCGAGTTCCCGGGCCGCGGCATCGCGATCGGCCTCGACGAGACGGGCCTGGAGCCGGTGTTCGTCGACTTCGACGCGGATCCGTTCTTCCTGGTCCTCGGCGACGGCGAGTCGGGCAAGACGAACCTGCTGCGGCTGATCGCGCGGCGGATCACGGAGCGGTACGCCCCCGACGAGGCGAAGATCGTCCTCGGGGACTACCGGCGCACGCTGCTCGGCGAGGTCGCGGAGAGCCACCTGCTGGAGTACGCGCCGACGGCGGACGCGATGCGGACGCACATGGACGCGCTGGCGGGCGTCTTCGCGCGCCGCCGGCCGCCCGCGGACGTCACCCCGCAGCAACTGCGCGACCGGAGCTGGTGGACCGGCCCGCAGGTGTTCGTGCTGATCGACGACTACGACCTGGTGGCGACGAGCGCGGGCAATCCGCTGACGGCGCTCGCCGAGTACCTCCCCTTCGCCCGCGACACCGGCGTCCGCTTCGTCGTCGCCCGCAGCACGGCAGGCGCGTCGCGCGCGCTGTACGAGCCGTTCCTGCAGCGGATGAAGGAGCTGGGCGCGCAAGGCGTGCTGCTGTCCGGAGACCCGTCGGAGGGCGAGCTGCTCGGTTCCGTGCGCTCGCGTCCGATGCCGCCTGGGCGGGGCCTGTACGTCCCCCGACGGGGCGGGGCGTCGCTGGTGCAGACGGGGTGGGCGCCGGTGCGGTGAGGGGGGCGGGAGGGATCCTAGAGGGTGCGGGCGATCTTCGGGGTGAGTTCCGCGCGACTTTGCCCGGGGCAGGATCGGGACGCCGATAATTGGCCCGTGGAGCGGGAGTCGCCGCCCCACGGCACAAAGCAACGCCACAGCACAGCACTGCGCAGCACTGCACTGCGCTGCACGAAGGAGACGGCGCCGGATGGGCACTCAGCAGGAGAAGGACGAGCTGTACGCACTGGACATCAGCGGCGTGGAGTGGCACGGCGCGCCCGGCACGAGCCCCGACGAGGAGCGCGTGGAGATCGCGTACCTGCCGGACGGGGCGGTCGCGATGCGGTCGTCGCTGGAGCCGGAGACGGTGCTGCGGTACACGGAGGCCGAGTGGACGGCGTTCGTCCTCGGCGCGAAGGACGGGGAGTTCGACCTTCGGTAGGGGGTGGGGGCCCCGGACGGGGGCCCCACGCCGACGCCGTCAGTACGCCTCGGTGAAGAGGCGGGACGCCTTCACGTCGGTGGAGCGGTAGCTGTCCTTGCCCCGCTCGACGATCCGGGCGACCGACTCCAGACGGGACTTCATGTCCTCCGCGCGCTTCTTGTACTTGCGCTGCAGGATCTCGTACTCGTGGTGCGCCTCGCCGTCCCAGGTGCCGGTGACGATCCTGAGGGCGGTGTCCATCTCCTCGAGGTCCTGGACGATGTTGCGCGAGACGGCGCGGATGCGGTCCGCCATCTCCTGGACGCTGCCGTAGCGGACCGTGGTGTTCTGATCGATGCCGGACATGGCTGGTGCGCGCTCCTCGGGATCAGATGCTGTTCAGGGCGGAGTGGTTGTTGTCGCTGGTGGTGTTGGTGTTGGCTGAGGCGAAGGCTCGGCGGACGTCCTCGTCGTTGGCGTTGCTGAGGTTCTTCGTCTCGCCGACGGCGTGGAGCAGGACGCCGAGGAGCCGACGGATGGTGTCGTGGTCCTCGTTCAGCTGCGACTGCGCGCTCTTGAACCCGGCCGCTCCGACGCCGGTCCAGCCCGCGCCACAGGTCGCCAGAATGTCGGCGAGCTCGCGGGCCTGACGGGTGACGGCGTTGCCCGTCTCCATGATCTTGTTCTTGGCCTGGACGACGGGGTCGTCGGCGAGTCCGAAGCCGCCGGCGGGGGTGGTCATGGGGTGCTCCTGGGGTCGTGGCGACGCCATCTGATGAGGGCGAGGAGGAGGCCGCCTGCTGTGGCGACGAGGACGGTGATGGCCGCCCACGGCGGGGAGCCGCGGTGCGGGGCGGCGGCGGTGGTGGGTTGTTGTGGGGTCGTCGGCGTGTGGGTGGGGGTGTGGTTCGCTCGTGCGGCGAGCAGGGGGTGGACGTCGGGGTCGCCCGGGTCGCCCTTGCCCTCCAGGAGCACCTGGGCGGGGCGAACGGACCCGTACCCGATGTACTTGCTCGGCACGGGCCCCTCGTGACCTGCGGTCTGCAACATGACGCGCAGCACCTGGTTGCCGGTCCACTCCGGATGCGCGGACCAGATGAGCGCGGCGGAGGCGGAGGCGATGGCGGTGGCGTGACTGGTGCCGTCGAAGGAGCAGTACTTGGTCCTGTCGACGGAGCACCGTCCCGGCATGTCGACGCCGGGGGCGGCGAGGGCGATGTGGTCGCCGTGGTTGGAGAAGTCGGCGTGCGTGCCGTCGGCCTTGAGCGCGGCGACGGCGACGACGCCGGGGATTGCGGCGGGGTACTGGGGATTGCCGGTGCCGTCGTTGCCGGCGCCGGCGAAGATGAGGGCGCCGTGTTGTAGGGCGTAGTTGA
>NZ_DATCVQ010000609.1:0-26589 GCF_036566765.1 Streptomyces sp.
GCAGCGCGTGCTGCGCGCCGAGCCGGTCGCGGGCGGCGAACAGCGCGCGGGACAGGGCGAGCGCGGTGCGCCGCTCGGCGGGCGAGAGGTAGCGGTTGCGGCTGGACAGGGCCAGCCCGTCGGCCTCGCGGACGGTCGGCACGCCGACGATCTCGGCCGGGAAGTTCAGGTCGCGGACCATCCGGCGGATCAGTGCGAGCTGCTGGGCGTCCTTCTGGCCGAAGAAGGCCACGTCCGGACGGGTGAGGTGGAGCAGCTTGGCGACGACGGTGAGCATGCCGTCGAAGTGGCCGGGGCGGGAGGCGCCTTCGAGCAGCTCGCCCATCGGGCCCGCGGTGATCCGGACCTGCGGCTCGCCGCCGGGGTAGACCTCGTCGACGGACGGGGCGAACACGGCGTCCGCGCCGGCGTCCTCGGCGACCTTCAGGTCGGCGTCGAGGGTGCGCGGGTAGCGGTCGAGGTCCTCGCCCGCGCCGAACTGGAGCGGGTTGACGAAGACGGTGACGGTGACGTGCCCCTCGGGGCCGACGTGCGCGCGGGCGGTGCGGATCAGCGTGGCGTGGCCGTCGTGCAGCGCGCCCATGGTCATGACGACCGCGCGGGGGCCGGCGGCCCCCTGGGCGCGCAGCTCGGCGGCCGTGCGGACCGGGGCGAGGCTCATCGGTCGTCTCCCTGGGACGTGGCGGGGCGCTCGGCCAGGACCCCCAGCAGGTCCTCGGCGAGTTCGGGCTTCAGCAGGCCGTGGGCCAGGGCCCGGTCGGCGGTGGAGCGGGCCATGGCCAGGTAGCCGGCGACCGCACCGGGGGCGTGCTTGCGCAGCTCGGCGACGTGCGCGGCGACCGTGCCGGCGTCGCCGCGGGCGACCGGGCCGGTGAGGGCCGCGTCGCCGGAGCGCAGCGCGTTGTCGAGCGCGGCGCCGAGGAGCGGGCCGAGCATCCGGTCGGGGGCGGCGACCCCGGCGGTGCGGAGCAGCTCCATCGACTGGGCGACCAGGGTGACCAGGTGGTTCGCGCCGAGGGCGAGGGCCGCGTGGTAGAGCGGCCGGTTGGCCTCCGCGATCCACTCGGGCTCGCCGCCCATCTCGATGACCAGGGCCTCGGCGGCCAGCCGCAGCTCGTCGGGGGCGGTCACCCCGAAGGAGCAGCCGGCCAGCCGCTGGACGTCGACGGGGGTGCCGGTGAACGTCATGGCGGGGTGCAGGGCGAGCGGGAGCGCGCCGGCCCGCCGGACGGGGTCGAGGACCTGGACCCCGTACCGCCCGGAGGTGTGCACGATCAGCTGCCCGGGCCGTACGGAGCCGGTCTCGGCGAGTCCCTCGACCAGGCCCGGCAGGGCGTCGTCGGGAACGGTCAGCAGGACGAGCTCGGCGCGCGCCAGCACCTCGGCGGGCGGCACGAGCGGCACGTCGGGCAGGAGGGCCGCGGCGCGGCGGCGGGACGCGTCGGAGACCCCGGAGGCGGCCACCGGCCGATGCCCGGCGAGCTGCAGGGACGCCGCGAGCGCGGGCCCGACCCGGCCGGCGCCGACGACGCCCACGGTGAGACGGGCGGGGCGGTCCTCGGCTCGGGACTCTGGTGGTGCGTTCACGCTGACGGCGGCCTTCCGTTCCAGTCCTCGGCGGGTACCGGACGATTTCTGGCCATGCTACGCCAGCGTTTCACGAGGTTTCGCGACTGCCGGCGGACTGTCCACAGGCTGTGGGCGGCAGTGTGATGATCAGCGCATGAACGACGACTCGGAGCACCGCGAAGACCCGGAGCAGGAAGCGCGACGGCGACGGGCCACGGCCTGGTACGGCGCGGAACGGGCACTGTGGCACACGCCGGTGGAGGCCACGGTCGCGGAACGGCTGACCGAGCTGAGAGAGCTGGTCGACGCCCCCTACAAGCTCATGGACCCGTACGAGCTGGTCGACGCCTACGGCGGCGGTCCGGTCGCCGAGGTGGAGCGGCGGGTGGCGGAGCTCCTGGGCTTCCCGGCGGCGGTGTTCTTCCCGACTGGGACGATGGCCCAGCAGGTGGCGCTGCGCTGCTGGGCGGGGCGGACGGGCAGCGAGGTCGTCGCGCTCCACCCGCTCGCGCATCCGGAGGTCCACGAGGACGGCGCGCTGGGCGCGGTGAGCGGCCTGCGCACGGTCCATCCGACGACCGAGCCCCGGCTCCCGACGGCCGAGGAGGTACGGGAGCACCCGGAGCCCTTCGGCACGCTGATGCTGGAGCTGCCCCTGCGGGACGCGGGTTTCGTGCTGCCGTCCTGGGACGAGCTGGTCGACGTGGTGGACGCGGCCCGGGAGCGGGACGCGGTGGTCCACTTCGACGGCGCGCGTCTGTGGGAGTGCGGCCCGCACTTCGGCGGCCGGGAGCTGCGGGAGATCGCGGGGCTCGCGGACAGCGTGTACGTGTCGTTCTACAAGTCCCTCGGCGGGATGTCGGGCGCGGCGCTCGCGGGTCCGGAGGACCTGATCGCCGAGGCGCGGGTATGGCTGCACCGGTACGGCGGCCTGCTCTTCCAGCAGTACCCGACGGCGCTGTCCGCGCTGCGGGGCCTGCAGACGGAGCTGCCGCGCCTGCCGTCGTACGTGGCGCACGCCCGGACGGTGGCGGCGGCGATGCGGGAGGCGTTCACGGAGGCGGGGCTGCCGTGGTTCCGGATCCACCCGGAGGTCCCGCACACCCACCAGTTCCAGGTCTGGCTCCCGTACGGGGCGGACGCCCTGACGGAAGCCTCCGTGGCCCTGGCGGAACAGACGAGCACGGTCCTGTTCCGCCGCTGGTTCTCCGCCCCGGCGGGCGGCCCGCCGGGCATGGCGGCCACAGAGGTCACGGTGGCTGCCCCCGGCCTGGAGTGGACCCCGGAGGACGTACGCGAAGCGGTCCGGGCTTTCCTGACACACCTGGTCTGAACACCCCGGTCCGAATCCCCCGCCGCCCCGGTCAGCAGGGCCGGCGGCGGCGGAGGAACGCTCGGAGGCGGCCTCGGGCGGGGCGGCCCGCCACGACGCGGGCGAAGCGGCGCGCGTCCCGCGCGGAGCGCAACGCCGCGACGTCGTGGCGCCCGGGGACCGGCGGCAGCGCGTCCCTGTGCTGCGTGGCGCGGTAGGCGTCGAAGAGGTACTGATGCATCGCGTTCATGCATGTCACCGTGCGCCTGCCCCCGCCCCCGGGGCCCGCCGATTGACCAGCCCCGTCAAACGGCGCGACAGCACCCCCACGACAGCCCGCACCATGGGTCCGTGAGCGTGACCATCGACATCACCGGACTGCCGCCCGAGCGGATCACTTTCTGCCCCTCGCCGCTGGCCGAACTCGGCGCCGCCCTGCACGCGCTGTCCGAGCCGGCCCACCACGCCCGCCTCCACGCGTGGACCACCACCACCTCCGCCGCCCTCAAGCCCGAGCTCGCCGACCGGCTGCACGAGGCCGACTTCATGTGGCGGTCCACCCGCTCCGACTTCCTGCTGCCCGCCCAGCCCCGCGCGACCCTCGCCGAGGAACTCGACGACCTGGACCGGATGGACGACGAGAAGTTCGTCGGCGCGGCCCTGGAGATCTCCTGCAGCCACCGCAACACCGACGGCCTCCCCTCCCCGCTGGTCGACGAGGACAGCCGTCGCCGCACCCTCGACCTGGCCACCGCGCGCGGCCCGCGCCGGGCCGCGTTCGTGGAGCGGATGCTCGCCGATCCCACGGCCACCCGCGCCTGGATCCGCCGGCTCCTGGAGGACTGCGACGACGCGTTCTTCGCCGACACCTGGCGCCGCGCCCGCGTCCAGCTCTCCGCCGACGCCCGCCACAAGACCGAGTTGCTGCGCCGCAAGGGCCTGGCCGAGGCGCTGACGGCCGCCTCCCCCGCGCTGAGCCTGGAGGAGGACGAGCACGGCGCCCGGATCGTCGTCGACAAGCTGGTGCACAGCCGTACGGACGCCGAGGGCTCCGCCGTGACGCTGATGCCGACCGCCTTCGGCTGGCCGCACCTCTTCGCGCTCAGGACGCCCGGCTGGCAGCCTGTGATCCAGTACCCGGTCGCCGCCCGCGACCTCGGCGGCGCGCTGCCCGTCGACACGGTCCGGCTCCGCCTGGAGGCGGTCGCGCACCCGATGCGGATGCGGATGTGCCGCAGCCTCGCCCGGGGCGCGTTCTCGACGAGCGAGCTGGCCGACGCGTACGGGATCACCGCGCCCGAGGTCTCCCGGCACCTCGCGGTCCTGAAGAAGGCCGGACTCGTCACCACGCAGCGCCGCGGCCGGTACGTGCTCCACCAGCTCGACGTCGCGGTCGTCGCCCGCCTCGGCAGCGACTTCCTGGAGAGCGTGCTGCGCTAGCCGACGCCGAGCCTGCGCCTCAGTCGAAGCGGAGGTGCGACAGGCCGACCCGGATCCGCCGCAGCCGGTGCCGCAGCGGTCCGTACGTGTTCGGCGCGAGCCGGAGGCCGGACAGTTCCGCGATCCGGTCCGCGACCTGCGGGACGGGCAGCCGGTCGGTACGGATGTGCTCCCCGAAGTCCGGCTCGTTCAGCCGCTCCAGGCACGTATCCAGCATCCGCACCGCGAAGCTCTCCCGCTTCAGGCCGCGCCCCAGGCCCCGCTCGGTCAGCCGCTTCAGGACCGTCTCGCGGTCCGCGAGCAGCGCGAAGTGCCGCACCCGCTCCGGCCCGTGGTCCGCCCGCAGCCGGCCGACGATCTCCTCGAAGTACGCCGGTTCCACCAGCGTCATCGGCACGATCAGCGGCCCGCCCTCGTGCTTCCGCAGCGCCAGGTCCAGCACCTCGTGCACGCCCCGCCGCCAGGCGGGCAGGTCCTGGAAGTCGCCGCGGAGCCCCTCCGGCAGCGTCCGGTGCAGGCCGAAGCCGATGTGCTCGGGGTCGCAGATCACACTTCCGGGCAGCCGGCGCCTCAGCTCGTACGCCGTCTGCGTCTTCCCGCCCCCGAACGGGCCGTTGATCCAGAGCAGCACGGTCTCAGAGCCCCGCGCCGCCCGCCCGCACCAGGCCCGTCTCGTACGCGAGGACCACCACCTGGACCCGGTCGCGCAGCGCGAGCTTGGTCAGGATGCGGCCGACGTGGGTCTTGACCGTGGCCTCCGACAGGACCAGGCGGGCGGCGATCTCGCCGTTCGACAGGCCCTGGGCGACCAGGAGCATCACCTCGCGCTCGCGGTCCGTGAGCTTCTCCAGCGCCTTGTGCTCCGGCTCCTTGCCGGAGGACGGCAGCATCGGGGAGAAGCGGTCGAGGAGCCGGCGGGTGGTCGACGGGGCGACGACGGCGTCGCCGCTGTGCACGGAGCGGATCGCGCCGAGCAGCTCGGCCGGCGGCACGTCCTTCAGCATGAAACCGCTCGCGCCCGCCTTCAGCCCGGAGAACGCGTACTCGTCCAGGTCGAAGGTGGTCAGGATGAGCACCTTCGGCGGGTTCGGCTGGGCGCAGATCCGCCGCGTCGCCTCGACCCCGTCGAGGCGCGGCATGCGGACGTCCATCAGCACCACGTCCACGGCCGTCGTGCGCAGGTTCTCGATCGCCTCCGCGCCGTCGCCCGCCTCGGCGACGACGTCCATGTCCGGCTGGGCGGCAAGAACCATGCGGAAGCCGGTGCGCAGCAGCACCTGGTCGTCGACGAGCATCACGCGGATGGACATGGGGTTCCTTCGTGTTCCTGGGCGTCAGTGAGCGGGCTTCAGAGGGAGCAGGGCGCTGATCCGGAAGCCTCCCCCGGGCCGCGGACCCGCGTCCAGGGTGCCGCCGACCATGCCGACCCGCTCGCGCATGCCGATCAGGCCGTGGCCCCGGCCGTCGGCGCCCCCGTCCTCGTACATCTCGTGCGTCGCGCCCCGGCCGTCGTCCTCGACGAGCAGGCCGAGGCCGTCGTCGAAGTAGACGAGCCGGACGCTGGCCCCGGCCTCCGGGCCGCCGTGCTTGCGGGTGTTGGTGAGGGCTTCCTGGACGATCCGGTACGCGGTGAGCTCGACGCCGCTGGGCAGCGGGCGCGGGGACCCCTCGATCCGGAAGTCCACGGTCAGTCCGGCCTGGCGGACCTGCTCGACCAGGTCCTCGATCTGCTGGACGTCCGGCTGCGGCACGTACTCCCCCGCCTCCCGGTGCTCGCCCGTGCGCAGCACGCCGAGCAGCCGGCGCATCTCGGCGAGCGCCTGGCGGCCGGTGCCGGAGATGGTCTCCAGGGCCTGCTTGGCCTGCTCGGGCGAGCTGTCGAGGACGTACGCGGCGCCGTCCGCCTGGACCACCATCACCGACACGTTGTGCGCGACGACGTCGTGCAGCTCGCGGGCGATCCGGGCCCGCTCGGCGGCGACGGCGACCTTGGCCTGCGCCTCGCGCTCCTTCTCCAGGCGCGAGGCGCGCTCCTCCAGCTGCGCGAAGTAGGCGCGGCGGGTGCGCAGCGAGTCGCCGAGAACCCAGGCGAGCACGAACGGCACGGTCATGATCACGGTGAAGAAGACATGCGCGAGCCCGGAGCCGGGGCCGTCGGCCGGCCACCTCAGCTGCGCGAGCGTCGCGGAGCTCAGACCGCCGGCGAGAGCCAGTCTGGAGGCCCAGCGCGGCCCGTCGTGCGCGGCGACGGTGTAGATGATCACCAGCATCGCGAAATCGGCGAAGAACGGCATCAGGCCGAACGCGAGCTGCGCGACGCCGAGGACGACCGCGAGCAACAGCATCCGCTCCGGCATCCTGCGGCGCAGCGCCACGACGACGCCGAACAGCGCGGCGACGGCCGCGTACGCGCCGGGCGCCTCGACCGACGGGTAGGTGGTGACCACCCACAGCACGGAGAACCCGAAGAGGACGACGGCCCAGAAGGTGTCGACGCCTGTCGGGTGCCTGCGGAGGAAGTCGTAGACGCGCTGCACGTGACCCAGCGTAGGGAAGGGGGATAGGTGCAGGGGTCAACCGGAGGGCCGATCCTTGCCGTGAGCACCGTACTCCGCAAGGTGGAGACTGGGGCGCGTGATGGATGAGACGTGTCAGCAGCAGGGATGGCGGGGCTGGCGGGAGGCCACGGAGCGGGCGCTGTACGGGCCCGGCGGCTTCTACCTGCGACCGGAGGGCCCCGCAGGCCATTTCCGCACCTCCGTGCACGCCTCCCCGCTCTTCGCGGGGGCGGTGGCCCGGCTGCTCGGGCAGGTGGCCCAAGCGCTGGGCGGCGAGGGCGAGGTCGCGCTGGTGGACGTGGGCGCGGGGCGGGGCGAGCTGCTGACGGGGGTGCTCGCGGCGGTCCCGGGCGGCCTCGCGGTACGGGCGTACGCCGTGGAGCGCGCGGACCGGCCGGCCGGGCTCGACCCGCGGATCGAGTGGACGGACCGGATCCCTGAGGGGGTGCGGGGGCTGCTTTTCGCGAACGAGTGGCTGGACAACGTGCCGGTGGACGTCGCGCAGGCGGACGAGGCGGGCGTGGCCCGGTACGTGGAGGTGCGCGCGGACGGCGCGGAGCGCCTGGGCGCGGAGGTGACCGGCCCGGACGCGGAGTGGCTGCGGCGGTGGTGGCCGCTGCGGGAGCCGGGCGAGCGGGCGGAGATCGGCCGGCCGCGCGACGAGGCGTGGGCGGCGGCGGTGTCCTGCCTGGCGGCCGGTACGGCGGTGGCGGTGGACTACGGGCATGTACGGGACACCCGGCCGCCGTTCGGCACGCTGACCGGGTTCCGGGACGGGCGGGAGGTGGCGGCGGCGCCGGACGGGAGCTGTGACGTCACGGCGCATGTGGCGATGGACGCGGTGGCGGGGGGCGCGGGGGAGCTCGTGACGCAGCGGGAGGCGCTGCGGGAGCTGGGGGTGAGCGGGGAGCGGCCGGCACTCGCGCTCGCGTCGTCGGACCCTGCCGGGTATGTGCGGGCGCTGGCCTCCGCCGGGGAGGCGGCCGAGCTGACCGCGCGGGGTGGGCTCGGGGACTTTCTGTGGCTGCGGCACGAGGTGCCGGGCGAGCGGGCCTGACAGGGCGCCGTGCCCGTGGGCGCCAGGCACGTGAGCGGAACGCGCCCGCAAGGGCGCCGTCCCGTGTGCCCACCCGTCCCTCCCCCTAGGACTTCGTCCTGGGGGACCCCCACTGCGGGACGATTGCCCACACGGAAGGGGATGAGCGTCACCGGGCAGGGATACTGTCCCCATGACGGAGACGACGGTCGGAATCGGCGGGGCGGCGGAGAGCACCGACATGGTGCTGAACATCGGGCCGCAGCATCCCTCCACGCACGGCGTGCTCCGGCTCAAGCTGGTGCTCGACGGCGAGGTCGTGCGGCACGCCGAGCCGGTCATCGGGTACATGCACCGCGGGGCCGAGAAGCTCTTCGAGGCGCGCGACTACCGGCAGATCGTCATGCTGGCCAACCGCCACGACTGGCTCTCCGCGTTCTCCAACGAGCTCGGCGTCGTCATGGCCGTCGAGCGGATGCTCGGCATGGAGGTCCCCGAGCGGGCGGTGTGGACGCGCACGCTGCTCGCCGAGCTGAACCGGGTACTCAACCACCTGATGTTCCTCGGCTCGTACCCGCTCGAACTCGGCGGCATCACCCCCGTCTTCCACGCCTTCCGGGAGCGCGAGGAGCTCCAGGCCGTCATGGAGGAGGTCTCCGGCGGCCGGATGCACTACATGTTCAACCGTGTCGGCGGCCTCAAGGAGGACCTGCCGGCCGGCTGGCTCGGCCGGGCCCGCGCCGCGGTCGCCGACGTCCGGTCGCGGATGGACGTGTACGACCGTCTGGTCCTCGGCAACGAGATCTTCCGGGGCCGCACCCGCGGCGTCGGCGTGCTGTCGGCGCAGGCGGTGCACTCCTTCGGGGTGACCGGGCCGATCGCCCGCGCCTCCGGCGTCGACTTCGACCTGCGGCGCGACGAGCCGTACCTCGCGTACGGGGAGCTCCAGGACACCCTCAAGGTGGTCACCCGCGAGGACGGGGACTGCCTGGCCCGCTTCGAGTGCCTCCTGGAGCAGACGCACAACGCGCTCGACCTGGCCGACGCCTGCCTGGACCGGGTCGACGAGCTGCCGCCCGGGCCGATCAACCAGCGGCTGCCGAAGGTGCTCAAGGCTCCCGAGGGCCACACCTACGCCTGGACCGAGAACCCGCTCGGCGTCAACGGCTACTACCTGGTGTCCAAGGGCGAGAAGACGCCGTACCGGCTCAAGCTCCGCTCGGCCTCGTTCAACAACATCCAGGCCCTGACGGTGCTGTTGCCGGGGACTCTGGTCGCGGACATGGTCGCGATCCTCGGCTCGCTGTTCTTCGTCGTCGGCGACATCGACAAGTAGCGCCGCCCGCGCGGGACTCAGTCCGCGCGCATCACCACGTAGTTCTGCGGGACCCTCTCCGGGGCCCGGTGCTCCACCACGTTCCAGCCCCACCGCTCGTACCGGCCGCGCAGTTCCGGCACGTCCAGGGTCATCAGCAGGCGCGGCCCGGGGGCGAGGGCGAGGAGCCCGTCGTGCAGGGCGCGGCCGAGGCCGCGGCCCTGGTGGGCGGGGGCGACGACGAGCTCGTACAGCTCGAAGGCCTGCTCCCCGCCGGACAGGACGGTGTCGGGCCAGCCGGCCGCGATGCCGGTCAGCGCGCCGTCGGCGTCGTGTGCGGCGACCATGCGGAAGCCGGGGCGGCCGGCCACGCCGAGCAGGCGGTCGACGGTGCGGACCGCGCCGCGCGGCGGCTCGTGCCACGGCGGGCCGCAGAAGGCCTGCGCGCACAGGGCGATCAGCTCGTCGCGCAGGGCCGCCGGGTCGGTCGGCTCGCTCAGGGCGAGGCCCGCGTCCGGGGTCACGAGTTGACCGCCCCGCGGAGCTCGGCCACGTCGAGCTGCTCCGTCTCGTCGTGCGCGGTCAGGTCGATGACCTGGCCGATCGCCCGCTCGGGGACGGGCCGGGGGACGACCGCGACGGCCTCAGCGAGGACCTCCTCGCCGACCACGTCGGCGAGGTCCTCGTGCTGCACCGCCTCGATGGCGGCGACGGCCTGCTTGCCGGCCTGCAGCGCCTTGGCGCCCTGCCCGGCCTGCGTGCCGAAGAAGTCGAAGTTGCCCTCCGGGCGCGGGGTGGGCCGGCGGGCGGCGTACGGGGCGATCGCGGCCGCGGCCGGGACGGTCCGCATGGTGTGGGCGGCCGTCGTACGGGCGTGCTGCTCGGGCCCGGCGGCGGCCGCGTGCTTCCCCTGCGGCTCCTCCGCCTCCCGGGCCCGCTCGGCGAGGTCGCGGCTGCGGGCGGCCTCGGCGGTGCGCCGGGCCTCCTGGGCCGCCGCGTTGCGCGAGAGGTTCCGCAGCGCCTTGGCGGCCGCTTCGTACGCGGCCGGGGTCGGCGTGGACCCGGCGGCCGGCAGCTCCTTGGCGGGGGCGGCGGCTTCGAGCGCGAGCTGGCGGCGGCCCTCCAGGGCGCTGGCCCGCTCGGTCTCGGCGGTGGCGTAGCGGCGCAGCAGCTCGGCGTGCTCGTTGCGAAGCCCGGCCAGCTCGACCCGCTTGGAGCGCAGCTTCGCGTCGAGCTTGGCGCGCAGCTCGCGGGACTCCTCCAGGTCGGACTCCAGCTCGGCGATCCGCTCCTCGGCCTTCCACTGGTCCGCGGTGCGGGCGCGGCCCAGCTCGGCGACCTTGCGGCCGGCGCTGCGGTCCCAGCCGCGCATGAGCACGGCGCCGGTGACGGCGGCGGCGGCCGCGGCCGCCACGAGCAGCCGCAGGACCAGCGGATCCGCGAACAGCCAGGCGCCTACCGCACAGACAGCGGAAGCGCCGGCGACCGCGGAGGGCGGCAGGAGCTTGTGCAGGGGCGGGGAATGGCGGTGGCGTCCACGTGGCATGGCCTGAAATTTACCGTGCGTAGGCGGCCCGTGGGGGGCCGCCCCCGCAATCTCTTCGGCCATCTCTTCCGGCACTTCCGGAATGGCCGACTCCCCTTTGCTCGGACGTTACTTCCGGAGCAGCCCCTTCGACTCCAGATACGCCTTCGCGACGTCCTCCGGCTTGGCCCGCTCGGCGTCCACCTTGCGGTTCAACTCGGCGAGATCGGCGGTGGTGAGCACCTTGGTGATCTTGTCGAGGGCGGCCGCGATCTCCGGCGCGCCGGCGTCCTTCGCATTGAGCACCGGCAGCACGTTGTCGGCGTTCTGCAGCTTCTTGTCGTCGGCGAGGAAGACCAGGCCGAACGACTCGATCGTGGCGTCGGTGGTGGTCGTCAGGACCAACTGGTCCACGCCGTCCTTCACGGCCTGCTTGGCCTGCGGGGTACCGACGCCCTTGGGGTCGATCCCGGCGACGTCGATGCCGTACGTCTTCTTCAGGCCCGGCGCGCAGAACGGCCGCACCGCGCATTCGTCGCCGGCCGCGATCTTCACCTTCAGCTTCGCCCCGCCGAGATCGGAAAGGCTCGTGAGCTTGTTCTTCTCGGCGAATTCCTTGCTGACCGCGAAGGCGTTCTGGTCCACGGCCTCGCCGTGCGCCAGGACCTTCAGTCCGCGCGGTTCGGCGAGCTTCTTCAGCGCTTCCACCGTGGCGGCCGCATCGCCGGACGCGACCGGCTTCTCCTCGGGCGCCTTCGGGCCGTTCGCCTTGGCGTTCAGGAATTCCGCGATCGTCGCCGCGTATTCCGGCACGACGTCTATCTCGCCCTTCTCCAGGGCGGGTTCGTACAGTTCACGGTTCTTCACCGTGGTGACGGAGGTGCTGTACCCGGCGTCGCCGAGGATCTGCGCGTACAGCTCCGCCAGCACCTTGGACTCGGTGAAGGCCGCGGCGCCGACGACCAGCGTCCCCTTCTTCGCACCGCCCGCCGAGCCCGAGCCGCCGGCCTTCTCCAGGCTGTCGCCGCCGCACGCGGTCAGCCCGCCGGTCAGCGCCGCGACGGCCAGCACCGCACCCGCGACACGCGAGGTCCTGCTCACGAGATCACCCATTTCCTTCGTCGATCGGTCGATCGGTCGATCAGTCGGTCGGCCCCCACCAGGAACGCCTCCACCAGCAGCGCGAGCAACGCCACCAGGAGCGCGCCCGCCACCACCTGCGCGGTGTCGTACGTGGCGAACCCGGCGGTGATGATCCGGCCGAGGCCGCCCTGGCCGACCATCGCGGCGATGGTCGCGGTGGCGACCACCTGCACGGCCGCCGAGCGCAGTCCGGTCATCAGCAGCGGGCGGGCGAGCGGGAGTTCGACCCGCCGGAACAGCTGACCGCCCGACATGCCCATCCCGCGCGCGGCCTCCACGACCGCCCGGTCGACCTCGCGCATCCCCACGTACGCGTGGGTCAGCAGCGGCGGCACGGCGAACAGCACCAGCGCGGTCACGGTCGGGACGTATCCGGCGTTGCGCAGCGGCGAGACCATGAACAGGGCGAGCACGGCGAAGACAGGCACCGCCCGGCCCGCGTTGGACACGTTGATCGCCACCGTGCCGCCCCGGCCCAGGTGGCCCAGCCACAGTCCGAGCGGCAGCGCGAGCGCGCACGCCACGAGCAGCGCGACCCCGCTCACGTACAGATGCTCGCCGAGCCGCTGCCAGACCCCGTCCGCGCCGGCCCAGTTGGCGCCCGTGGTCAGCCAGGACCAAGCGCCCCAGACCGCGCCCATCAGATCGCCCCCCGGGCCGTGCGTATCCGCGCCCAGGGCGTCAGCAGCCGCTGCAGGCCGAGGAGCGCCGCGTCCGCCGCCACCGCGAGCAGCACGCACAGCACGGAGGCGGCCAGCACCTGCGCCTTGAAGAACGTCGGCAGCGCGTCCTCGATCAGGTTGCCGAGCCCGCCGCGGCCCACGATCGACCCGACCGTCGTCAGCGCGATCGTCGAGACCGTCGCCATCCGCACCCCGGCCATCAGTGTGGGCAGCGCCAGCGGCAGTTCGACCTCCCACAGCAGCCGGCCGGAGCCGTACCCCATGCCGCGCGCCGCCTCCCGCGTCTCGGCCGGCACCGCGTCGAGCCCGGCCAGGATGTTCCGTACCAGGATCGTCAGCGAGTACAGGACCAGGCCGGTCACCACCAGCGCCGAGGAGAGCCCGAAGAACGGCAGCAGCAGCGAGAACATCGCCAGCGACGGGATCGTGTAGAGCAGCGTCGTCAGGCCGAGCACCGGGGCGGCCAGCCGCGGCCGGGCCCGTACGAGGAGCGCGAGCGGGAACGCCACCAGCAGTCCGAGCAGCACGGACACGACGGTGATGCCCACATGCTGGAGCGTCGCGTCCGTCAACTCGCCGCTGCGGGTGCGCAGGTACTCCCCGCAGATCCAGTCGTTCGTCACCAGACAGTTCGCGGTGCTCATGCGCCTCCCCCCGGTCGCCTCGGCCTTTCCGAACGTATGTGTGGCGACCCTAACAACCGCTGCCGACAATCACCGAGCACCGCCACCATGCGGCAACACGCCCTTCACACACGCCCCGCCGCGAGCGGCCACAATGGAGCCATGATCCGGTTCGAGCACGTGACCAAGCGGTACGCCGACGGCACCACGGCCGTCGACGACCTCTCCTTCGACGTCGCCGAGGGCGAACTGGTCACCCTGGTCGGCCCGTCCGGCTGCGGCAAGACGACCACCATGAAGATGGTGAACCGGCTGATCGAGCCCACCGAGGGCCAGATCCTCCTGGACGGCCAGGACATCGCCCGCGTCGACCCGGTCGCCCTGCGCCGACGCATCGGCTACGTCATCCAGCAGGTCGGCCTCTTCCCGCACCGCACCGTCCTGGACAACACCGCGACCGTCCCCGCGCTGCTCGGCTGGAGCAGGGCGAGGGCCAGGGAGCGCGCCGCCGAACTCCTCGACCTGGTCGGCCTCGACCCGGGGACCTTCGGCCACCGCTATCCCGAGCAGCTCTCCGGCGGCCAGCGCCAGCGCGTCGGCGTCGCCCGCGCGCTGGCCGCCGACCCGCCGGTGCTGCTGATGGACGAGCCGTTCGGCGCGGTCGACCCGGTCGTCCGCGAACGGCTCCAGAACGAGTTCCTGAACCTCCAGGCCACCGTCCGCAAGACGGTCCTGTTCGTCACCCACGACCTGGAGGAGGCCGTCCGGCTCGGCGACCGCATCGCCGTCTACGGGCAGGGCCGCATCGAGCAGTTCGACACCCCGGCCGCCGTGCTCGGCGCGCCCGCCACGGAGTACGTCGCCGACTTCGTCGGCGCGGACCGCGGCCTCAAGCGGCTCGCCGTCACCCCGATCACCGTGCACGACCTCGACCAGGGCGGCGGCCCGGCCGTCGACAAGCGGACTCCCCCGCCGGCCGTCCCTCTCGGCGCGCCGCTGAAGGACGCCCTGTCCGCGCTGCTGCTGCACGACGCGGACTGGGTCCCGGTCGTCGACCCGGAGCAGGCCGGCCGGCAGGTCGGCGTGCTCACCCCGGCCGCCCTGCACCGCGCGGTCCGGCGGTCCGTCAGCTCGCGCTGAGCCGCCCGCTCATCCACACCAGGGTGGGCGGGATCTCCCGGTTCCACGTGTTGAAGTTGTGGCCGCCGCTGTCCAGCATGATCGAGGAGACCCGCGCCGGGGCCTTCACCTTCTTGATGAAGGCGAGCGTCCCCTTCAGGTTCCCCTCGCCCTCCTTGGACGAGGTCACCAGGAACGAGGACTTCCCCTGGGGCCGGTGGTCCAGGCTCCACAGCAGGTTGGCCCGCTTGCGCGCCCGGTCGTCCCCGTGGAACAGGTCGCCCGTCGTCACGTCCTCGGCCGCTTTGTAGTACGCCGACAGGCCGGCGCCCGCCGCGTACCGCTCCGGGTGGTGCAGCGCGATCTTCAGCGCGCAGTAGCCGCCCGTCGAGTTGCCGATGAAGCCCCAGCTGCGCGGCTGCGTGCCGACCCGGTACATCGACGCCACCGCCGTCGGCAGGTCCTGCGCGAAGAAGGTCTCCGTCTTCGGGCCGCCCTTGACGTCGACGCACTCGGTGTCCCGCGGCGGCGCGACCGTCGGCCGCAGCATCACCAAAATCATCGGCCGCATCTTCCCCTCCTTCACCTGCTGGAAGGCGGTCCGCGGGTACTTCAGGCCCTTGAGCAGGTTCTCCGCCGTGCCCGGATACCCCGTCAGCACCACCGAGACCGGGAACGTGGTCTTCGCGTACGCCGGCTGGAAGTACTGCGGCGGCAGATACACGTACGCCGGGCTGGTGATGCCCGACTTCGCGCCGCTCACCACGACCTTCTGTATCTGCCCGCCGACCTCCGACCGCGAGGCGCCCGGCACGTCCAGCTGCTGCTTGCCGACGACCTTCACGTCCTTGCTGCCGGCCGAGTGGTCGACGACCACGCCGAGCGACTGCTCCTGGCCGAACAGGTCCGCCCAGGACCCGTAGAAGAGGAAGGACTTGTTCGCCGCGAGGCCGACCGACGCGAACAGCGCCAGCTGGGTCGCGAGCAGCAGGCCGACCCGGCCGAGGACGGCGCGCCAGTTCCGGCGCGACAGCCGTGGCCACAGCCAGACCGTGGCGACGAAGAACACCACGGCCAGCGTGACGGCCAGCGCCAGAACTTTGTTGCTGGTGAGACCCATGAGGTGATCGAACTTTCTTCGTGAGAATTTCGTGTGAGCGAGTGAACCCGCTCCCGCGAAGCACCGTCCTAGAGGGCGCAACTCCTCCGGCCGTGCCCGCTGGCCGCCGGATCCAGATTCTCTCGCGGAGCCACGGGAAGCGATGTCTGTCACGGTAGATGGGGACAAATCAGTATCGGTTCCGGTTCGGGTACGACGGATCCTGAGCGGACCGCGCCCCGAAGCGGTGCCCACCCTCGTCGGCACGGCCTGCTCGTTCATCGGCCTGATCGACATCGCCGCCGGGGTCTTCCCCCGGTTCCGGGCCAGCCGCATGCACGCCCTCGCCGAGGTCCTCCCCGGCACCCTCGGCCCGCTCTCCGCCGCGCTCTCCCTCAGTGCCGGCGTCCTGCTGCTGCTGCTCGCCCACGGCCTCAAGCGCCACAAGCGCCGCGCCTGGCGGGCCGCCGTCGTCCTGCTGCCGCTCGGCGCCGCCGCCCAGTTCACCTGGCGGCACTCCGTCGTCGGCGTCCTGCTCTCGCTCGCCCTGCTGATCCCGCTGCTGCGCCACCGCGACCAGTTCGCCGCGCTGCCGGACCCGCGCAGCCGCTGGCGGGCACTCGCCAACTTCGTCCTCATGGGCGCCGGCTCCATCGCCCTCGGCCTGGTCGTCGTCAGCGCCCACCCCCGCCGCATCGTCGGCAGCCCCAGCCTGACGGACCGCCTGGAACACGTCCTGTACGGCCTGGTCGGCACCGAGGGCCCGGTCGCCTACACCGGCAACGCCGACTGGACCGTCGGCTACTCGCTCGGCGCGCTCGGCATGCTCACCGCCCTCACCACCGTCTACTTCGCCTTCCGGCCCGAGCACCCCGCCGCCCGGCTCACCGAGGACGACGAGGCCAAGCTGCGCGCCCTGCTCGCCAAGCACGGCGGCCGCGACTCCCTCGGCCACTTCGCGCTCCGCCGCGACAAGGGCGTCGTCTTCTCCCCCAGCGGCAAGGCCGCCGTCTGTTACCGCGTCGTCTCCGGCGTGATGCTCGCCAGCGGCGACCCCATCGGCGACGTCGAGGCCTGGCCCGGCGCCATCGAACGCTTCATGGACGAGGCCAAGGCCCACTCCTGGACCCCCGCCGTCATGGGCTGCTCCGAGACCGGCGGCGAGGTCTGGACCCGCGAGACCGGGCTCGACGCCCTCGAACTCGGCGACGAGGCGGTGGTGGACGTCGCGGATTTCTCCCTCTCCGGGCGGGCCATGCGCAACGTCCGGCAGATGGTGAAGCGCATCGAGCGCAACGGTTACCAGACCCGCGTCCGCCGCGTCCGTGACCTCTCCGACGGAGAGCTCGAGGGCATCCGCCGCGCCGCCGCCGACTGGCGCGGCACCGACACCGAGCGCGGCTTCTCCATGGCACTGGGCCGCATAGGCGACGCCGCCGACGGCGACGCCGTCATCGCCACCGCGCACAAGGCCGACGAGACCTCCCCGTACGGGGACCTGAAGGCGATCATCCACTTCGTGCCCTGGGGCCCGGACGGCATGTCCCTCGAACTCATGCGCCGCGACCGCTCCGCCGACCCCGGCATGAACGAACTCCTCATCGTCGCTGCCCTCCAGGAGTCCCCGCGCCTCGGCATCGAGCGGGTCTCCCTCAACTTCGCCATGTTCCGCGCCGCCCTCGCCCGCGGCGAGAAGATCGGCGCCGGGCCCGTCCTGCGCATCTGGCGCGGCCTGCTCGTGTTCCTCTCCCGCTGGTTCCAGATCGAGTCGCTGTACAAGTTCAACGCCAAGTTCCAGCCCCGCTGGGAACCCCGCTTCGTCGTCTACCGCAAGAGCCGCGACCTGCCCCGCATCGGCTTCGCCGCCATGCAGGCCGAGGGCTTCGTCAACGTCTCGCTGCCCCGCCCCTTCGCCCGCCGCCGCCCCGCCCCGGCGCCCCGCCCGTGCGCCCACATCGGCCGGACGAGCGCCGAGCACGAAGTGCGCGCGGCCTGACCCCGGCCCGAGGTCGAGTCCGGCCCGGGAGTCCGACCCCCGGGCCGGGCCCTAGGCTGGACGTATGAGTACGTTGCACGGACGGGGCACGGCCCAGGGCCTGCCGGAGTGGGACCGCTGCGCGGTCATGGGAGTCGTCAACGTGACGCCGGACTCCTTCTCCGACGGCGGCCGCTGGTTCGACACCACCGCAGCCGTCAAGCGCGGCATGGAACTGGTCGCCGAAGGCGCCGACCTCATCGACGTCGGCGGCGAGTCCACCCGCCCCGGCGCCACCCGCGTCGACGAGGCCGAGGAACTGCGCCGCGTCGTCCCCGTCGTCCGCGGCCTCGCCGCCGAAGGCGTCACCGTCTCCGTCGACACCATGCGCGCCAGCGTCGCCGCCCAAGCCGTCGCCGCCGGCGCCGCACTCGTCAACGACGTCAGCGGCGGCCTCGCCGACCCCGAGATGATCCCCGCGGTCGCCGCCGCCGAGGTCCCCTTCGTCGTCATGCACTGGCGCGGCTTCAGCGAGAACATGAACAGCCTCGCCGTGTACGAGGACGTCGTCGGCGAGGTCGTCGCCGAACTGCGCACCCGCATGGAGGCCGTCGTCGACGGCGGCATCGCCCCCGAGCGCATCGTCCTCGACCCCGGCCTCGGCTTCGCCAAGCGCGCCCGGCACGACCTCGCCCTCGTCGCCCACCTCGCCGAGCTCCGCGCACTCGGCCGGCCCCTCCTGGTCGCCGCCTCCCGCAAGCGCTTCCTCGGCGCCGTCCTCGCCGGCGACAACGCCACCCCGCCGCCGCCCGCCCGCGAACGCGACGCCGCCACCGCCGCCGTCTCCGCGATAGCCGCCCACGAAGGCGCCTGGGCGGTCCGCGTCCACGAGGTCCGGGCCACCGCCGACGCCGTCCGCGTCGCCAGAGCCGTCGAAGGAGCCAGGTGACCCACGAGACCGACACCCAGGCGGTCGAAGCCGCCAACACCGCCTTCTACGAGGCGATGGAACAGGGCGACTTCGAGACGGTCTCCACACTCTGGCTCGCCGACGCCGACGGCCCCCCGCACTCCGCCGTCTCCTGCGTCCACCCGGGCTGGCCCATGCTCTTCGGCCGCGGCCAGGTGCTCCGCTCCTACGCCCTGATCATGGCGAACACCGAGTACATCCAGTTCTTCCTCACCGACGTCAAGGTCGCCCTCGCCGGGGACGTGGCCATCGTCACCTGCACCGAGAACATCCTCAGCGGCGCACCCGCCGAGGACGGCGCCGAGCTCGGCCCGCTCGTCGGCCAGCTGGTCGTCGCCACCAATGTGTTCCGCCGCACATTCGACGGATGGAAGATCTGGTCCCACCACGCCTCCCCGGTGCTCACCGACAACGACGAGGAAGAGGCGGGCGAACCCGGGCCCTGACAGGTCAGAAGGCCGCAGAAGGGCCATCCGGCCGAATCTCTTGGATTGGAATCCAAGGCTCTGGGTAGGGGCGGCTACCAACCCCTGCGGCCCCCCGTCCACCGCCCCCATGGGCAAGTGCTGTCGGTGCCCGCAGGTAGATTCGATGAAGGACACCCGGCCGTCCGCACCCGGCTGGCGTGTGCACAGAACTACGACAGCAGGAGTGATTCGCGTGGATCGTGTCGCGCTGCGCGGCCTCAAGGCCCGAGGACACCACGGCGTCTTCCCCAAGGAGCGCGAGGAGGGCCAGACCTTCATCGTGGACCTGGTGCTCGGCCTGGACACCCGCCCTGCCGCGGCCGAGGACGACCTGACCAAGACGGTGCACTACGGCGTCGTCGCGGAAGAGGTCGTCGACGTGGTGCAGGGCGAACCGGTCGACCTGATCGAGACGCTCGCCGAGCGGATCGCCCAGCAGTGCCTCAAGCACCCCGGCGTCCAGGAGGTCGAGGTCGTCGTCCACAAGCCGGACGCACCGATCACCGTGCCCTTCGACGACGTCACCATCACCATCACCCGGAGCCGCGTATGAACGCCACGCACAGTGACCCGACCGTGCAGCCCGTACCGGCCTCCGTGGTCGAGACGGTCGACGCCGCCGACGTCACCCTGTCCAACCCCAAACGCGCCGTGATCGCCCTCGGCGCCAACCTCGGCAACCGCCTGGAGACCCTGCAGGGCGCCATCGACGCCCTGGAGGACACCCCCGGCCTGCGGGTCAAGGCGGTCTCCCCGGTCTACGAGACCGAGCCCTGGGGCGTCGACCCCGGCACCCAGCCCGCGTACCTCAACGCGGTCGTCGTCGTGAAGACCACGCTGCCGCCCTCCTCCCTCCTGGAGCGCGCCCACGCCGTCGAGGAGGCCTTCCTGCGCGTCCGTGAGGAGCGCTGGGGCGCCCGCACCATCGACGTCGACATCGTGGCGTACGCGGACGTGATCTCCGACGACCCCGTCCTCACCCTGCCGCACCCCCGCGCCCACCAGCGCGCCTTCGTCCTGGCCCCCTGGCACGACGTCGAGCCCGAGGCCCGGCTCGCCGGCCACGGCCCGGTCGCCGAGCTGCTGGCCGGAATCGGCCGGGCCGGCGTCGAGGCCCGGCCCGACCTGGAACTCCGACTGCCCGAGTAGTCGTTACGCTCAGCGAGTCTTGTACGAGCCGACCGACCACGAAGGACACCCGGTGAAACAACTGCGGCTGAAAGTCCTCGCCGGACTGTTCCTCGGGGCCGGAATCCTGTCCTGGGGCGCGGCCCGGCTCTGGGACGCCTTCGGCACCCTGCCGAGCGTCCCCCTCGCCGCGCCCATCGTGCTCGCCGCGATCGCCGTCGTCCTCACCGCGACGGCCCTCTCGATCCGCGCCCGCCTCAAGGCCCAGCGCGACCGCCGCCCCGGCGCGAAGGGCGTCGAACCGCTGATGGCCGCCCGCGCGGTCGTCTTCGCCCAGGCGAGCGCGCTGGTCGCCGCGGTCGTCTCTGGCATGTACGGCGGCACCGGCGTCTTCCTCCTGGGCTCCCTCGACGTCCCCGCCCGCCGGGACCAGGCCATCTACGCCGGCTTCTCGGTAGTGGCCGGCCTCGCGGTCATCGCCGCAGCCCTCTTCTTGGAACGCGTCTGCAAGCTCCCCGAGGACGAGAACAACGGCACGGGCACGGCCCCGGTGGCCTGACGCCCCCTACCAGGGCTCGCGCACGAGGTGCCCGTTCACGAGGAACGTGGGGTGCGGTTCGAGGCGGTAGCTGTAGAACGTGAAGGGCTTGGCGCCGAGGGCGGGGCGGGGGCGGACTTCGCGGACCTGGACCCAGGAGGATTCGGGCGGGTCGATGGGGTGGTGCTCGGGGACGAAGGTGCCACGGCTCTGCCAACGATCTGACACGCAGAGCTTTGAGGCCCCCTTGACCTTGTCCCTCGGCGTGAACCGCGCCCCGATGATGGGAGCGATCTCGGCCAGGAAGGGCACATTGGCGCTTGCGATCACCCGCCCGCGCCAATCCTTGATGCGGCAGCCGTCGCCGTCGATGTATCCGTCGAGGAAGCCCTGGAATGTGTCGATGTCCCGCAGAACCACCCTCGGGAAGCGCTGCCGCATGTGGTGGGCGTCCCCGCCCACGTAATGCCGCATCGCGTCGGAGAGGTACGAGGAAACCACCCGCACCCGGAAGCCCGGCAGGTCCCGCTGCAGATAGCCGGACGGGCGGGTTACAGGCTCCAGCCTGGCGGGGAGCCCCGTGCAGGCTGTCAGGGCCGCCGCGTACCGAGACGCGAACCATTCCTCGTTCACGATCAACGACACGTAGTTCTTGCCGACCGTCCCGTCGGCGCAGGTCGCACCGACGAAATAGCCGAACTCGTACCCAGGCCACATCGTCAGCCGCTCCCGGCACAGTTTCCGCGCATGCGTCCACGCCACCGTCGCGCCATCGGCGTCCCTGGCGTGCGTCCAGCCGTCCGGAGTGAGAAGCAGTAGATCCGGACTGGCGATGAAGGTCATGTGGTCGGTGACCACCTCCACGGCCTCCCGTGCCTTCGCCGCACTCACGTCGACGACGGCGGTCTGCACGGTCCGATCGCCGTCCAGCGTCCACATCACCTGGCCTGGGCCGACCGTCTTCGCCTGCGCGCAGCCCCCGACCAGGTTCACCAGCTGCTTACTGGAAAGCCCGTACCCCATACCGATCCCCCTCGATCAGTGATCAACTCCACTGATCGGGACGCTATGGGGCACTCAGGCCAGCCGCCCCCTAACGGGCCATTATCAGGGACATGGCCTCAGAACGTGTAGTAGCGTCACGAAGTTGCCCTCGTACCGCCGAGGTCGTCGTCTTCGCCCCCGGCTTACGGACGCCGCGCAGGGACATGCACATGTGCTCGGCCTCGATCACGACGATCGCGCCACGCGCTTCCAGGATCTCCATGAGCGAATCGGCGATCTGAGTGGTCAGTCGCTCCTGCACCTGCGGGCGGCGAGCGAAAACGTCCACGAGACGCGCCAGCTTGGACAGGCCGGTAATTTTGCCCGATTCAGCCGGAATGTAGCCAATGTGAGCTACGCCATGAAATGGCAGAAGATGATGCTCACAGGTGGCCATCAGTTCGATACCCTTCACGAGCACAAGCTCGTCGTGCCCCAGGTCGAACGTGGTCGTCAGGACGTCCTCAGGCTTCTGCCAGAGCCCCGCGAACAGCTCCCTGTACGCCCGCGCCACCCGCGCCGGCGTCTCCCTCAGCCCCTCGCGGTCCGGGTCCTCTCCGACCGCGATGAGGAGCTCTCGTACGGCGTTCTCGGCGCGCTTCTCGTCGAACTCGCCGATCGTGCCCTCGCCGTCCAGCGTCACCGGGTCGGTCATCTGTGCCTCGTTCCGTCTGTCTGACTTGGCGCGAAAAGAGCCGCGCCCCCACAGGCTAGAACCTGTGGGGGCGCGGCTTCCATTCCGGGTGGACCGGGTCAGGGCTCCGGGGTTTCCTCCGGGGCGACCTCGATCGCCTTCGTGGTGTCCACCGTCGACGCGGACGCGGGGGACGCGCCGTTGGTCAGGGCCAGCTCCTTGGGGGAGAGGACCGGCGGGCGGGTGGACGGGGTGCGGTGGGACGAGCCGGTCCACGCCGGGCGGGCCGGGCGCTTCACGATCGGGGCGAAGATCTCGGCGATCTCCTCCTTGCCCAGCGTCTCCCTCTCCAGGAGCTGCAGGACCAGGTTGTCGAGAACGTCACGGTTCTCGACGAGGATCTCCCACGCCTCGTTGTGCGCGGTCTCGATGAGCTTCTTGACCTCTTCGTCGACCAGCGCCGCGACCTCTTCCGAGTAGTCGCGCGGGTGCGACATCTCGCGGCCCAGGAAGGGCTCGCTGTTGTCGCCGCCGAACTTGATCGCGCCCAGACGCTCGGTCATGCCGTACTGCGTGACCATCGCTCGCGCGGTGGCCGTGGCCTTCTCGATGTCGTTGGCCGCGCCCGTGGTCGGGTCGTGGAAGACCAGCTCCTCGGCCGCGCGCCCGCCCAGCATGTACGCCAGCTGGTCGAGCATCTCGTTGCGGGTCGTGGAGTACTTGTCCTCTTCGGGCAGGACCATGGTGTAGCCCAGGGCCCGGCCACGGGACAGGATCGTGATCTTGTGGACCGGGTCGGAGTTCGGCGAGGCCGCCGCGACCAGGGCGTGTCCGCCCTCGTGGTACGCGGTGATCTTCTTCTCCTTGTCCGACATGATCCGGGTCCGCTTCTGCGGGCCCGCGACCACACGGTCGATCGCCTCGTCCAGGGAGTGGTTGTCGATCAGCTTCTTGTCGCTGCGCGCCGTGAGGAGCGCCGCTTCGTTCAGCACGTTCGACAGGTCCGCGCCCGTGAAGCCCGGGGTGCGGCGTGCGACCGCGCCCAGGTCGACGTCCGGGGCGACCGGCTTGCCCTTCTGGTGGACCTTGAGGATCTCCAGACGGCCCTGCATGTCCGGGCGGTCGACGGCGATCTGCCGGTCGAATCGGCCGGGGCGCAGGAGCGCCGGGTCGAGGATGTCGGGCCGGTTGGTGGCGGCGATCAGGATGACGCCGCCCTTGACGTCGAAGCCGTCCATCTCGACCAGGAGCTGGTTGAGGGTCTGCTCGCGCTCGTCGTGGCCGCCGCCGAGGCCGGCGCCGCGGTGTCGGCCGACGGCGTCGATCTCGTCGACGAAGACGATGGCGGGCGCGTTGGCCTTGGCCTGTTCGAAGAGGTCGCGGACGCGGGAGGCACCCACGCCGACGAACATCTCGACGAAGTCGGAGCCGGAGATCGAGTAGAACGGCACGCCGGCCTCTCCGGCGACGGCGCGCGCGAGGAGGGTCTTGCCGGTTCCGGGCGGGCCGTAGAGCAGCACACCCTTGGGGATCTTGGCGCCGACGGCCTGGAACTTGGCCGGCTCCTGGAGGAATTCCTTGATCTCGTGGAGTTCCTCGACGGCCTCGTCGGAGCCCGCCACGTCGGCGAAGGTCGTCTTCGGGGTGTCCTTGGTGATGAGCTTGGCCTTGGACTTCCCGAAGTTCATGACTCGGGAGCCGCCGCCCTGCATCTGGTTCATCAGGAACAGGAAGACGACCACGATGAGGACGAAGGGCAGCAGCGAGAGCAGCACCGAGACGAACGGCGACTGCTTGGAGGGCGAGACGGTGTAGCCGTTCTCGATCTCACCTGCGGCGTACTTCTTCTGCAGAGTCGTGGCGAGGTCGGCGCCCTGGGTGCCGATGTAGCTGGCCTGGAGCTTGTCGCCGCCGCCGTACTTCTTCTGGTCGGCGCCCTTCTTGAGCTCGACCTTGATGATCTGTTCGTCGCCGGTGGTCAGCTTGACCTGGTCGACCTGGTTGTCGTCGATCGCCTGGACGACCTTGGCGGTGTCCACCGTCTTGTAGCCGCCGGACGAGCCGACGACCTGCATCAACACGACCACGGCGAGGACGGCCAGCACGATCCACATGACCGGCCCACGGAAGTATCGCTTCACGTCCATCCATACGGAGCGAAATCGCTCCGTCCCTCCTGCCCGTAGGTAAATGCTGCTATGAGAAAAAGCTGTTCTTCGGACGGTACCTCAGCATTGTCACCCTCGGCCGCCTTCCCCTGCTTCAACGCCGGGAAGGCGGTGCGGGTTCCCCGTAGGGCGTCCGGTGCGGGCAGTGTTCCTCAGCCGCCGTAGACGTGCGGGGCGAGAGTGCCCACGAAGGGGAGATTGCGGTACTTCTCGGCGTAGTCGAGGCCGTATCCGACGACGAATTCGTTGGGAATGTCGAAGCCGATCCACTTCACGTCGATCGCGACCTTCGCGGCGTCGGGCTTGCGCAGCAGGGTGCAGACCTCCAGGGAGGCCGGCTCGCGCGAGCCGAGGTTCGACAGCAGCCAGGACAGCGTCAGGCCGGAGTCGATGATGTCCTCGACGATCAGGACGTGCTTGCCCTTGATGTCGGTGTCGAGGTCCTTGAGGATCCGCACCACGCCCGAGGACTGGGTGCCGGCGCCGTAGGAGGAGACGGCCATCCAGTCCATGGTGACGGGGGTGGACAGCGCACGCGCGAGGTCCGCCATCACCATCACGGCGCCCTTGAGGACTCCGACGATGAGCAGGTCCTTGCCCGCGTACTCCGCGTCGATCTTCGCGGCCAGCTCGGCCAGCTTCGCGTCGATCTCTTCCTTGGTGATGAGCACCGACTTGAGGTCGGTGCCCATGTCCTTCTCGTTCACCCGGGTCACTTTCGTTGCAGCTTGCGTCAGCCTTGCCGGATGACCAGTCTGCCACCCTGGCGTCGCGCCTCGACGCGACCGGGCAGATTGATGGCTCCTTGGCCGCGCCATCCGGTGATCAGCCGGTCGATTTCCTCGATGTGCCGGGCGAACAGCGAGCCGGCGGGTGCGCCCTCGGCGATGACGGCGCGGCGCAGGACGCGGCGGCGTACGGCGGGCGGCAGGCCGTAGAGCTTGGCGCATTCGAGGCGGCCGGTCTCGTCGCGTACGGAGGCTTCTGCGTCGGCGGCCCAGGAGTCGAGGGCGTCGGCGTCGTCGCGGGAGAGCTGGGCCGTACGGGCGAGTGCTTCGACGACTCCTTTGCCGAGCGCCTTCTCCAGGGCGGGCAGGCCTTCGTGGCGGAGCCGGGAGCGGGTGTAGGCGGGGTCGGCGTTGTGCGGGTCGTCCCAGACGGCGAGCTCTTGGGCGACGCAGGCCTTGCGGACGGTCTGCCGGTCGAGCTGGAGGAAGGGGCGGCGGTAGCGGCCGGCGGCGCCGGAGACGGCGGCCATGCCGGACAGCGAGCGGATGCCGGAGCCGCGGGCGAGTCCGAGCAGGACTGTTTCGGCCTGGTCGTCGCGGGTGTGGCCGAGCAGGATCGCGGCGGCGCCGTGTCGGTCGGCGGCGGCGTCGAGGGCGGCGTAGCGGGCGTCCCGGGCGGCGGCCTCGGGTCCACCCGCCCGTCGCCCGCCACCACCCCTGATCGAGGCGCTGTGCGCCACCCTTGTTTCCTGGCCGACGGTGACGGCGACGGACTCGACGGGGTCGAGGCGCATGGCGGTGAGCCGGGCGACGACCTCGGCGGCGCGCGTGTCGGAGCCGTCCTGGAGGCCGTGGTCGACGGTGACGGCTCCGGCCCGGACGGCGAGTTTGCGGGCTTCGAAGGCGAGCGCGGAGGCGAGCGCCATGGAGTCGGCGCCTCCGGAGCAGGCCACGAGCACGAGGGGGTGTGCGGCGTCGGCGGCCTGGTGTTCTGTGAGTACGTCGTGGAGTACGCGGCGGACCGCCAGGCGTATCGCCGCGACCGCGGGGTGGGGACCCATGTCCGGTTTCCCTCCTGGAGAGGCTGGGGGAGGCGTCGGGACGGTGAAGATGACGCAGGGTAGCTAGATGGTGACAGACAGCGTGCGATACTCGAGCATCGCACGCTTACCCTGCGCCCACGGTCCCTCGGACGGGTGAACCGGGAGGCCCCGGGGCCCTTCTGTGCCCCGGGTCGACTCAGGTTTCGCTCCGCCCGTGCACCCGTGCCACCCAGTCCGCGGGTTTGGCGATCTCCTGCTTGGTGGGCAGGGTGTTGGGCGAGGTCCAGATCCGGTTGAAGCCGTCCATCCCGGACTCGTCCACCACGGCCCGCACGAAACGCTCGCCGTCACGGTACTGCCGCAGCTTGGCGTCCAGGCCCAGCAGTTTGCGCAGCGCCATGTCCATCCGCCCGGCTCCGCTCTGCCTGCGGCGCTGGAACTTCTCGCGGATCTCGGCCACCGACGGCACGAC
>NZ_DATCVQ010000610.1:0-5803 GCF_036566765.1 Streptomyces sp.
GCTGGGCGGGGGCCTGGGCCTGGGCCTGCGGAGCCGGGGCGGTCGGGGCTTCCGGGGCGGGAGCGGCCTGGACGGGCTGGGGAGCGGGCGTCGGGGCCGGCGGGAGCGGGGCCATCGGCGTATGGGCCTCGGGCCCGGGCACGTACCCCATGGCGGGCGCGGGCGGACCAGGCATCACGACGGGCGCGGGCGCAGCCGCCGCCCCGCGCTCCAGCCGGTCGAGCCGGGCCTGCAGCGCACGCTGGTCGTCGAAGGCGGCGGGCAGCAGCACGCGCGCGCAGATCAGCTCCAGCTGCAGCCGCGGCGAGGTGGCGCCGCGCATCTCGGTGAGCCCGGTGTTGACCAGGTCGGCGGCCCGGCTCAGCTCAGCGGCACCGAAGACCGAGGCCTGCGCCTGCATCCGCTCGACGACGTCGGCCGGGGCGTCGATCAGCCCCTTCTCGGCGGCGTCGGGCACGGCGGCGAGGATGACGAGATCCCGCAGCCGCTCCAGCAGATCGGCGACGAACCGGCGCGGATCGTTGCCGCCCTCGACCACCCGGTCGACGACCTCGAAAGCGGCGGCCCCGTCCGCCGCGGCAAAGGCGTCCACCACGGAATCCAGCAGCGAGCCGTCCGTGTACCCGAGCAGTGCCGTCGCCATGGCGTATGTCACACCGTCCTCGGCGGCGCCGGCGAGCAGCTGGTCCATGACGGACATCGAGTCACGCACCGACCCGGCGCCGGCCCGCACGACGAGCGGCAGCACGCCGTCCTCGACGGGGATGCCCTCGCGCCCGCACACCTCACCGAGGTACTCGCGCAGGGTCCCGGGCGGCACGAGCCGGAAGGGGTAGTGGTGGGTCCGCGACCGAATGGTCCCGATGACCTTCTCGGGCTCGGTCGTGGCGAAGATGAACTTGAGATGCTCCGGCGGCTCCTCGACCACCTTCAGCAGGGCGTTGAAGCCCGCCGAGGTGACCATGTGCGCCTCGTCGATGATGTAGATCTTGTACCGGCTGGAGGCGGGCCCGAAGAAGGCCTTCTCCCGCAGGTCACGGGCGTCGTCCACGCCACCGTGGGAAGCCGCGTCGATCTCGATGACGTCGATCGACCCCGGCCCGTTCCGAGCGAGGTCCCGACAGGACTGGCACTCCCCACAGGGCGTGGGGGTGGGCCCCTGCTCGCAGTTCAGACACCGGGCGAGAATCCGCGCACTGGTCGTCTTACCGCAGCCGCGGGGCCCGCTGAACAGGTACGCGTGGTTGACCCGGTTGTTCCGCAGGGCCTGCTGCAACGGGTCGGTGACATGCTCCTGCCCGATGACCTCGGCGAAGGACTCGGGGCGATAGCGGCGGTACAGCGCGAGAGACGACACGTATACGAGGTTATAGGCGCACACCGACAACCGTGCCCGAGAACGCAAGCGCCCCCCACGCACCCGCCAGAGCCGACCTACCCTTGCTGCCTTCCGGCCCTGGGGGAGTTCAGTCAGATAGCGCCACGTGAGGGGCTGCGCCCAGAGTACCCGATCCACACCCCTCCCCGACCACCCCCACCGACCTCGGCGAACCTCGCGAGATCGAGTTCGCGAGCACCCCTCTCGGTCATGTAATGTTCCCGGCGGAGGATTCGCCTAGAGGCCTAGGGCGCACGCTTGGAAAGCGTGTTGGGGGCAACCCCTCACGAGTTCGAATCTCGTATCCTCCGCAGCCGCCTGAACAGGCGAAACGAAGACCCCGGACCGCTTCAGCGGCCGGGGTCTTCGGCATGCTCTGGTCTCACTTTCAGTCTCATTTATTTCCGGCATTCACGACATATTTCGCAATGGACCATGGCACTCCCCAACGAGCGCCGAATGCCCGGAGTGGCAGACGCATCCTGCGAGCCGCAGCCAGCAGCTAGGGGTATGTTTTATGTAGGTGTACTTCTATATCTGGAGCATCGTGGACAAGCCTGCCGAGATGTTCGACCGGGACTACGAGTGGTCAGCGCTGACCCGGTTCATCACCGATCCTCAGCCAGGAGCGACTCTGGGGGTGGTCTCCGGGCGTCGCCGCCAAGGCAAGACGTTCCTGCTGGATGCAGCCTGTCGTGCCACCGGAGGGTTCTATTTCGGTGCGACCGAAGCCGCCGATGCCGAGTCGCTACGGCGGATCAGCGCAGCGCTGACCGCCCACGTCCGCCCCGCCAGCCCCTTCCACTTCGCCGACTGGGCAGAGGCCGTCGACGCTCTACTCGCACTCGGCGCCGAGCGGCCCGTACCCGTGGTGATCGACGAGTTTCCGTATCTCGCCAAGGCCAACCCGGAGCTGCCCTCGATCATCCAAGAGGCGTTGCGGCCTCTGCGTGACCAGCGCACCGGCTCCCGTACCCGGCTGCTGCTGTGCGGCTCGGCGCTTTCCTTCATGGGCCGACTGCTGTCGGGCAACGCCCCACTGCGCGGACGGGCGGGACTGGAACTGGTCGTCCGCCCCCTAGACCACCGCCTCGCCGCCGAGTTCTGGGACATCACGGACCCCCACCTGGCCATGAAGGTGAACGCGATCGTGGGCGGCACTCCCGCCTACCGGCGCGAATTCGCACGCGGCGACGCTCCAAAGGGTCCGGATGACTTCGACGACTGGGTCGTCCGCACCGTCCTCAATCCCGAAACCCCTCTCTTCCGCGAGGCCCGCTATCTGCTGGCCGAGGAACCCGACCTTCGCGACACCGCCCTGTACCTGTCCGTTCTGGCCGCTGTCGCCGACGGCAACGCCACCCGCGGGGGCATGGCCGGCTACCTGGAACGCAAGGCCACTGACATCGCCCACCCCATCAACGTCCTCGAAGATGCGGGTCTGCTGCACCGTGACGCGGACGCCTTCCGGGACAACCGGCCCACCTACCGCATCTCAGAACCGCTGATCGGCTTCTACCACGCGATCATGCGACCGGTCTGGGACCAGCTTGAACGCCCCGGCAGTGCGCCGCGGGTCTGGCAGGCCAGCCGTCGCCGCTTCGTCAGCAATGTCCTCGGGCCCCATTTCGAACAGGTCTGCCGCGACTGGGCGCTGCACCACGCCGACCCCGAGCTTCTGGGCGGTCTGCCCGCCCGCGTCGGACACGGCGTCGTCCACGACCCCAAGGCCCGCACCGGCCATGAGGTCGACGTGGCCGTCATCGGAATCGCTGATGGCGCCAAGCCGCCGCTCTTGGCCCTCGGAGAGGCCAAGTGGAACGACACCATGGGCGCTGCCCACATCGAACGTCTGCGGCACATCCGCGACCTCGTCACCCTGGCAGGCCGCTACGACACCACCAACACCCGACTCATGTGTTTCAGCGGAGCCGGATTCAACGACAAGGCGCACGCCGCATCAGCGGCCGACCCCGACATCCGGCTGATCGACCTGGCGACCCTCTACGGCCAGGTCTGACGCATGCCCACGCATCCGTGCCCGCCAAGACACATTGGTGAGCACCACCCCCGGTTCCGACCGACTCGCAGGGATCACCGGCACCCGGGGCAGGCTGGTCTCATTTCCGGTCTCATTCGGCCCCGTCCGAGCCTGTCCGCACAGGGCCAGCCCGAGCACTCCACCGCAGGTCAGGACGAGTATGGCCCCCGGCGAATGGCCGTACGAACATTTGGAAAGCGTGTTGGGGGCAACCCCTCACGAGTTCGAATCTCGTATCCTCCGCAGCCGCCTGAACAGGCGAAACGAGGGCCCCGCTGATCTTCAGCGGGGCCCTTCGTCGTTGTCCTGAGTTTTTGTCCACAGAGGGTGTTTCCAGTCGCGCTCGCGCTCTTGCGCCTCGGCATGCGCGCGGAGCATGGCGACCAGCGGACCTGGCAGGGGGACCGCGCGCCGACCGGCTCGGGACTTCGTGTTCGTGGTCTCACGCCGGACCTGCACCCTGTCCGGGCAGTACCCCGCCTTCCTCCCGCACGGCGAGCTCTCCGACTATCCGTGCTCGTACTTGGGGCGCAGACGGTTCCGGCGCAGCTTGAGGTACTCGTTGCTCAGGTCGACGTCGGACCCCGGCCAGGTCTCGGCGAGAGGGTCGGTGTGCATCGAGGGAAGTCCCTTCCGATCGTCTCCCCCACGCTGTCGTCAGAGCGAGACGCCCGAGCTTCTCGGAGTAGGCGGCGGCCGTGTCGGGGCTGAGGAGTTCGGGGTTGAGTTGCGATAGCCGACGAGGGACTCGCGCTCGTCGCACTTCTGCACGACCTCCTGGAGAAGTAACCCGGCTGGCGTTGATGCGTGTGCGCCCCGATGCGGAGAAGCAGCGCGGGCCCGGGCGCGATGCGGGGAACCCCGGTCAGCGCTGCCGACGCGGCCGGCGGGGTGTCGAGGACGGACCTGAACTGCCTGCGGACGCGTGCGGCCACGAGTGGCACCGGGAGGAGTCGGGGATCGTAGACGACCGGCACCCGGCCCCAGCCCTCCCAGTCCAGGATCGTCGGCGGTGTCACGGTGAGGCTGCTCCAGTGGAGGTCCCGTGCCGGGCGACGCGCCTGAGAGGACTGGCGGGAAGGGTGCCGCGCTGCAGGGCGTCCCGCAGGCCGTTGCTCAGGGCACATCCGCTTCCGGTTCCTGTGGTCTCCCTGCGCCATTCAGGGCACATTCACGACGCGCCTGCCTAATTTCGGAAACGACCTTTCAGCCGAGGAAAATCACTGATGCGGACGAATTGATGGCTCCGCTGACGGGCGCCGACGATCGGCGTGACAGGAGAAATGGCCACATCACAGTGGACCGCCGCACGGATGGGGGGCGGTCAGTCGGCTCAACATACATTCCTTGATGCATATTGAGTGATTCCGGCGACATCACCAGAGTGGAATCGTCGCCGGTGTTGAGTGCCTGCGTAATATGCCGCCGACAGAAGAGGCGATTCCGTTCGACGAGGAACGCCGGAGGCCACCACCCCTACAGGAGTTGGCTCCTCGATGACACTCAACATTCCCGATGCGCCACAACGGCGCACGATGGCGGCTTGGATCGCGGGGGTACTCACCCTGCTGGTCGCTGTCGCCGTTGTAGCAGTGACACCTACACGAGCAAATGCAGCAACAGCCGTACCGCTGGGTGAGGCGGAAACCTTCGCGGTACTGGCCGGTTCGACGGTCACCAACACAGGTGATACCGAAGTCACCGGAGACGTCGGTGTATCTCCGGGAACGGCCGTCACGGGATTCCCACCAGGGACCGTGACGGGCGGGACGATCCGCACAGCCGCGGCGGCAGCAGGAGCGCAGGCCGACCTTGGCACGGCGTACGACAACGCCTTCGCCCAACCCACGCAATTCAGTCTTTCCGCTCAGCCCGTGAATCCCACGTTGGTGGCGGGCACCTACGCGGTCGAGTCCGGTCTCCTGGTCGACGGCACCTGGACCCTGGACGCTCAGAACAACCCCGACGCCGTCTGGGTGTTCAAGATTCCTGGGGGCCTGACAACGGCATCCGGGAGCCAAATCGTCCTTCAGAACGGCGCCCAGGCGTGCAACGTGTTCTGGGTGACCAACCCATCGGCCACGCTCGGATCCGGCTCCACCTTCGTGGGCACCCTCATGGCCCTCACCGCGATCAGCGTGAACAGTAACGTGACCATCGACGGCCGGGTGCTGGCCCGCAACGCGGGCGTCACGCTGATCGACGACACGATCACCAGGCCGCTGTGTGAAGACGCCACCACCACGGCCACCGGCGAAGCCCCGACCACGACGACGGGCGAGGCTCCGACCACGGCCACCGGCGAAGCCCCGACCACCGCCACCGGCGAAGCCCCGACCACCGCCACCGGCGAAGCCCCGACCACCGCCACCGGCGAAGCCCCG
>NZ_DATCVQ010000611.1:0-31536 GCF_036566765.1 Streptomyces sp.
TTCGCCCCGGTCCTCACCGCGTACTACCGGACACTGGCCGGCGCGACCGGGCAGGAGGATCTGATCCTCGGCCTTGCCGTCTCCGGCCGCGACGACGCACAGCCCGACGCCCACCGGGTGTTCGGCCCGTACGCCGCTGCCGTACCGGTGCGGCCGGGCCCGCTGCCCGGTGAGGGGCAGGCGGGTCGCCGCACGTTCACCGAGGACCTGCGTGCGGTGGTGGACGAGGTCGAGGCGGCCCGTACGCACGGGGTTCACACGCCCCCGAGGGACGGCGGGCTGCCGCCGACGGCCCAGTTCTTCTTCACCTTCCTGGACTTCTCGGCCCTCGGCCCGATGAGCGGCGACATGCTGAGCGTGAGCTGGGACGACGGCGACGCCGTCCTCACACCGCCGCCCGTCGGGACGGACACGTTCCTGGCGGTGCGGCCGGTCGGTGAAGGAGAACTGCGGGTGACGCTGCGCGCGTCCACCGCCGCCTTCCCCGACGAGTCGGCCTTCGCCGCGTTCGCCGGCGCCTTGAGGACCGGCATGGCCGAAGGCGCGTACGGACCGAAGCCGGTGCCGCAAGACCCGTCACCCGCCGTCGACGTCCTGGACTCCGCGCTCGTCGGATACCTCCCCTCGCCCGGTCAGTTGGCCGCGCTCGGCGGAAGGGCCGCCGACGCGGCGACGCGTGAACAGCTCCGCCAGATGCTCTTCCCCGACGGCGACGCGCGACTCGTGGAGGAGATCAGCACATCCCTCGGTCGCTCCGGATTCGTCTGCCTTCCCCTGTTCGCCGACGAGCTCGCATCGACGCGCGACCTCGCCGACCGAACGGCCCGAGCCATCGAGTACGCGTCGTCGCTGGGCGCGCGCAGCGTCTCGCTCGCGGGCGTGATCCCGTCCCTGACCGCGTACGGCTTCGGGGTCCTGCGCGAGACGGACACAGACACGCGGACGGCGACGGCCCTCACGACGGGGCACGCGGCGACCGCGGTGTCCGTGGTCAAGACCGTCCACGCCGCGCTCGCCCGGACCGGCCGTGAACTCGGCGAGCTGGTCGTGGCCGTGGCCGGCCTGGGCTCCATCGGCAGCTCGTCCCTCGAACTGCTCCTGACCCTCGCGCCCGAGCCGCCCGCCCGGCTGCTCCTGTGCGACGTCGCGGGCAGCGCGCCACGGCTGCGGAAACTGGCGGAGGACCTGGTCGCTCGCGGCCTGGTCCGGAACGTGGAGGTCCACGAGTCCGGTCCGGCGACGCTGCCGGCCGTCGTCTACGAGGCCGATCTCCTCGTCACCGCCGTCAGCGGGGGCGGCGCGGTGCTCGACGTGTCGCGGCTCCGACCCGGGGCGATCGTCGTCGACGACTCGTTCCCGCACTGCTTCGACACCACGAAGGCGCTGGCCCGGATGCGGGAGCGGCGCGACGTTCTGATCGTCGGCGGCGGTCTGCTGTCCGTCGGGTCGGTGGAGCGCCGGACGGCTTCGGGGCTGCCGCCGGTCGCGGCGGCGGGGTACGCGGCGCAGTCGTGGCTTCCCGGCACGATCGCCTCGTGCCGACTGGAGTCCCTGCTCCACGCCGCGCACCCGGAACTCCCCCTGGTCCACGGCCTGGTGGACGCCCGGCTCGCGCTGGAGCATTGGCGGGTCATGGAAGCGGTCGGCATCGAAGCGGGTCCGCTCCACCTGCTCGGCCACGCCGTCGCCGCCGAGGAGGGCGACCTCGCGGGCTTCCCGCCTCAGGGCTCGAAGGATCTCACCGGCTGACGTACGGCAGCAGCGCCATCTCTCGGGCGTTCTTGACGGCGGCGGCGAGCTGTCGCTGCTGCTGGGCGGTGACCCGGGTGACGCGGCGGCTGCGGATCTTGCCGCGGTCGGAGACGAACTTCCGCAGCAGGTCGGTGTCCTTGTAGTCGATGTACGTGATCCCCGCCGCGTCCAGCGGGTTGGGGCGGGGCTTCGCGGGCTTGCGGGCATCCTGGCGGCGTGCCATGAGAGTTCTCCTTGGTCGGGCTTGGTCGAGGGGCGGGTCAGGCGACGGAGTCGAGGAGGGAGTCGAAGGCGGCGGGAAGGTGCTTCCAGCCGTCCCGCCCGGCCGCGTACTCCTCGTCCGTGAGGAGGCAGGATTCGAGGAGTCGTTCCAGTCCGTCGCGGTCCAGGCCCGGCGACGTGAAGACGAGGTGCTGGCAGCAGTCGCCGTGCTCGGGGTGCCAGTCCAGGGCCGCGGCGGCCCGGCGCACCGGTGGCACCATCTCCCAGGCGGCGTCGGGCAGGGAGGCGAGCCAGGGGCCGGCGCTCTCCACGCACAACGCGCCGCCCGCGGCGTCCCAGGCGAGCAGGGTGTCGGGGCGGTCTGCCAGCCAGAACCGGCCGCGGCTGCGCGCGGCCGCGCAGCACAGGTCCTCCAGCGCCTGGTAGAGGCGTTCGGGGTGGAACGGGCGCCGGCGGTGCCACACGAGTGTGGTGACGCCGGCGTCGTCCGCGTCGTGCGGCAGCAGCGCGCACGCGGGGTGCTGCGCCGCAGCGGCGGCCTCGACGTCGAAGCCGGCGAAGGCGGCCCGGGCGAGTTCGACGGAACCGGCCGGAACGCGCCGCGCTGTGGGGTGCAGTTGGGTGAGCAGGGCGTGGTCCTCGTCGTCGGCCTCGTCGCTGTCGACGACGGCCAGGACCGGCGCGTACTCCAGCTGGCGGGCCCAGGTGTCGCCGACGGTGCGCTGGTCGGTGGGGGCGGCGGCGAGGCCGGCTTCGGCGAGGTCGTCGCCGTTGGCGAGGCAGGGCAAAACCAGTGCGGGATCCACGGCGGTGATCACGCTCGTCAGGACCATGCGGTCCCCATCGTGCGCGGCGATGACCTCCGCCATGGCCTTGGGTTCGACGGAGTCCCACAGCTCGACCACGGCGAGCCGGGTCAGGCCGCTGTCCGCCATGCGTTCCAGTTCCGGGACGAGGTCCTCGCGCAGTGCGCAGCACGCACAGTCGTTGACCAGGGGTGTCTCGCCGCGGGAGACGGTGCCGGAGGCGTCGCGGACGATGCGGAGCACGGTGCCGTCCCGCGCTCCGGCCAGGTCGTGGTGGAGCGCCGCGCTCCCCGGCACGGTCCGCAGGAGGCGTTCGACCACCTCCTTGCGGGCGTCCGCGTGCATCCCGGCGACGATCACGACGGGAAGCTGGTGCAGGTGGTCCATCAGCGGGCTCCGTAGCGGCGCTCGAAGCGTTCGACGCGGCCGGCGGTGTCCATGACGCGGGCGGTGCCGGTGTAGAAGGGGTGGCTCGCGGAGGAGATCTCCACGTCGACGACCGGGTAGGTGTGGCCGTCCTCCCACTCGATCGTCTTCTGGCTGGTCATGGTGGAGCGGGTGAGGAACGCGGTGCCGGAGGCGGAGTCGCGGAAGACGACGGGGCCGTAGGCGGGGTGGATGCCGGGCTTCATGGCGATGTCCTTGAGGGTCGGGGAGGGGGTGCGGGTCAGCGCTCTTCGCGGAAGTCGACGTGTCGGCGGGCGACGGGGTCGTACTTGCGCAGCACCAGCCGGTCGGGGTCGTTGCGCCGGTTCTTGCGGGTGACGTAGGTGAAGCCGGTGCCCGCGGTGGAGCGCAGCTTGATGATCGGGCGGAGTTCGTTGCGTGCCATGAGGTTAGTATATGGGAATGGTTTTCATTACCAACACGTGATGGCCAAAGAGAGAGGCAGGTAACACCCATGTCCGCCCACTGCCAACTGACCGGCGCGAAGCCGGGATTCGGCAACACGATCTCCCACTCCCACCGGCGCACCTCGCGCCGCTTCGACCCGAACATCCAGCACAAGCGCTACTGGCTGCCCAGCGAGGGACGCAACGTCCGCCTGACCCTGAGCGCCAAGGCGATCAAGACGGTGGACACGATCGGCATCGAGGCGGCCGTGGCCCGCATCCGGGCACGAGGAGGGAAGGTCTGATGGCGAAGAAGAGCAAGATCGCGCAGAACGAGAAGCGCAAGGCGATCGTCGAGCGGTACGCCGCCCGGCGGGCCGAACTGAAGGAGGTCATCCGCCGCCCCTCGTCCACCGCGGACGAGCGCCGCGCCGCGCTGGAGGAACTGCGCCGGCAGCCGCGCGACGCCAGCGCCACCCGGGTCCGCAACCGCGACGGCGTCGACGGCCGACCCCGCGGCTACCTGCGCAAGTTCGGACTCTCCCGGGTCCGCGCCAGGCAGCAGGCGCACGCCGGCTTCCTTCCCGGCGTGACGAAGTCCTCCTGGTGATCCCCTCCGGGTGACATGCGGCCGGAGCGCCCCGGGAGGAAAATGGAGCAGGGCGGGAGCGCGCCGGCGGTGTCCGCCGAGTGGCCCAATACGGGGATGTGAGCAGGATGGTTGACGGTGCAACAAGCAACCGGAGTCCGGCTCGGGAGCGGGCGGCACGTGAGTCCCGTGACACGCGCCGGCACGACAGGTCCCGCCATCAGGTCCGCATCCCCGGCTTCGCGCGTGAGGGTGCGGAGATCGGACTGGGCGACGCCGTCGCCCGGGTGACCACGGCGGCGGGGATCCGGCCCTGCGGTGGCTGTGCCCGCAGAGCCGAGGCGCTGAACCGGTGGATGACGATCGGCGGCGGACGGGACCTCTGAGGCGCCGCGACGCAGGACACCCGAACGACGCGGTGCCAGGAGACACCCGCCGCGGCCTCGGCCTGACGGCCCGACAGAGTGTGCGTGAGGAGTGACCGATGGACCCGGAGATCACTGACACCGTCACCGCCACGAGCCCACCGTCCGAGGCCGAGGTACGGCCGCCGCCTCCCGCTCCCGCCGCCCCCGCCCTCGCACCCGACGGTCCCCGCCCCGCGGGCGCCGCCGAGCCGACCGTCACCCAGGCCGCCTGCGGCTGTGCCGCGGCCTCCTCCTCCGACGACGGCGGAGGAGGCAACGGCGACACCGCCGCCGGCTACGTGTACGTGCTGGGCCGCGTCCACGCCGTCTTCCCCGACGTCTCCGTCCGGCATGAGTTCTTCCAGGTGGCGGGGGCAGAGGACGCGATCGACGACACCGACGCCGACGCGATGTACCGCGTGCTCTCCGCCCCGGAGAACCGCTACATCACCCGGCAGATGTGCTTCGTCCTCTCCGTCCAGGGCGTCGACACGTATCTCCTGGAACCCGACGACCCCACCGAACTGGATCAGCTCGTGGAGGCCCTGCGCCCGGTGAAGGACAAGCGCGACCTCGCCGTGATCGTCGGCTACCTCGGCCCGATCGCGCCCCCGGGCGCCTGCCAGGGGCTCTCCCTCCCCGTCGTCCGCGTCGTGAAGGCCTGGGCCTTCGACAGCAGGGAGCTGATCCGGGCGATCAAGCTCCCCGACAACACCCCCCGCAAGGAGTTCGAGAAGGGCGCCGGAGCCCTGCTCGACCGCTTGCTTCAGCTCAGCGACAACGCGGGCACAGACCCGGTCGACCGGGCCCTCAACTACCTGACGGTGAGGTCCCAGGAGATCTACCAGAAGACCAACGCGATGCGCGACGAGGGCTACATCCTCTCCGGGGTGGAAACCGGACCCTCCCGGCTCAGCACCGCATCGCAGAGCGTCATCACGGTCGTCTTCTCCTACACCCACCGCCAGACGAATGTCGTCGAGAAGTACTTCGCCCGCGTCGGCCTCGCCGGGCTCTTCCCCTTCCCGGTGACGCCGTTCCAGGAGTACTACAGCCGCTGACCGACGAGAGAGACGCGACAGAAGAGGGAGAAGGAGGCGAACGGACATGCGTATCCCCGGATTCACCGTCGAGCCGTCGGCACGCGGCGTGCACACCGGTGATCTGCTCCACCCCCAGTGCTTCACCTGCGAAGAGGAACTGGCCCCGGTCTGCCGCCACCGGTGCAAGGGCGCCCACAACTACCGTGCGTGCGTGCGACGGTGCGTGGTGAAGGCCTGCTCGTACCGGAAGGGGTGACGTCAGATGCGCATCCCCGGTTTCGCGCGCGAATTCGAGTGCGACCGCCCGGCCCCGGAGGCGGCGGGCGACCGGCTCTTCCCACAGCTCGAGTCGTACTGCGCGAGGGAGTGCCGCGCCGCCTGCGACTCCGACCACGCCCACCACTCGGACGAGTGGTACGAGTGCTACGACTCCTGCATGGCGACATGCTGGTGACCGTGCGCTCATGGCCGCCTCTGCCGAAGGAGAACCCGCTACCCGAGGTGCGTCGCCGATCCCCTCGGCGACGCACGTGACCACGACTGGCCCGGTGACCCGATATGAGCCTGCCAGGATTCACCACGAGCTACCCGACTCCCGTACCCGGAGCCACAGCCGGCGACCGAGTCGTCCCTCAGCACTTCACCTGCGAGGAGGAGCAGGGGCCGCGTTGCGAGATCGTCTGCGAGCACTCCTGGAACCCCCGTTGCGTCCGCGACTGCATCGACCGGGCCTGCTCCCCCCACCGGGAGCGGACATGACCTTGCCCGGTTTCACGCAGCACGCCCTTCTCGACACACCCGGTGACCTCCTCCACCCCCAGGAGATCACCTGCGAGCGAGTCGAGGGCCCGGACTGCCGCCTGCGCTGCGAAGGACTCGACAGCTTCGACGAGTGCTACGCCTCTTGCCTGGCGGACCGATGCCGGGACCCCGCCTGGTGGAGTGGTACGCCATGACCCTCCCGCCGCACCCCGTCGGGCGTGGAGGAGAGGGGTGCCCATGGACCCGTTGGACCTGGTCGGCCTGACGCCGCTCATGGCGCGCACCTCCGGCCGGTCCTCGGTCGTGGTCGCCCTGATCGACGGCCGCGTCGCCGTGGACCACCCCGCCTTCGCGGGCCACCCGGTCCGGGAGCTGCGTCCGAGCGCCGGTACGGGAGCCTGCCGCGGCGTCGACGTCTGCTGCGCGCACGGCACCGCCGTCGCCGGGATCATCGCCGGGGGCGACGGCGTCTGCCCCGGCTGCACGCTGCTGTCCCGGCCGCTCTTCGCGGACCATCCGATCGACGGCGGTCCCGCGACCTGCCTCTCGGGCGTACGGACGGGAGAGCTGGCCGAGGCGATCACGGAGACCGTCGACGCGGGCGCCCATGTCCTGAACCTCAGCATGGCCCAGCCCGCGCCCTCGGGTGTCCGCGACCACGCGCTGGAGAGGGCCCTCGACCGCGCCGCCGACCGGGGCGTGATCGTCGTGGTCGCCGCCGGGAACCAGGGCAGGCTGGGCTCCGCAGTGCTCACCGACCACCCGTGGGTCATCCCGGTGATCGCCTACGACCGCGCCGGGCGCCCCATGCCTCAGTCCAACCGGGGCATGTCCATCGGCCGACACGGAGTCGGCGCCCCCGGCGACCGCATCGCGGGGCTGGGACTGGACGGCCGCCCCCTCACTCTGAGCGGTACGAGCGCAGCCGCGCCCTTCGTCACGGGTACGGTCGCCCTCCTCCGCTCCGCCTTCCCGCAGGCCACCCCGGCGGCCGTGCGGTACGCGGTCACCCACGGACCCGGCCGCCGGCATTCGGTGACCCCGCCGCTGCTGGACGCCTGGGCGTCGTACACGGCACTCCGGAACCCGGCTCCCGCCGCCTAGCGGACTCCATCGCCCTCCCGGAGGCGCATCCCGGAGGCGCATCCCGAAGACGCGTCCCGGAGGCGCATCATCGAAGGTGGGGAGACCGTCGACGAGGAGTGGCGATGCGGTTGTCCTTCCTTGAGCCCCTCTACGCGGAGCCGGGCCCGTACGTCTCCGTGTACCTGGACACCTCCAGAGACGTCGAGCATCCCGAGCGGGCGATCGCGCTGCGCTGGCAGCGGTTGCGCGAGAGCCTGACCCGTCAGGGCGCGGACCGGGCGCTGCTGAACGCACTGGAGGATGCGGTCGGCGCCGACGCGGAGGTGCCGGGGGTGCACGGGCAGGCCGTCTTCGCCGCCCACGGCACGCTCGTCCTTGACGGGGAGCTGCCCAGGCCGCCCGAGCACGACTCCGCGCGCTACAGCACGCTGCCGGACGCGATGCCCCTCGTCAGCCAGCACGTTCCGGAGATCCCCTACCTGGCCGTGGTCGTGCACTACGGCGGCCTTCCGACGGCCGAGACGCACGGCTGGGTGATCGTCGAGGCGGAGACCGGCGCCTGGCCCACGTCCACCGTCACCCCGGGTGAGCGGCTGCACCGCAGGGTCGCGGTGGCGACCTGGCACCACGCCGCCCTCCGGCTCGGCCACCGGCTGGACGAGCTGGCGCGGCGCGCCCATGCCGACGCCGTCGTCGTGGGCGGGGACGAGTGGGCATGCAACGTACTGATCCGCCGCCTGCCGCACGCCCTGCGGGACAAGGTCGTACGCGTGGGCGGCCGGACCCCCACCGACACCGGACGCGCTCTGTTGGAGCCTCAGCTCGACGGCGTGTTCCGCGGCCGGATGGCCGCGCACGACCGGGAACTGGTGGAGATCTTCATCGGCCGGCGCGCTCTGGACGGGCCGATGGCGGAGGGGCTGGCCGCCACCGTCGCCGCCCTCCAGCGCGGCCAGGTCGCGGCGCTGCTGCTGAACCGGCCGCCCGGGTCCTCGCTGCGGCTCTGGGTCGGCCCCCAGCCCACCCAACTCGCCCTGACCGAGGTCGAGTTGACGTCCTTCGGTGTGCGTGCCCCGCGCGAGGAACCCGCCGACGAGGCCCTCGTACGGGCCCTCGTCGGCACCGGTGCCGAGCTGGTCGTCGTGCCGGAGAGCGAGCTGGGGCTGTACGAGGGTGTGGGCGCCCTGCTGCGGTACGCCGACCCGGGGACCCCCGGCTACGAGCAGCCGTGACGCCCTCAGCGCTGATAGGTCCCGACCAGGGTGCCGGAGGCCAGTTCCCTGCCCTTCAGGGCACGGTGCACGTCCTCGGCGCCGGGGTGGCCGTGGAGCGGCAGCGGCTCGGACAGGGCGTACAGGCGGAAGAAATAGCGGTGCCGGCCGTGTCCCGGTGGGGGCATCGGTCCTCCCCAGCCCACACGCCCGAAGCCGTTGGGCCACGGCAGGCCGCCCTGGGGCTTCTGGCCCTCCACCACCCCGGTGGTCCCCGGATCGATGCCGGTCACCAACCAGTGCAGGAAAGTAGTCCCCGGCGCGTCCGGGTCCTCGCACAGGAGCACGAGCTCCGTGGCCTCGTGGGGCACGCCCGACCAGGTCAGGGGCGGTGAGATGTTCTCGCCCTCCCCGCTGTAGCGACGGGGGACCACCGTTTTGTCGTCGAACGCGGTGCTGCTGAGTTCAATTCCGCTCATGCGCGCCGCCTTCCCGAAACGGCGGCGGCAGCACCGCTCAGCACGCCGAAACCCTCGTTCGGCCGAGCCCACCCGGCTGCCGGTCGTGGGTGTGGCGAGTGATCGGCGGTCTGGTCGTCGGACTGCGGCCACGTGAGAATGCCGCCATGACCGATTCACCAGCCCCCGCCGTCCGTGTCGAACGCGACGGGCCCGTGACGACCGTGGTGTTGTCACGGCCCGCCGCCCGCAACGCCGTGGACGGGCCGACGGCCAGGCAACTGGCCGACGCGTTCCGGGCGTTCGAGGCGGACGAGGAGGCCTCGGTCGCGGTGCTGTGGGGCGACGGCGGCACGTTCTGCGCGGGCGCCGACCTCAAGGCGATCGGCACCGAGCACGGGAACCGCGTGGCGCCCGACGGCGACGGCCCGATGGGACCGACCCGGCTGAGCCTGACCAAGCCGGTCATCGCGGCCGTCGCCGGCCACGCCGTGGCGGGCGGCCTCGAACTGGCCCTGTGGTGCGATCTGCGGGTGGTCGAGGAGGACGCGGTCCTGGGAGTGTTCTGCCGGCGGTGGGGTGTGCCGCTCATCGACGGCGGCACGGTCCGGCTGCCGCGGCTGATCGGCGAGAGCCGCGCCATGGACCTCATCCTGACCGGCCGCCCGGTCCCGGCCGCCGAGGCGTACGCGATCGGGCTCGCCAACCGCCTCGTACCGCCGGGCCGGGCGCGGGCCGCGGCGGAGGAACTCGCCCGGGAGATCGCCGCGTTCCCGCAGCAGTGCCTGCGCCACGACCGGCTGTCCGTACGGGAGCAGCACGGGCTGTCCGAGTCCGAGGCGCTGGCGGCCGAGCTGCGGCACGGCATGGTGCCGCTGTCTGCCGGCGAGACCCTGTCGGGCGCCACGCGCTTCACGTCCGGGGCGGGACGGCACGGTTCCTTCACCGACTGACCCGCCTCGACCGGCGGGGGATGTGCCGCCCACCACTGCCGATCCCCACGATCGCCTGGTGGTGGCACCACGACCCCTGAGCGCGTGACCTTCGCGTCGGCAACGTCGATACTGCCGACAAAAGGCCTACGTCCACAGGAGTTACCCATGAGGATGCTCATCAACGTCCCCGAGACCGTGGTCGCCGATGCCCTGCGGGGGATGGCCGCCGCGCATCCGGAGCTCGCGGTCGATGTCGAGAACCGGGTGGTGATGCGGCGGGACGCGCCGGTGGAGGGGAAGGTCGCGCTGGTGTCGGGCGGCGGGTCCGGGCACGAACCCATGCACGGCGGGTTCGTGGGGCCGGGGATGCTGGCGGCGGCGTGCCCCGGGGAGGTGTTCACGTCGCCGGTGCCCGACCAGATGGTGCGGGCCGCCGCCGCGGTGGACAGCGGGTCCGGGGTGCTGTTCGTCGTCAAGAACTACACCGGCGACGTGCTGAACTTCGAGATGGCCGCCGAGCTCGCGGAGGACGAGGGCATCCAGGTCGCCAAGGTGCTCGTCGACGACGACGTCGCCGTGACGGACAGCCTGTACACGGCGGGGCGGCGCGGCACCGGCGCGACGCTGTTCGTGGAGAAGATCGCCGGCGCGGCCGCGGAGGAGGGCCAGCCGCTGGAGCGGGTGGAGGCGATCGCCCGTCAGGTCAACGCGAGCTCGCGCAGCTTCGGCGTGGCGCTGAGCGCCGTCACGACGCCGGCGAAGGGCAGTCCCACCTTCGATCTGCCGCCGGGCGAGCTGGAGTTGGGGATCGGCATCCACGGCGAGCCGGGCCGCGAGCGGCGCCCGATGATGACGTCCGGGGAGATCGCGGACGTCGCCGTCCAGGCCGTACTGGACGACCTGCGGCCCGACGGGCCGGTCCTCGCGCTCGTCAACGGCATGGGCGCCACCCCGCTCCTGGAGCTGTACGGGTTCAACGCCGAGGTCCAGCGGGTCCTTGCGGAACGCGGCGTACCGGTCGCCCGCACTCTGGTCGGGAACTACGTGACCTCGCTCGACATGGCAGGCTGCTCGGTGACGCTGTGTCGGCTCGACGACGAGCTGCTGCGGCTGTGGGACGCACCGGTGGAGACGCCCGCACTGCGCTGGGGCCGCTGAGAAGGAGAGTGCCTGACGTGACCGAGTTCGACGCCGATCTCGACGCCGAGTTCTTCCGACGCTGGCTCACCGCCGCGGCGGCCGCCGTGGACCGCGAGGCCGGCCGGCTCACCGAGTTGGACTCGGCGATCGGCGACGCCGACCACGGCGCGAACATGCAGCGCGGTTTCGCCGCCGTGACGGCCGTACTGGAGAAGGAGGAGCCGGCCACGCCCGGCGCGGTCCTGGCGCTGGCCGGGCGGCAGTTGATCTCCACCGTGGGCGGCGCGTCCGGGCCGCTGTACGGGACACTGCTGCGCCGTACCGGGAAGGACCTCGGCGACGAGCCCAAGGTGAGCCGGCAGCGGCTCGCCCAGGCGCTCGGGGCCGGGGTCGCAGCCGTCGCGCAGCTCGGCGGGGCGCAGGCCGGTGACAAGACGATGCTGGACGCGCTGCTGCCGGCCGTCGACGCGCTCGCCGAGTCCTTCGCGGCGGCCCGCGACGCGGCCGCCCAGGGCGCGCTCGCGACCGTGCCCCTCCAGGCCCGCAAGGGCCGGGCCAGCTATCTGGGCGAGCGCAGCATCGGCCACCAGGATCCGGGGGCGACCTCGTCCGCCCTGTTGATCGGCGCGCTGGCGGAGGTGGCCGGGTGACGGAGCGGCAGACAGCGGACCAGTCAGTGGAGCGCCCCGCCCCCGGCCAGGTCGGCATCGTGCTCGTGTCGCACAGCGCGGCGGTCGCCTCGGCCGTCGCCGAGCTGGCACGGGGGCTTGCCGGCGGCGGGAGGCTCGCGCCGGTCGCCCCCGCCGGCGGCACGCCGGACGGCGAGCTCGGCACCAGCTCCGAGCTGATCGCCGATGCGGCGAAGGCGGTCGACGGGGGTGCCGGGGTGGCTCTCCTCGTCGACCTCGGCAGCGCCGTGTTGACGGTAAAGGCGCTGCTCGCGGAGGGCGACGAACTCCCGGACGGGGCCCGGCTCGTGGACGCCCCGTTCCTGGAGGGCGCCGTCGCCGCGCTCGTCACGGCGAGCGCCGGCGGGGACCTGGACGCGGTGACCGCGGCGGCCTCGGAGGCGTACGGCTACCGCAAGGAGTGAGCCCGGCCCCGCCGCCCGGGCCATGCCTCGTACGCGCCCGGGCGGCACGGGCCGCGCCCCCGCACACGCCCCCGGCCCAGCGAGACCCGCCCCCGCGCGCATCCCCTCCCACCCCCGCCGAAACCCGGCCATGTTGTGATGCACCTGGTCAACGCACTAATGTCGCAGGGCCTTGGTGTACGGGAAACCGGTGCAGTACCGGTGCGGCCCTCGCCACTGTGATCGGGAGGTCCGGCTCCATCCCCTTGCGGGAAGCCACTGGATCGCCGCGGGAGACCGCTGCGATGTGGGAAGGCGGAGTCCGGGCGTCATGACCGTCAGCCAGGAGACCGGCCAAGGTGCGTTGTCCATCCACGAGGTGCTGGAGAGGGTCTCCCAACCATGCATATAGCCGAGGGGTATCTGCCCCCCTTGCACGCAGCGGCCTGGGGCGTGGCGTCGGCTCCCTTCGTCGTCCACGGCGTCCGCGCCCTGACGCGCGAGGTCAAGGAACACCCCGAGTCCACCCTGCTGCTCGGCGCGTCCGGGGCCTTCACGTTCGTGCTGTCCGCGCTGAAGCTGCCGTCCGTGACAGGCAGTTGTTCGCACCCCACCGGGACCGGGCTCGGCGCGATCCTCTTCCGACCGCCCATCATGGCGGTACTGGGCACGATCACGCTGCTGTTCCAGGCGCTGCTGCTGGCCCACGGCGGACTCACCACCCTCGGCGCGAACGCCTTCTCGATGGCGATCGTCGGCCCCTGGGCGGGGTACGGGGTCTACCGGCTGCTGCGGCGGTTCGATGTGCCACTGATGGTGAGCGTGTTCTTCGGCGCGTTCTTCGCCGACCTCACGACGTACTGCGTCACCAGCGTCCAGCTGGCGCTGGCCTTCCCCGACCCGAGCACCGGATTCCTCGGGGCGCTCGCGAAGTTCGGCGCCATCTTCGCCGTCACGCAGATCCCGCTGGCGGTCAGCGAGGGGCTGCTGACCGTGCTGGTGATGCGGCTGCTCATCCAGTCCAGCAAGGGGGAGCTGACGCGGCTCGGGGTGCTGCTCCAGGGCGGCGCGGCGGCCAAGGACGGTACGACGACGGGGGCAACGGTCCGATGATGAGCCGTAACGCGAAGATCAACACGCTCCTGCTGCTCGCGGTCGCGGCGCTCGCCGTGCTGCCGCTGGTGCTCGGTCTCGGCGACCACAAGAAGGAGCCGTTCACCGGCGCGGACGGCGAGGCCGAGGCCGCGATCACCGAGCTCGAACCGGACTACAAGCCCTGGTTCAGCCCGCTGTACGAGCCGCCGTCGGGCGAGATCGAGTCCGCGCTGTTCTCGCTCCAGGCGGCGCTGGGCGCGGGCGTGCTCGCGTACTACTTCGGGCTCCGCAAGGGCCGCAGGCAGGGCGAGGCCCGCGCCCTGGCCGCCCGTACGGAGGACCCGTCCCCTGAGGACTCCTCTCCGGAAGCCGCGACGGCTCCCTCCGGCGCCTCTTCCGAGGCCTGACCCCCCGTGCTGCCGATCGACGCGGCGGCGCACAGCAGTCGCTGGCGCCGCCGTCATCCCTGCGAGAAGGCCGTGCTCGGCTTCGGGCTGACGCTGTGCGCGGTCTCGCTGCCCCCATGGCCCGGCGCGGTCCTGGTCGCGGCCGCGACGCTGGCCGTGCTGCTCGGGCCGGCCGGGGTGCCGGTGCGTCAGTTGTGGCGGGCGTTCCGGATCCCGCTGGGGTTCTGCGTGACGGGCGCGGTGCCGCTGCTGTTCCAGGTGGGCGGGCCCGGCGGGTTCGTGGCACCGGCCCCGGACGGCCCGGTGCACGCGGGCGAACTGCTGCTTCGCACCTCGGCGGCCTCCCTGGGCGTGCTGCTGTTCGCGTTCACCACGCCGGTCTCGGACGTGCTGCCCCGGCTGGTGCGGGCGGGCGTGCCCGCCCCGGTCGTGGACGTGGCGCTCGTGATGTACCGGATCAGCTTCCTGCTCCTGGACGCGGTCTCCCGCATCCGGCAGGCGCAGGCGGCCCGGCTCGGCCTGACCACCCGGGCGGCGACCTGGCGTTCGCTGGCAGGTCTGGGCGCGACGGCGTTCGTCCGCGCCTTCGACCGGGCGCAGCGGCTGCAGACCGGGCTCGCCGGGCGCGGTTACGACGGCACGCTGCGGGTCCTGGTGCCGCCGGCCGCGGTCTCGCGCCGGTTCCTCGCGGCGACGGCGGCCCTGCTGACGGGTCTGGTCGCCCTCACTCTCGTACTCGAAAGGTCCCTGCCGTGACCGCTGCCGTGACGCCTGACATGGCTACCGCCGTGCCCCCTCCGCCGCCGGTCGTCGAGCTCCTGCGGGCGGGGTTCGCGTACGAGGACGGGCCGGCCGTTCTCGACGGGATCGACCTCGCCGTGCCCGAGGGCCGGGCGATGGCGCTGCTCGGCCGCAACGGCAGCGGCAAGACGACGCTGCTGCGGCTGCTGAGCGGTGGGCTGCGCTGCGGCAGCGGCGCGCTGCGGCTGGCCGGCGAGGACGTCTCGTACGACCGCAAGGGGCTGACCCGGCTGCGGACGACGGTGCAGCTGGTGGTGCAGGACCCGGACGACCAGCTGTTCGCCGCGTCGGTCGGGCAGGACGTGTCGTTCGGGCCGCTGAACCTGGGGCTGCCGGAGGACGAGGTACGGCTCCGGGTCCGCGAGGCCCTGGAGGCGCTGGACATCGTCGCGCTGGAGGACCGGCCGACGCATCTGCTCTCGTACGGGCAGCGCAAGCGGGCCGCGATCGCGGGCGCCGTGGCGATGCGCCCGCGCGTGCTGATCATGGACGAGCCGACGGCCGGTCTCGACCCGCACGGGCAGGAGCGGCTCCTGGAGGTCCTGGGCCGGCTGCGGGACGCGGGCACGACGGTGGTGATGGCGACCCACGACGTGGACCTCGCGCTGCGCTGGGCGGACGACGCGGCGGTGCTCTCCCCCGCGGGGCTGCGGACGGGCCCGATCGAGGAGCTGCTCGCCGACGACGCCCTGCTGGACGCGGCCCGCCTGCGCCGGCCCTGGGGCATGGCCGTCACCCGGCTGCTGCGCGGGCGCGGGCTGCTCGCGGACGGCGTCCCCGGGCCGCGCACCGCGGAGGAGCTGGACGCCTGGCTCACCGAGGAGGCCTCGGTTACCGAGTAGTACACGTCACGTCGCGAACCTTCTGCAACTAGTTGCACAAGCGGCCCGGGGTCCCTTAGAACTGAGGGTGATGATCCCGCGCGAGGAGGCGCCCGCATGACCGCGACCCCCACCCAGAGCCCGTACCCGCATCTGCTGAGCCCGCTCGACCTCGGGTTCACGACCCTGCCCAACCGGGTGCTCATGGGATCGATGCACGTCGGCCTCGAAGAGACCGAGAACGGCTTCGAGCGGATGGCCGCCTTCTACGCGGAGCGCGCCCGCGGCGGCGTCGGCCTCATCGTGACCGGCGGCATCGCGCCCAACGAGGCCGGGCGGCCGTGGGACGGCGGGGCCAAGCTCACCAGCGACGAGGAGGTCGCCGAGCACCGGCTGATCACCGACGCGGTGCACGAGGCCGGCGGCCGGATCGCGATGCAGATCCTGCACTTCGGCCGGTACGCGTACCACGAGGGCCTGGTCGCGCCCAGCCCGCTCAAGGCCCCGATCAGCCCCTTCGTGCCGAACGAGCTCAGCGAGGCCGAGGTCGAGCAGACCGTCGACGACTACGCCCGCTGCGCCGAGCTGGCCCGCGCGGCCGGGTACGACGGCGTCGAGGTGATGGGCTCCGAGGGCTACCTGATCAACGAGTTCATCGCGGCCGCCACCAACCAGCGCACCGACCGGTGGGGCGGCTCGTACGAGAACCGGGTCCGGTTCCCGCTGGAGATCGTCCGCCGGATCCGCGAGCGGGTCGGCGAGGACTTCATCGTCATCTACCGCCTCTCGATGCTGGACCTGGTGCCGGGCGGCTCCACCCTGGAGGAGGTCGTCTCCCTCGCCAAGGAGATCGAGGCGGCCGGCGCGACGATCATCAACACGGGCATCGGCTGGCACGAGGCCCGGATCCCGACCATCGCGACCTCCGTGCCGCGCGGCGCGTACACCTGGGTCACGAAGAAGCTGATGGGCGCGGTCTCCGTGCCGCTGGTCACCAGCAACCGCATCAACACCCCCGAGGTCGCCGAGCAGATCCTCGCCGAGGGCCGGGCCGACATCGTGTCGATGGCCCGCCCGTTCCTCGCCGACCCCGACTTCGTCGCCAAGGCGGCCGCGGACCGCGCCGAGACGATCAACACCTGCATCGGCTGCAACCAGGCCTGCCTGGACCACACCTTCAGCCTGAAGATCACCTCCTGCCTGGTGAACCCGCGCGCCTGCCACGAGACGGAGCTGGTCCTCTCCCCCACCCGGCGGGTCAAGCGGATCGCCGTCGTCGGCGCCGGTCCGGCCGGCCTGTCCTGCGCCGTCGCCGCGGCCGACCGCGGCCACGCGGTCACCCTGTTCGACCGGGCGGGCGAGATCGGCGGCCAGCTGAACGTCGCCAAGCGGGTGCCGGGCAAGGAGGAGTTCGACGAGACGCTGCGGTACTTCCGGGTCCAGCTGGAGGCCAAGGGCGTCGAGGTCCGGCTGAACACCACCGCCACGGGCGAGCTGCTCGCCGAGTACGACGAGGTCGTCGTCGCCACCGGCGTCACCCCGCGCACCCCGGAGATCGAGGGCGTCGACCACCCCAGCGTCGTCGGCTACCTGGACGTGCTGCGCGACGGCGCGCCTGTCGGCGAGCGGGTCGCGATCCTCGGCGCGGGCGGCATCGGCTTCGACGTGGCCGAGTTCCTGACGGACGGCGGCGAGGGCGCGAGCCAGGACCCCGAGACGTACTTCCGCCAGTGGGGCGTGGACACCTCGTACGAGACGCGGGGCGGGCTGCGCACCCCGGAGCGGCCGAAGCCGCCGCGCCAGGTGCACCTGCTCCAGCGCAAGACCAGCAAGGTCGGCGCGGGCCTCGGCAAGACCACCGGCTGGATCCACCGCACCGAGCTGAAGCACCGCGGCGTGACGATGGTCGCCGGCGCGGCGTACGAGCGGATCGACGACGAGGGCCTGCACGTGACGGTGGACGGCACGACGACCGTGCTGCCCGTCGACACGGTCGTGCTCTGCACCGGCCAGGAGCCGCGCCGCGGCCTGTACGACGAGCTGGTCGCCGCCGGCCGGACCGCGCACCTGATCGGCGGCGCGGACGTCGCCGCCGAGCTGGACGCCAAGCGGGCCATCGACCAGGGGACGCGGCTGGCGGCCACGCTGTGACCCGGCCGCCGACCGGTCCGGCCGGCGGATTCTAGGATGCGTGCATGTCCCTCCCGCACGCGATCCTCACGGCGCTGCTCGAGAAGCCGTCCTCAGGTCTCGAACTGACGCGCCGCTTCGACAAGTCGATCGGCTACTTCTGGTCGGCCACGCACCAGCAGATCTATCGCGAGCTGGGCAAGCTGGAGCAGGCGGGGCACATCCGTGCCCTGCCCTCCGAGACGCCGACCCGCGGGCAGAAGAAGGAGTACGAGGTCCTGCCCGCGGGCCGCGCGGAGCTGTCGGAGTGGGTGGGCCGGACCGAGGACCCCAAGCCGCTGCGGTCCTCGCTGCTGCTGCGGATGCGCGCGGCGGCGGTGGTCGGCGGCGCCGGCCTGCGGGACGAACTGGAGCGCCATCTCGCCCTGCACCGACAGCAGTTGGACGAGTACCTGGAGATCGAACGCCGCGACTTCCCGCAGGAACGCCGCGCCGCCGAACCGGACCGGCTGCGCCATCTGGTGCTGCGAGGCGGGATCGACCTGGAGCGCTTCTGGGTGGAGTGGCTGACGCACGCGCTGAGCGAACTGCAGCGCTGACGCGAACTGCAGCACTGACTATCCGTCAGGTACGCGACCGGATCTTGCGACGCAGCCCGTAGCCGCCGGCGGCCAGCACGGATGCGACGGCGAGACCGAGCCCGAGCCCGGTTTCGAAGTCCGTGGGGCCGTACGCGCCGCCGATGCCGCCCTGGGCTCCGCCCGACGGCATCACCGTGGGGGTCAGGGGCGCCGGGGTGGGGGTCAAGGGCGCCGGGGTGGGGTCAAGGGGCGCCGGGGTGGGGTCCAGGGGCGCGACAGTGGCCGCGCTGCTACTCGGAAGCCACTCACAGGCGAGACCGTCATCGGGGCCCCGATCCTCGTCGAGGCGGTGCGGGTCATTCGCGTTCCTGTCGAACTCCGCCTGCGCTTCTTCCCGAGAGGAGAAGTCCCGGCAGTCGAGGTCCTGCGCCTGCGCGATCCCGGCCGACGGGACAATGGACGCGCAGGCCAGAGCTATGCCGGCCAGTGCAGTGCGGCAGTTCATCGTGTCTCCCGGCGCTTGGTGAGGCTGTCGTTACGACGCTACGAGCGGTGGGAGCGCGCAGCGCGGGAAGCTAGGCCGAACGAGAGGCCTCCCGTCGTGCGGGCGTGGGCGGACAGAGGCCCCCGGCCGGCTCCCGCGCCCTCGACGAGGCCGTGGATCACATCGGGCGCCTGCGGCTCGGCGCACGCGACGTCCCCCCAACCGGCGGTGGATACTGGTCAGTCGTAGACCGACCAGGGCAACACAGGTGAAAGGGCGGACATGGCCGACCAGTTGGGGAACGGACGTCGGACACGTCATGCGGTGGTGATCGGCGGGAGCCTCGCGGGGCTGCTGGCCGCGCGGGTGCTCGCCGAGCATGCGGAGCGGGTGACGGTCGTGGAGCGGGACCGGTTCCCGGAGGGGCCCGAGGCTCGGCCCGGCGTCCCGCAGGGGCGGCATCTCCATGTGCTGCTCGAGGGCGGGCAGCGCGCGCTCGACGAGTTGCTGCCGGGGTTCATGGACGAGCTGGCCGAGCTGGGCGCGCCCAAGGTGGGCATGCCGGGGGACGTCGTGCAGTGGCAGAACGGGCGCTGGTTCCGGCGCACTCCTTCCACCACGCACCTGTTCACCGGCGCGCGTCCGCAACTGGACTGGCTGGTGCGCCGCCGTGTGCTGGCCGACCCGCGCATCGAGACCGTCGAGGGCGCCGAGGTCGTGCGGCTGCTCGGCGACTCCTCGCGGGTGCGCGGCGTCCTGCTGCGCGAGCGCGGCGCGGGCGCGGACAAGGAGCCCCGTCCGCTGGAGGCCGACCTGGTCGTGGACGCCTCCGGCCGCGGCTCGAAGGCCCCCGACTGGCTGGCCGCGATCGGCGCGGAGGCCCCGCACGAGGAGAGCCTCGACACGGGGCTCGCGTACGCCACCCGCGTCTACCGGGCCGAGCCCGACCCGAAGCGCACGGACGCCCTCGGCTGCTACATCATGCCCAGCCCGGAGCAGGCCGGCGCAGCCGTGGTCCTGCCCATCGGCGGCGGACGCCACATCGTGACCCTCTCCGGCCTGCGCGGTGACGAACCGCCCACCGACGAGACGGGGTTCGAGCAGTTCGCCAAGCGGCTGCCGCATCCGGTCGTCGCGGATTGGCTGGCCCGCGCCGAGCCCGACTCGCCGGTCTTCGGCTTCCGCGGCACCGCCAACGTCCGGCGCCGGTACGACCGTCCGGGCCGCCGTCCGGCCGGGTTCCTCGCCACCGGCGACGCGCTGTGCGCCTTCAACCCGATCTACGGGCAGGGCATGTCCACCGCCGCGCTGAGCGCCGTCGCGCTGCGCGAGGCGCTCGCCGATCCCAAGCGCACCCCCTCGACGCGCCGGGTGCAGCGGGCGCTCTTCGGGGCGTCGAAGCTCGCCTGGGACATCTGCTTGGGGGCCGACCGGCAGATGCCGGGCGCGACGGGCAACGTGCTGCAGGGCCGGCGGACCGACAAGCCGGCGTCCTGGTACCTGGACCGCGTGCTGGAGCGGTACATGAGCGACCCCGTCGTGGGCGACGCGTTCCGCTCGGTGCTGACCCTCACCACGCCGATCACCGCGCTCTTCGCGCCGGAGGTGGTCCGCGCCGTGCTCGGCCCGGTGCACGACGCGCCGACCGAGCCGCCGATGCGCCGGGAGGCCCCGGGGGCTCTGGGGGCGTAACCCCTCGGCCGGGACGTCTCGAACGCCCCGCCCCTCAGACGCCCGGCGCCGCCGCGATCACGCCCGCCGCGATCGCGGCGGTGAGCGCCGCGTAGTCGTCGGCGTTCTGGGCCGTGTACCGCAGGGCGAAGTCCGCGACGGCCCGGTCGAAGACGGCGGAGCCGCCCAGGTATCCGGCGATCGCGATCCGGTCGCCGGACCGGGCGTGGGCGCGGGCCAGGGTGCGGCCGCACAGCGCCGCGTAGTCGCGCAGCATGGACGGCCGCATGGAGTCGACGTCGGCCGAGCCCTTCATGTCGCGCAACTGCCGCCAGTAGAAGTGCCGTCGCTCGGGTCCGGTCATCCAGCCGAGGAAGATGTCGCTCGCCGCCTGGGTGAGCCGCTGCCCGGCGACCACGCGCTGGCCCTGGTGGGTGTACGCGCTGGGCGCGAGGTACTCCTCCAGACATGATCGGCCGGCCTCCTTGATCTGCAGCATCAGCGGGTCGCCGGCGTCCCGGCCCTCCAGGAGCACGACGAAGCACCGGGTGCCGACGCTGCCCACGCCGACGACCTTGCGGGCGGCGTCCACGTAGCGGTACCGGTCCAGGAGCACGCGGCGCTCTTCCGACAGCGAGCTGCGGTAGTCGTTGAAAATCTTGCTGAGCATCGTTCGGTCGAGGTCGCCGACCCGTTCGAGGAGCGGCAGGTCCTCGACGATCCGTCGGCCGCCGTCCTCTGTCTGTTCCGTGAGCTTGCGCAGCGCCTGGAGGCTGGTGCGCTGGCGGGCTTGGGCGAGTCCGGCCCGCACGCGTGCGCGCTGGCTGCGGCGGACGGAGTCGGCGAGCTGCTGGGCGTCGATCCGCTCGTACCAGACGGCGAGTTCGCCGAGCCCGGCGAGCCTCAGCATCGCCTCGCGGTACGCGGTGGCGGCGACGAGCGCGGCGCGGTGGGCCTTGGCCTTGGTGCCGCCGTTCTGCAGCGCGGCGACGGCGACGCTGGCGGCGAGCCGTTTGACGTCCCATTCGAAGGGGCCGGGGTGGGTCTCGTCGAAGTCGTTGACGTCGAACAGAAGGGCCCGTTCGGGTGAGGCGTAGACACCGAAGTTGAGCAGATGAGCGTCCCCGCAGAGCTGGACCGTGAGCCCCGTGTGCCGCTGGGCGGCGAGGTCGGCGGCCATGACCGCGGCGGCGGCGCGCAGGAAGGCGAAGGGCGAGACGGCCATCCGGCCGTAGCGGAGGGGCAGGAGGTCGGGAAGCCGGTCCACACCCTCCTTCTCCAGGACCGTCACGGGGTCCGGGCGCTGGGACGCGGGGATCCAGCGGCCGTGCGCGGACCGGGGAACCCTCTTGCGGACCGCCCTGCCTCGGGCGGCCCTCTCGGACGGAGTCGTCATCCGGCCTCACCCGCCTCTCGCACCACGTCCGGCAGCACCGTCTGGACACAGTTAAGGACCGCTCGCGCGGGCCCGCATCCCGAGCGACGGCGCGCACCGGGCTGCACCGTTTCGGCCAACGTCCGAGGGCCGCCTTCCTTAGTGGTTTAGACCAATGATAGAACGTGATCACCCACACGGACCGCACGATCACGCTGAGCGAAGAGAGGGCCCGTCATGGCCGACCCCGCATCCGACCGGCCGGCGGCGACGCCGCTGTACCTCCGGGTCGCCGCCGCACTGCGGCACGACCTCGTCAGGGGCGGCATCGCCCCCGGCGCCCGGCTGCCGTCGGAGCGCGAACTCGCCCGACGCCACGCCGTCAACCGGCAGACGGTGCGCAGCGCCCTGCAGTTGCTGCGCGAGGAAGGGCGGGTGATCACCGATCGGCGGGGCACCTTCGCCGCCGACGCGGAGCACCCGGACCGCGTCCCCGTACTGCTGGCCCGCCGGCAGGCGTTCCCCGGCGGCGCGCAGACGAGCGGCACGGTGGTGCGCGCCGCGCTCTCCTGGGAGCCTCCGCCGGTCGCGCTCGCCGCCCCGCTCGCGCTCCTGCCGGGCGAGCCCACCCTCGTCCACCGGCAGGTGGTGCTGGCCCCGGACGGCTCGCCCGTGCAGCGGGCCGAGTCCCGGTTCTCCCGCCACGCGCTGGTCACTGTGCCGGAGCTCGCCCGGTACCGGCGCGTCGGCCCCAGCCGCCACCAGCCCGACCTGCGGCTGCTCTACCACTGGATGCACCGGGCCGGACTGCGGGTGACCCACCGCGAGTCCGTCGGCGTGACCCGCCGGTCCGCCGGCGGCGAGGGGACGGCGACAGGCCCGGCCCGGCTGGTCGTCCATCGGGTGGTGAACGACCAGCACGGCAACGCGCTGGAGATCACGGACATCGACTTCGTGGCCCAAGAGGCGGCGCTGACCTACGAGTTCGACGGCTGAGCCGAAGGACCGACGCCGGCCGCCACCGGCGCGGTCCGACGCACCGACACGGCCCCTCAGACGATGCCCTCCGCGATCTCGGCCTGCTCGCGGGCGCTCCCGTACGCCGAGGGCGTCCCGTAGGAGCGGCGCGCGACGTACCACCACACGCTGGCGAGGACCAGGACCACCGCGAGCGCGATGACGGCATAGTTCATCGAGTCCACCGTCACCGGCGAACGCTGCGGCAGGCAGAACAGCACCGTCACGACGGCCACCCACACCACCGCGATCCAGCCGATCGGCCTGCTCCAGCGCCCCAGGCTCCACGGGCCCGGCACGAACCGGTCCCCGGCGCGCAGCCGCAGGTAGATCGGGATGGCGTACGCGGGCGTGATCCCGATGACGTTGATGGCCGTCACCGCGCCGTACGCGGTGGCCGAGTACAGCGACGGCAGCGCGAGGACCGCGGCCACGACGACGGACAGCCACACCGCCGGAACCGGCGTCTGCGTCCGGCTGCTGACCTTCCGCCAGAGCGCCGAGCCGGGAAGGGCATTGTCCCGGCTGAACGCGAACACCATCCGGCTGGCGGCGGCGACCTCCGCGTTGCCGCAGAACAGCTGGGCGACGATCACGACGAGCAGCAGCGCGAGCGCGCCGTCGGCGCCGAGCGCGTCGAGGAAGATCTGGGCGGGCGGGACGCCGGTCTCGGAGCCCGCGGTCCCCGCGTAGTCCTGGATGGCGAAGGTGAGCCCGGCGAGCAGCAGGAAACCGGCGAGCCAGGAGGCCCAGACGGCCCGGACGATGCCCTTCGCGGCGCTGACCGAGGCGTTGGAGGTCTCCTCGGAGAGATGCGCGGAGGCGTCGTACCCGGAGAAGGTGTACTGGGCGAGCAGCAGGCCGATCGCGGCGACGTAGAACGGGTTGGCCCAGCCGGTCTCGTTGACGAACTCGGTGAAGACGAACCCCGGGGACTGGTGGCGGTCCGGCACGAGTCCCAGCGCGCCGACGATCACGGCCACGCCGGCCAGGTGCCACCACACGCTGATCGAGTTCAGGACGCTCACCAGGCGGACCCCGAAGAGGTTCAGCACGGCGTGCAGCAGCAGGATGACCAGGAAGATCACGAAGGTGGTGCCGGGCGTCGGCGTGATGTTCCACTGGAGCTTGAGGAAGGCCCCGGTGAACAGGGCCGCGCCGTAGTCGATGCCGGCGATCGCACCGAGCAGACCGAGCAGGTTGAGCCAGCCCGTGTACCAGCCCCAGCGGCGGCCGCCGAGCCGGTCGGCCATGTAGTAGAGCGCGCCGGAGGTGGGGTACGCGCTGGTGACCTCGGCCAGGGCGAGGGCGACGCACAGCACGAACGCGCCGACGCCTATCCAGCCCCAGATCATCACCGCGGGGCCGCCGGCGCCCATGCCGAAGCCGTACAGGGTCATGCAGCCGGAGAGGACGGATATGACGGAGAAGCTGATGGCGAAGTTGCCGAAGCCGCCCATGCGGCGGGCGAGCACCGGCTGGTAGCCGAGTTCTCTGAGCCGTGCCTCCTCGTCCTGGGGCGGCGCCGCTTCACGCGGTGGAGCAACGGGGGCGGTGCGGGACATGCCGGTACCTCCGGGGGTGGGTGAGCTGACGGGGACGGGGACGGGAGCGCCTCACGACCCGAGGCAGCGGGCGCGGGCGGACCGGAAGACCTCTTCGGCCGGAGCGGGGTCGTCGGGGTCCTTGGTCCGGTGCGCCCAGGGCAGCGGCGTGTAGTACGGGCCGAGCGCCTCGAAGACGCGGGCGGCGTCGTCGAAGCGGAGCGCGCCCCACAGGGCGTGGGCCAGGTGGTTGAGGTCGAGCAGCGAGGCCTCGTCGGTGGCGCAGAACAGGAACCAGGAGTCGAGGGCGCGGGCCGCGTCCCGGGTGGCGTCCTCGGCGACCCAGTACAGGTCGAGGGCCTTCTCGTGGCCGCGCTCGCGGCGGTAGCGCTCCACCCGCGGGTAGAGCGGCAGGGCGTGCAGCGCGGAGCTGACCGGAGCCGAATCCGCCGCCCAGTACGCGTAGTTGAGGGCTTCGGAGACCGGTCCGGTGCCGCGCCGGGCGTACAGGAACTGCAGCATCCGGTGGTGCGCCTCGCGGTTGTGCGGATCGCGCCGGGCGGCCTCGGCCAGCAGGCCCCAGGGGCCGGGCGGGAGCATCGGGGCCGGGGGCGCCTGCCGGTGCTCCTCCTGCTCCTGGGTGGCGTCGAGCACGGCGAGGGCGAGCAGGCAGATCCAGGGGACGGGGTCGGCGGGCGCCACGGCGGCGGCGGTGTGGCAGGCGGCCTGCGCCTCGTGCCGGAGTTCGGGGGTGCGGGGGTGGCCGGAGCGGTGGGCGCGTACGGCCCGCTCGACGGCGACCCGGGTGTGCATGACGAGCCCGGCGACGCTGCGGGGTTCCTCGGCGCGCCACGCCCGGACGACGTCGGACCCGGCGGCGACGGCGGCGAGCACTTGCGTGCGCTGGGTCCATGAGGACCAGCCGGAGGTGTCGTCGAGTAATCGGGCCATCGACAGCCAGCGGCCGGTACGCAGGTCCTGGAGCGCGACGCGCAGGTCGTTGTCGTGGCCCGCCGGGTGGTAGACCGGGCGGAAGCCGTGGCCGTCGCTCATCAGGCGGGACGTGCGTGCGGTATCGCGGTCGGAGTCATCGTTCCTCGGGGGGACGCGGGAAGGGGGGTGGTCGGGCCCCCGGCAAGCGGTCCTGCCGTTGGTCGGCGATCACTATAGAGGCCGTTGGACGATCCGCGTCCACTTGATGAGATGGGCGTAACTATTCGGCCAGGAAGGCTTTTTGACTTCTTGTCAGCAGAGAAATACAGGTGTCTTCCACGAACCGTGGGGAACGCTTGACGCCGCCCGTCGACTGGACCAGGCTTCGACCCTGCGATCAAGGGTCCGAGGACGGAGCGGCGCGGTGGGCGGAGTGGCGCGATGACAGGTGCGGTGCTCGCCGTCGACCAGGGCACATCGGGCACGAAGGCCCTCGTGGTCTGCCCCCGGCGGGGGGTGATCGGCGCCGGCTCCGCGCCCGTACGGCCCCGGTACCTGCCGGGCGGCCGGGTCGAGGTCGACCCGGGTGAGCTGTACGGATCCGTCGTCGCCGCGGGCCGCGCGGCGCTCGCCGACGCCGGGGGCGCGGCCGCCGGGGTCGCCGCGGTCGGACTGGCCAACCAGGGCGAGACGGTGCTCGCCTGGAATCCGGTCACGGGCGAGCCGCTGACCGACGCGATCGTCTGGCAGGACCGCAGGGCCGAGGCGCTGTGCGCCGAACTCGCCGATCACGGCGAGGCGTTGCGCAAACTGACCGGACTGCCGCTCGACCCGTACTTCGCCGCGCCCAAGATGGCCTGGATCCGCCGTCACCTGACGCGCGAGGGCGTGGTCACCACCAGCGACGCCTGGCTGGTGCACCGGCTCACGGGAGAGTTCGTCACGGACGCCGCGACCGCCGGGCGCACCCAACTCCTGGACCTGGACACGGTGTCCTGGTCCGAGGCCGCGCTGGACGCGTTCGGCCTGGGCGGCGAGCGGCTCCCCCGGATCGTGGACGCGAACGCGCCGGTCGGGACCACGACCGCGTTCGGCCCCGCGCTTCCACTCACCGGCCTGCTCGTCGATCAGCAGGCGGCGCTCCTTGCCCAGCGCGTCACCGAGCCCGGGTCCGCCAAGTGCACCTACGGGACCGGCGCGTTCCTGCTCGCCCAGACCGGCTCCGTCCCCCGCCTGGGCTCCTCAGGGCTGGTGAGCTGTGTGGCCTGGCGGCTGGGCGGCCGGACCAGTTACTGCCTGGACGGCCAGGTGTACACGGCGGCGTCCGCGGTGCGCTGGCTGACGGACCTGGGCGTGCTGCCCGGCGGCGCCGCCGACCTCGACGCCGTGGGCGGCTCCGTCCCGGACGCCGGCGGCGTCACCTTCGTACCGGCGCTCGCCGGCCTCGCCGCCCCGTGGTGGCGCGGCGACCTGCGCGGCTCCCTCACCGGCCTCGGCCTGGACACCGGCCCGGGCCATCTGGTCCGGGCGCTGTGCGAGGGCCTCGCGGCCCAGGTCGCCGAGCTGGCCGACGCGGCGGCGAGCGACCTCGGCCGTCCGCTGGAGGTGCTGCGGGTGGACGGCGGGCTGACCCGCTCGGCGCTGCTGATGCAGACCCAAGCCGATCTGCTCCAACTCCCCGTGGAGGTCTCGGCGCTGCCGGACGCGACGGCGCTCGGCGTCGGCGCGGTCGCCCGGCTGGGCCTCGACCCCGGTCTGACCGTGGACGACGCCGTACCGCGGTGGTCCCCGTCCGCGGTGTACGAGCCCCGGATCACGGCGTCGGAGGCCGCGGAGCGGCGGGCGCGGTTCCGTGCGGCGGTACGGGCGCTGACGGCCGCGCAGGGGCGCGACGCGGAGGCGACGAGTCCCGCGGGCGGCGGGGGCGCTTCGGGATGACGGTGACGCGGTCCGGACCGCTGCCGGGGGCCGGGGCGGATCCGGAGCGGGGGACGTACGACGTGGCGGTCGTCGGGGCCGGGGCAGTCGGCTGCGCGATCGCCCGCGAGCTGGCCCGGTACCGACTGCGCGTCGCGCTCGTCGAGGCGTCGGGCGACGTCGGCGACGGCACCTCCAAGGCCAACACCGCCATCCTGCACACCGGTTTCGACGCCGTGCCCGGCTCTCTGGAATCGCGCCTCGTACGGGACGGGCAGCGCCGGCTGCTCGGGTACGCCGCCGAGACCGGGATCCCCGTCGAGCCGGTCGGCGCGCTCCTGATCGCCTGGGACGAGGAGCAGCTCGCCGCGCTGCCCCGGCTCGCCGCGAAGGCAGCGCTCAACGACTACCACTCCACCCGCCTCATCGGCGCCACGGAACTGCGGTCGCTCGAACCGAAGTTGGGACCGGGCGCGCTCGGGGCGCTTGCCGTGCCGGACGAGGCGATCGTCTGCCCGTGGACGACGACCCTCGCGTACGCCACCCAGGCCGTGCGCTCCGGCGTCGACCTGCACCTCGACTGCCGTGTGGAGAAGGTGCGTCAGGGCGATCCGCACCGGCTCGTCACCCCGCGCGGGGTCCTGCGCACCCGCCACCTGGTGAACGCCGCCGGGCTGCACGCGGACGCGTTCGACGCGCTGCTCGGCCACCACGACTTCACGGTCACTCCGAGGCGTGGCCAACTGCTCGTCTACGACAAGTTCGCGCGCCCGCTCGTCCGGCACATCCTGCTGCCCGTGCCCGGGCGGCTCGGCAAGGGCGTGCTGGTGTCGCCGACGGTGTACGGGAACGTGCTGCTCGGCCCGACCGCCGAGGACCTCCACGACAAGACCGCCACCGACTCGACCGCCGAGGGCCTCGCCGCGCTGCGGGCGCAGGGCGGGCGGATCCTGCCGGAGCTGGTCGAGGAGGAGGTCACCGCGGTCTACGCCGGGCTGCGGGCGGCGACGGAGCACGACGACTACAGGATCGCCGCGCACCCCGGGCAGCGGTACGTGACGGTGGGCGGGATCCGCTCCACCGGCCTGACCGCGTCGATGGCGATCGCCGCGCACGTGGTCGGCCTGCTGGCCGACGGCGGCCTCGTCCTGGGCCCGGAACGCCCGCTCGCACCGGTGAGGATGCCGAACCTCGGCGAGGCGTTCACCCGCCCGTACCAGGATGCCGCGCTCATCGCCCGGGACCCCGAGTACGGGCGCCTGGTCTGCCACTGCGAGCGGGTGTCCCGGGGCGAGATCCGGGACGCGCTCGCCGCTGCGATCCCGCCCGCCACGCTCGACGGCCTACGCCGCCGCACCCGCGCCCGGGGCGGCCGCTGCCAGGGCTTCGCGTGCGGGGCGGCGGTACGGGCGCAGTTCGAGGAGGCGCGGGGGTGCCGGGAGTGACGGATGGGGGCGGCAGGCGGGAGCGGACGGTGGAGGTGCTGATCGTCGGTGCCGGACCAGCCGGACTGTCGGCGGCAGCCACGCTCGCGACCGCGGGCGCGGGCCGTGTGGAGGTCCTGGAACGGGACCCGGACGCGGGCGGAGTCCCCCGCCACTGCGCGCACCCCGGCTTCGGCGGCCCTGGCCCGTGGCGCCCGCTCCAGGGCCCGGAGTACGCCCGCCGCCTGACGGACGCGGCAGTACGCGCGGGCGCGACGGTCCGGACGGGGGTGACGGCGACGGGGTGGGCGCATGCCGGGCTGCCGGAGTCGCCCCTCACGCTCGACGTGACCGGGCCCGGCGGCCTTGAGCGGATCACGGCGCGGGCCGTCGTCCTGGCCACGGGGGCGCGGGAGCGGCCCCGGAGCGCACGGCTCGTGCCCGGGGCGCGTCCGGCGGGGGTGCTGACGACGGGTGAGCTTCAGCAGTCCGTCCACCTGTACGGGATGCGGGGGGAGGCGATCGGGCGGCGGGCCGTGGTGGTCGGGGCCGAGCCGGTCGCGCGGCATGCGGTGCGGGCGCTGCGGGGCGCGGGCGTCGAGGTCGTGGCCGTGGTGACGGAGGGGCCGCGCCCGCCCGCGTACCGGGGGGACTTCGCCGCACCGCTGCTCCCCTGGACGACGGTGTCCGGGCTCGTCGGGCGGGGTCGGCTCGCGGGGGTGACGGTGCGCCACCGGGGCGGTCGTACGGGCACGCTCGCCTGCGACACGGTCGTCTTCACGGGCGGCTGGATCCCGAACCATGAACTGGCCCGGTCCGGCGGCCTGGCGCTCGACGCGGCAACCCGGGGCCCGGTCGTGGACGGCGCGTTCCGCACCTCCATGCCGGGCGTGTTCGCCGCCGGCAACGCCCTGCGGGGCGTCGAGCCCGCCGCCGTCGCGGAGGCCGAGGGCCGGGCCGCGGCGCAGGCGATCCTCCGCCATCTGGCCGCCGCGCCGTGGCCGGCCCGCTCCGTCCCGCTGGTCGTCGAGTCGCCGCTGCTGTGGGTGAGCCCGAACCGGGTCGACGCGCCGTTCACGCGACGGCCGTTCCTGCTGCGGCCGGCCGAGCCGTTGCGGCTGCCCGTGGTGTGGGCGGTGCAGGACGGCCGCATGCTGATGCGCACGCGCCTGCTGCGCACCCTGGACCCGTCGCGCTCGGTCCGCCTGGCGCCGGACTGGGCGTCCGCGGTGGATCCCGACGGCGGCCCGGTGGTGCTCCGCGCGCGGTGAGACGCGAGTGCCAGTGGTCCCGTCCTGTGGCACCCGTACGACGCTGTTGACCGCCCCACCCGCGGCCCACCATGCTCATCACGCCCAGCACGGCGAGCACTGTCGAGCACGCATGGCGCACGCACGGCGCACGCACGGCGCACCCACCCAGCACGCATCGAGCACCCTTCCAACCCTCTCTCCGCACGGAGGTGTCATGGTCCGGCGCACGGTCAGAATCCTGCTCGGCCTGGTCATGGTGGTGACCGCGGCCTTCGCGGGCACGGTCGCCACATCCGGTACGGCGTACGCAGACGAGTGCTACACCTGGGGACGCACCCTGTCCTCGGGCATGTCCGGCGCGGACGTGACCCAGCTGCAGATCCGGGTCGCGGGCTACCCCGGCTACGGCGCGGTCCTCGGCGTCGACGGCGACTACGGCCCGGCCACCAAGGCGGCCGTCACCCGCTTCCAGCAGGCCTACGGACTCGCCGCGGACGGCGTCGCCGGCCCGGCGACCTTCTCCAAGCTGTACGCCCTCCAGGACGCCGACTGCACGCCTGCGCACTTCACGTACGCCGAGCTCAACAAGTGCAACGGCGACTGGTCGGGCGGCGCGGTGAGCGCGGCGACCGCCAAGTCGAACGCGCTGCGCGCGATGTGGAAGCTGGAGGCCATGCGACACGCGCTGGGCGACGTGCCGATCTCGGTGAGCAGCGGCTTCCGCTCGTACGCCTGCAACTCGGCGGTCGGCGGGGCGTCGGACAGCCGGCATCTGTACGGCGACGGGGTCGACCTGACCGGCTCGCCGTCCCTGTGCACGCTCGCCAAGCAGGCCCGCAACCACGGCTTCAACGGCATCCTGGGCCCGGGCTACCCGGGCCACGGGGACCACGCGCACGTCGACACGCGGGCGAGCCGCTTCTGGTCGGCGAGCAGCTGCGGCATCTGACAGCACGCGGTGGCGTAGGGGCCCGCGCTCGCCCACACTTGACGGCATGCCGGACAAGCGAAGCGCGGGTCTCCTTCTCTTCCGTACCGCCGCGGACGGCGGCGTCGAAGTGCTGATCGGGCACATGGGCGGGCCGTTCTGGGCCGCGCGCGACCAGGCGGCGTGGTCGTTCCCGAAGGGCGAGTACGGCCCCGAGGAGACCCCCGAGGCCGCCGCGGCCCGGGAGTTCGAGGAGGAGCTGGGCCTGCCCGCCCCGGACGGCGAGCGGGTCCCGCTCGGCGAGGCCCGGCAGAGCTCCGGCAAGACCGTCACGATCTGGGCGGTCGAGGCCGACCTGGACCCGGACCGCGTGGTCCCCGGCACGTTCACCATGGAGTGGCCGCGCGGCTCGGGGACGCTGCGGGAGTTCCCGGAGATCGACCGCGTCGGCTGGTTCACCCCCGCCGAGGCGGCCCCGCTGCTGGTCGCGGGCCAGCGGATCTTCCTCGAACGCCTGGCCTCGCACCTGGCCGCCCGGGGCGGCGGGGCCTGACTGTCAGACCCGTAGGAGAGGGTGGAAGCCTCCGACCCGTCGAGAGGGAGCCCGACATGACCGGCATCACCGCACGCGAACGCGCAGCGGCCCAGGCGTACATCCGACTCCTGGAAACCACCCAGGCCGTCTTCAGCGACCCTTCCCTCACCCCGCTCGCGGCCGCCATCCTCACCCCCACCATGACCGACGCCGACACCGCCCTCCACGCCGCCGGCCTCACCGGCAACGAGGCCCGCCTCCTCGACCTGGTCACCGCCTTGCGGGGGATGCCGGTGGCGCGGAC